>NZ_MCRH01000006.1:0-427067 GCF_014332665.1 Microbacterium sp. 4-7
CGCTCGACCATGCCGATAGCGCGGTCGGTGAGGCCGTCACCGGGATAGAAGTCCTCGTAGTGCTCCTCGACGTCCGCCAGCGTGGTGAGGCTGCACAGGGCGAGCAGTTGGCGGATGTCGTCCACGTCGCGCCCCGGGCGATTGGCGCGGAGCTTCATGGCGAGGAGCGCCTCTTTCGAGGCGACTTGGACGACAACGCTGTCGCGGTCGTAGATCGTCTCCCACTCGACGGGTCGCCGCCCGAACGTGGGCACCGAGTCTGCGTTCTCCACCGCGAAGTTGAACCAGCCGGCGCTCCATCCTCGTCGATCCGCCACACGCTCGGCTGCGGCGAGGACGGCGTCATCGCTTCCGGGGTGAATGTGAAGAGAATCGAGGTCTCCAGTGGTGCGCCGGTCGAAGTACCTGATGACGAGCGCGGCACCGCCGACGAGGCGTATGCCCGCGACTTCACCGGCCGTGTGGAGCTCACCGACGAGGTCACGGAGGCCGGAGATGATGTCGTCGCGATCGAGCGAGTCGCCCATCAGACGCTCGCCAGAGTGTCTCGCCAGACAAGGACGCCACGCTCGAGGAACTCGGCGGGGACGTCCTCGGGGGCTGGGATCGGGTCCGCAGGATCGACGTCCAGGGTTCGAGGCGCCCGGAGCTGTCTGTTCGGAGCGTCAACCCATGCGGGAGAGGGGAGTCCCTCCTCGCCGAGGCGAAGATCCACGAGTGCTGCAAGGGCCGCATCCCACGCGCGGTCGCCAGTCGGCTCCGGCTCGGCGAGGCCGAGGACCCCGCGTACAAGGCCGTGTTCGGAGTCGAGGTTGTCACTCAACTGGATGAGCTCGCGAAGAGCACTGTACTTGTCGCCCGCACGCAGGTACCTACGGATCGCTGCGGCGATGGTCGCCGCGTCGTCCCGCCGCGTGGGTGCGGAATACAGTCGGTGGCCGGTGCCGCTGAGGAAGCGCTCGACGGTGCTGAACTCGGCCTCGCGACCGCTTTCGAATCGCGAGACTCGGCCCTGGTCGACGTTGGTCCGTTGGGCGAGATCCTTCTGTGTGAGGCCGCGGCTCTTTCGAGCGGCGCGCAAGAGAACTGATGCGTTCGTCATGTCGCCTCCTCTCAGAAATGGTTTCAGAGCCATATTCTATCGGGTTTCGAGGCCGAGCGGGACCGACGCAGTGGCGCGGCATCCTGAGGGGTCTGGCGACCAACAGTATGCGGGCGTCGGTGAGTGACCGACTTTCCCTCCACAGAAGCCGTCTGCCCGAGCGCACAGGAGCGCGGCTAGCCTCGAGCGGTCATCCGGCGGATCTGCTCGGCGTATCCGTCGAGGACGTCGAAGATCCCGCGGTGCTGCCAGACGCGGTTGCGTCCTTGGCCGGTCGTCTCGGTGAGCACCCCGCGATCGGTGAGTGTGTCCAGCGCGCGCAGCGCCGCCATCTCGCCGAGTCCGAGCGCGCTCATGAGGTACTTCGTGTTCACAGCCGGCTGGCCCACGAGCGCGGGAAGGACCTTCCAGACCGCAGCGTCGGAGCGGACGCCCTGGAGTAGAGCGCGGGACTCGTCCAGCTGCGCGACGAGATCGTCGACCAGCTGCGTCCCCGTGGACGCGGCGATGCGACTCGCCATGGCGAACTCGCGGATGATCGGGGCAGCGTCGCCGGCTCGGAAAGCGGTCAGCGCCTGGAAGTAGCGCCCGGTGTTCACGAGCAGTCCTGCAGAGATCGGTACGGCGGTGGAGCCGACGAGACCCTTGTTGCGCAGGATCGACTGCGCGAGCGCGCGGCCGGTGCGGCCGTTGCCGTCGACGAATGGGTGGATGGTCTCGAACTGGGCGTGCGCGACAGCGACCTGAACAAGCACGGAGATGTCCTGGCGCTTCACGAATCTGACCAGGTCACCGATCGCACCGGGAATCCGGTCGTGGTGGGGAGCTATGAACTCCGCCTGGCGGGGGCCGGCGTTGCCGGGGCCGATCCAGACCTGTTCTTGGCGGTAGAGACCTGCTTCGTGCTCGAGGCCTGATT
Organism: Microbacterium sp. 4-7; assembly: GCF_014332665.1. Taxonomy (NCBI): domain Bacteria; kingdom Bacillati; phylum Actinomycetota; class Actinomycetes; order Micrococcales; family Microbacteriaceae; genus Microbacterium; species Microbacterium sp. 4-7. Next base: position 2,022 of record NZ_MCRH01000006.1, read on the forward strand.
GGTGGCGCAGCAGAGCGTGGTGCATCTGCAGGATGGAATCCTCGGAGATCTCGTCCGAGAGCGCGAGGGCTGCCTCCATGGCGCGGACGTTCCCGATCACCGTGAGCGCGTTGGCCTTGTCGCCTTCATCGATCTCGGCGAGAGCGAGCTGCTTCGCCGACGTCGTCAGCTGCTCGATCTGTGAGCTGGACGCGGACTCTGTGCGCAGCAGGATCGCGGTCATCGGGCCCAGGGCCGGATTGTCGGTGCCCAACGTGCGCCGCGCATGCTCGTCGAACGCGACCAGCTGGCGCGTGGCGTCTTCGACATCAGCGGCGTCTTCGCTGGGAACCTGCGGGCTCCACTCGGCGATCGGTGCTGTGACCGTCGCCTCGTACGGCCCGGTCTGACGCACAACCTCGGCCCGTGAGAACATCTCCGGTGCGCGCGGCGCCCAGTCGAGGGTCTCGCTCGAGACGGCATCGATGGGGATGCGTGTGCTGGGCGAAGACGTGGACATCACATCATCATACCAACACTTATGTACCTAGGTGTTGGCAGGGTGTGAATCAACCCGCGTCTGGCGCGAGGGGCTGTCTGCGTCGAGATCATGTCGCCGGATGAACGCGAGCGTCTCTTCGGTCGTGAAGGTTCTACCTCGACGTTCGGCGAGAGCCTCGATCCGAAGCTCCTCCATGCCCTGTCGGATCTCCTGGAGACGTGCGAGACGCGCCTGGTCTGGTGGGTCGATCATGGTGCCTGTCGATGACCTCGAGCGGTACAAGCCTGCGATGCGCGGTAACGCGGAGTACCTCGTCACTCGATGTCTAGTTGAGTCTTGTGGGAATGGATTCGAGCGGGGATCCTGACTCTGCCGGATGGCGCCGGGGGCGATCATCTGGCCGGAGTGACTCCGGCGGGCATCGGCCTCACTCGGGGCGCCTCGCATCAGCGTTCCTCCCTCGCGCGAGGCGTCCCGCATCCGTCCTCCGCGACGAGAGGCCCGGGAGGTCACAGCGGTGATGCCGTGTGTCGACGAAGCCAGCGGATCGCTGAGCTGTCGCCGCACCCAGATCGCACCGTCGAACAGCGCCACGGGTCGAGAGGCGGCGCATGATCGAAGAAAAGCTGGGGCCGGCCCCCGACTCTCCGTCGTCGCGCCACACTGATGTGGTCTCTGTGGCGACACAAAGGCCAAGGCCGGGTCTACCGGCTCGATCGGGTGAAGGGGCGGCGGACTGTGCTGACGCGAAGATTGGCCGCAGATGAAGTGCGCAGTCACGCGCCGCGCCTCCTTGAGCTTCAGCACGAGGCGTACGCTGTCGAGGCTCGGCTGATCGGTGACGACCGCATTCCGCCGCTCCATGAGACGGCGTCCGACCTGCTTTCGGCTGGCTTGGAGTGGCTGGTCTGCGTCGACGAGAATCACCAGATCGCCGGCGCGGTGGGATACGTGATCGAGAACGACGTCGTCGACCTCGACCGCCTCATGATCGACCCCACCCATCACCGGAAAGGCCTGGGCGCCGCGTTGGTGGGGCAGGTCGTGTCGCTCGCGCCCCAGACGGTCGTCGCGACCGGGCGCGACAATGCGCCAGCTCGAGCGTTGTACGAGTCCCTCGGCTTCGTGCACCAGTCGGATGCCGAGCCGATTCCCGGCCTCTGGGTCAGTCGCTACTCTCGCACCCGAGCGTGAGGAGTACGAGACAGGGCCGACTCACCCTTCGCCTGACGCTCGACTCCGGATGCTCCCGCCTCGCGCCCGCGCTCACGCCCGCCTCACGCCCCCGCTCACGCGCAGGATTCGTACGGCGGCTCGTCGAGGGTCGTCGCCGTCACTCCCCAGATGATGTCGGTTCCGGCGGTGTAAGTCAGGAAGACCGAACCGGTGCCGGCTTCCGACTCGATCGCGAGATAGCGGCGATCGCCGACGCTCTCGACTTCGACCGCGTCGGGGTAGACGGCCAGCGCCTGGTCGAGCCGGGAACCGAGACCGATCCCCTCAGCGGTCAGCGGGCCGACGGCCGGCTTGCCTTCGAGGTCGACGGGTGAGGCGGACACCTGCACGAGGTCGACCACCGCGGGGTCCTGTTCCGAGACCTCGGGGCGCTGAACGGTGAGCATGTATCCGTCGGCCTCCGTGGACGCGAGCCACGGGCAGGCGTCAACCGGAGCGGCACCCGCCGCCGCCACGGCTTCGTCGTAGGGCGCGCCGAGTTCCACGTCTCCGATGCCCGATGGGCTGACGCCCGCGGCCGGCGTGGAGGATGCGCTGGGCGACGGACTCGGCGCAGGATCAGCGGATGCCGTCACCGTCTGCGTGACCGTCGGGGTGGGGGACGCGGGGGCTGCGCATCCGGCCAGCAGCGCAGCCGTGACCGCCATCCCGAACAGGGGCGAGAGGATGCGTGCACGGCGAACCTGGGGTCGTCTGGTGTCGATATCCATGCTTCGACGCTATCGGCGCGGTCGTGACCAGCCCGTCGATTCTCACGGGATTCCCAGATGCCCCGGCATCCGAAGGCGGATGCCTTCTTCTGTCCCCCTGAGGCCGTTCAGCGCTGAGGTCCGGGTCTCCTGCGGGGCGGCGTGGGCTCGGGAAAGTAGTGCACCTCTGTGGGCTCGCCGTCGGTGTGCGCCCGCGCGGTCGCCTGGATCTCACGGTCGCGACCGGTCAGTCTCTGGGTCTGCTGTCGTCGGTACTCTCCCCAGGAGGGGACCATGAAGGACTCGAGCAGCAGGTCCTGCTCTTCGCCGCTGCGGAGGAGAGTCCATCGGTACCCGCCGGTTCGCCGCCGCGAACTCTCCACCAGTCGCATGGATTCTCGGAACGCGTCGATGCTGTCGGGTCGCACGGTGTAGGTGATCTGCACGAGAACGGGGCCGTCTGTCGGCTGGGGGTCGAGGACGAGGGTCGGGGTGGGCCATGACATCGAGACGGTCCGGTCGACGGTGCTGGTGCCCGGCAGAAGCGGCAGCCACATCACACTGGCTGCGATGACGACGAGCAGCGCCGCGGCCACGGTTAGCGATGTCGCGGTGCCGACTGCTCCGGCCAGGGCGCCCCAGCCGAACGACCCGACGGCCATCGTTCCCATGAAGACGAGGATGTAGATCGATGCTCCTCGCGATCGCACCCACTGCGGGAGGGTCAGTTGCAGTGCGGCGTTCAGCACGGTGAGCGTGCCGATCCAGGCGACTCCGGCGAGAACGAGCAGCAGCAGCAGGGGGACGAACGGCAGCCATGCCGCGGCGAGCGTGCCGGCTGCGAACAGCAGAGCGCTCACCGCGATCACCGCGTTGTCCGAGAACCTCTTCCGGGCGATGGGCAGAACGAAGATGCCGAGCACGGCGCCGGCACCGAGGGCGCCGAGAAGGAGGCCGTATCCGCTCGCTGTGAGGTCGAGCCGTTTGGCGGTCACGGGAAGCAGCGCCCACAGTGCGCTGGCGGGCAGGGCGAAGAGAGCGGACCTCAGAAGGATGCGGCGCACGAGGTGGGCGGATGAGACGTACCGGACTCCTGCGCGCAGCGCGGCCGTGAACGGTTCCCTGTCGTCGAGTCCGCTCTGCGGCGGCCGTCGCCACCACAGAAGGGCGACGACTGCTCCGATGAAGCTGAGCGCGTTGATGCCGAAGACGACGGGCGCGCCGAACAGCGACAGCAGCACGCCAGCGAGCGCGGGGCCGACGGCGCGGGCACCGTTCACCGTGACGCCGCCGAGCGCGGAGGACGCGCCGATGAGCGGGCGGGGCACGAGTTCCGGTTGGATCGCCTGCCAGGCCGGGGACGTCAGCGTGGAGGTGATACCGAGCAGGAACGTGAAGCCGAGGATCGTCCACGGAGTGAGCTCGTTCAGGGCGGCGATGACGGTCAGCGCCGCGGCGATCACGGCGCTCGCCACCGACCCCCAGATCAGCAGTCTGCGGCGGTCGAGGGAATCGGCGAGCACGCCCGCGGGGAGGGAGAACAGCACGGCCGGGGCCAGACTCGCCGTCTGCACGAGGGCGATGATGGTCGCGCTGGCCGCGGCGTCGACGAGGTACCACTGTGCGCCGACGGTCTGCATCCAGGTGCCGATGTTGCTGCCCAGTTGCGCGAACCACAGCACCCGGAATGCCGGGATGGCCAGCGGCGCCCAGGCGGAGACGGCGGCGGATCTCGGTGCCACAGGTCGAGAGGTCATCGGGTCCGCTGACATATCCGGCTGTCCTTCCGCAGAGCACATCGAGCCTGGCGCCTCGATGCAGATCGTATAGCCGGAGAACGCAGGCGGAGGTCGATCGGTCGATCTTTCGACTTTCGTCCGAAGGTCGGCACGCAGCGTTCCGATGCGCGGTCGAGCGGCCTCAGCCCTCGGCATCCGTCGCGGAGCCGAGCTCGGACGGGTGGGTGAGCCGCCACCACTCGGTGGGCGGATCGATGGTCCCTGCGATGGTCACCGGGGCAGTGACGGTGTTCGGTCCGGCAGTCCAGGTGACGGTCCCCACGGCCGTGCCGTCGCGGTAGGTGGGAGGGGTGTCGATGTCCATCGTCAGCTCGATCGGCGTGTCCGACCAGGTGAAGATCGATGCGTCCTCGCCGATGACCAGGGTGGCGGTGGACCCCCAGGGTGTCGAGATCGTTCCGATCTCCTGGCCCTCGCTCGCGACGGGCACCTGATGGAAGCCGGAGCGGATGCTCTCGAGCTCGGCGATCACGGTGGCATTCACCGACTCGCGCGATGATCCGCCGAGGACGACGCCGGTGATCGCGAGCGGATCGGGCGCGCCCACGTCGAGCGTCGCCGTGTACAGCAGGCTGTGCGTGCCCTCGCCGAGGTTGCCGGTCTTCAGTCCCGTGATCCCGGCGGTGCCGAGGAGGGCGTTCGTGTTGATCAGCTGACCGGCGCCGGGGATCGAGACCGAGGGGGTCGCGACGATCCGAGCGATCGCCGGATGCGCGGCGGCGAGCTTCGCGATGGCCAGCAGATCGGCGGGCGTGCTCGTGTTGCTCGGACTGATGCCAGTGGGCTCGGTGACCGTCGTTCCGGTGAGGCCCTGGGTTGCGAGCCAGGCGCGCGTCGCACTGAGGAAAGCGCTCTGCGACCCGAAGATCCGGGAGGACAGCGCGTCGGCGTAGTTGCTCGCGGAGGGGATGAGCATGACGGCCAGGGCATCGTGCAACGACATCGAGGTGCCGGTGGGCATCGGAGCGATGGTCGCACCCTGCACGTAGTACTGGTCGTAGAGGTCGTGATCGGCCTTGCCGAACGTGATGGTCGGTCCGGGGTCGTCTGCGGAGGCGAGCGGTGACGCGTCGAGGATGACGAGGGCGGTGATGAGCTTGGTGATGCTCGCGATCGGGAGCGGCTCGCCCGTCCCCGTCGCCGACCACGTGCCGCTCGCCCCCTCGCCCAGGTACGCGTCGGCGCCGGACACGCTGATCGCCGATGCCGCAGCCGTATGCGTGGCGACGGCAGCCGCGTCGCCGACCGGGACCTGCGGTGCGCGTGCGGTCACGGCCGGCGGATCCACCGGAGCCGTGAGCGCCCACCCGACGTACCCTCCGGTCACGGCCAGCAGCAGGACCACGCAGACGGCGGTGATGATGAGTCCTCGTCGCCGGCGTCTTCTGCGCACCGCGGGGTCGACCCGATCACCGCTGAACTCCTGCTCATGCGCCATGAGCTCCGCGAAATCGGACAGCCCATCCACCGGCTGCCCGGGTGCCGTCATCGAGAGCCCCTCATCGCGTCCACCCGTCGCTCGCATTCCGCAGAAAAGGCCATCCTCTCGTATGCCGGCATCCTCCGGTATCCGCCGTTCGGGGGACAGCAACCGGTTGAAAGCCGCACGGCGATCCGATGGACTGACGGGATGCGATCGACGACTCCGATGCCGGGCAACCCCTGGCCGCACGACATGTCCATCACCGTGGAGGACAGGCCACAGCTCCTGCTCGAGTTGCTCTGGATTCGAGAGGCGCACGATCTGCGTCCCGTCGGCGAGACGCTGCCGCCGAGGCTGATCGAGATGCCCGCGGCTGCGGCGAACCCGGTGGATGCCGTCACCCGCGACCGCTGGTCGGCAGCCTGGTCGCGGATCTGGGAGGACGTGCTCGCGCACGCCGCCGTCGAACCCGACCGAGGTCTGCTCGATGCGGTGTTCAGCTCAGACCTGAGCTCGACGGAGCGGGAGCGCCTTCTGCGCGAGCTCGTCGGGCCAGCATGGCGAGACGACTTCGGCGGCGATGTCTTCGACGATGAGGCATATCGGGACTGGGAGCGGCGCGGCTTCGATTCTCACGTCGAGACACGACCGACGACGCTCGCCGAGAGTCCCGAGCATCGAGACGTCGAGGCGCTCGCGGATGCCTGGCGTCGCGGCCTACTGAAGGTCGTGACCATCCCGTGCCGCGAGTTGCACGTGCGACAGATCGGCCCTCACGCGCTGTTGGTCACCGATGAGGTGCGCAGCGACAGCGCGCAGTATCGGTCGGCTCTGGGCTCGTTCGCTCCGAAGGGGTGAGCGACCTCTCTGCGTCAGTCGGCGAACGACGAGCGGAGGTTCCGGAACCCTAGGATTGCCAAGGAGACCGGAAGCTCGCTCTCATGCGGCGTCGACGGGGCGCCGCCCGCCGGATCAGGGGAGCCTCAGGATGAAGACCGCAATCGGACGTCCCCGCAGCATCTGGCTCGCACTCGGGGTCGTGGTCTTCTACGTTCTCTGCGCGTGGGGGCTCGGCAACCTCCTCAGCGGGCTGGTCGGCGACGACGGCTCGTTGGCGGACTTCTCCCTCGGTCACTTCATCCCCCTCGCCGTGGGCATCGGCGGCGTTCTGCTGTTCCTGCGGTGGGCAGGCTGGGGTGCCGAGGTGTGGAGGGAGCGACCGACCCCGACCCTCACCCCTCGCCGGTGGTGGCTGATCTCGATTCCCGTGCTCGCGTTCGCCGTGCCGGTGGTCGAGCTGTTCGACGTGCCCTGGGCTGAGCGCTCGCTCGGCTTCCTGGCCGTCGTGGCGCTGGGAACGCTGATGGTCGGCTTCGGTGAGGAGCTGGTGATCCGGGGCGTCTTGCTCACAGCGGTCCGCGCGCGCTTCGGCGAGTTCGCCGTGTTCCTCCTCACGTGCTTCGTGTTCGCGCTCGCCCATATTCCGGGTTACCTGTTCAGCGGTCTGCCGCTCTTCATCATCGCCTTCAATGTGATCGCCCTGATGTCAGCCGGCGCCACCTACTACTGGATCCGTCGCGTCACCGGACGCATCTGGGTCGCCATGCTCATTCACGCTCTCACCGACTGGGTCCTCTACGTCGGGTCCGACGTCGGGCTTCCGTCCGCATCGGTCCCCGTGCAGCATTCGCCTGCGGACGACTCGGGGACCGGAGCGCTCGGGTACGTGGAGAGCCTGCTTCTGATCCTGCTGGCGATCAGCGTCATCAGCGTCATTCGGGAGAGCCGACGCGACAAGCGCAACGCGCTCAGCGACGGCACGGGGGTCTAGGCAGCGACGGATCTCACGTCGCGTCCCGCGCTCTGGCAGGCTTCTGGCATGCATGTGACGATCACTCCGGCGCCCTCTGCGACGTGGGAACGCTACCGAGACCTTCGGCTGGCCGCGCTCGCAGAGTCCCCGGAGATGTTCGGGTCGACGCTGCAGCGGGAGTCCGCGTTCGGCGACGATGTCTGGCGGAGCCGTTCGACTCATCCCGGAGCATTCATCGCGAGCATCGATGGCGAGGACGTCGGCATCGGCGGCGTCTACGACATGAGTGGCCGCTGGGTGGTCAACGGGGTCTGGGTCGCACCGGTTCACCGGGGTCAGGGAGCCGTCGACGCGCTGATGGTCGCCTGCGCGGACTATGTCTCCTCCCGCGGAGCGGACACGATCCATCTCGGTGTGATGGAGAGCAACCCCCGGGGGATCGCGGCGTATACGCGCCTGGGATTCGCGCCCGATGGGACGAGCGAGACGCTCCCGGACGGACGGATCGAGATCATGATGTCGCGGCCCGTGGCCACGGCCGGGGCCGAACATCCCGGCAAACGGTCGCCTTCGGACTGAGGTATCCGGAGTCCGAGCTAGTCGCGGTCGGCGTCGATCAGCTCGAGGAGTTTGCGCAGCTCGTCGCGGATCTCGGTGTGGTCGTACTGCCCGGCACGGCTCTCACCGGAGATGACTCCCGAGCGGCGTACCGAGCGGAGATCCCCGAAGGGGAAGGAGTACGCCTTCTTCGTCTCGGGGTTCTCGCTCTTGTCGATGCCCAGGTGCCAGTGGGAGAACTCGGTCCATCCGTGCTGCTCGATGAAGCGGTTCTCGTCGTCAGCGCTGGGCGCGGCCTCCGACCAGTCGTCGCGCTCGTCGCGGACGACCTTGCCGTCGCGGACCAGCGAGCGGGCGTGTTCGAGGGCGGGGTGATTCAGTTCGATAGCCATGCGCAGACGCTAGGACGGAGAGCGGCACCGTCGAACCCCCTTGACGCACCGGGCGGGAGCATCCCCCTCAGTCGGCGTCGGCCGAGAAGACGGGGCTGAGGAAGCGGCGCTCGTAGCGGCGGATGCATTGGGTTTTGCGTGCGAACTCGAAGGCCTCGATGCACTCGGGGTCGGTCTTCGATGCCGTGCGGTAGACCTCGTATTCGGCCAACGAGGGGAACGTGAACAGCGCGAACGCCTCATCGCTGTCGCCTTCGCTCGGCATGAAGTAGCCGTGGTGGGTCCCGCCGTGCTTCGCCACCAGACGGATCCATGCCCTGCCGTACTCGGTGAAGTCGTCGAGCTTGTCGGGGTCGATCTCGTAGCGCAGGTGAACCGTGATCATGTCCTTGATCCTGCCAGAGCCGGACCGCGCGTTCCGATCGTCACTCCGCCTGGAGGATGATCCGGAGCCCGCCCGGAATCTCGAAGGTACGCTGAGGGCATGGGTGATCAATCGCCGACGCCTGTTCGCCCGCTCTGGGCGAGCGTGGCAGACGGCTTCTACGTGGGCAGCCAGGACGGCTCCTTCCTCGGCTACGTCGACCGTCTGTCCGACGGCGTCTGGCGCGCATTCGACGCGGCCTCGCGCTCCATCGGCGACTTCGCGGACCACCATCGAGCGATGGCGGCGGTGACGGCCACCGTCGAGGTCGGCGCGCATCGGTCGGCTCACCACGGCGGGGACGGGGTGCGGAATGACTGAACAGAATCCGCTCGTCTCGCTCGTCTACTGCAGCAGCGCCACGCAGCCGTTCGGCGAACACGAGCTCGGTGAACTGCTGGAAGTGAGTCGCGCCCGCAACAGCGACCGTGACATCACCGGCATGCTGCTCTACCGCGGCGGAGAGTTCGTGCAGATCCTCGAAGGGCCCAGGGCTGACGTCGAGGCGTTGATGGAGAGGATCGGCCGCGACCCGCGCCACACGGATGTCCGCGTGCTGATCGAAGAACCGCTGCACGAACGGCGCTTCCGGGACTGGACGATGGGATATCAGTCCCTCGTCGCTCCCGAGCCTGGAACGGCCTCGGGATATCGCGACTCGTTCGACGATCTCCGCATGGGCGATCACGACATGATCGGTCGCGCGATCATGGAGCTGACGCTGTGGTTCCGAGTGCGTGAGTCGGCCAGCCGGCAGCCCGTCGAGAGCGAAGCCCGGTCGCGCTAGCCGTCATCTGAGGCGGATGGGCACGCTCGCCGCGCCACCACCCGGTGTCACCCCGGCCGGGTGAGGGCGTCCTGTCGGTCTCTTCGGGACCTTCCTACGCTGGCCTGATCCACGCAGGCTCAGGGGGGTCATCGACATGGAACGGCGACGACGGTTTCTCGCAGGACTCACCGTGCTCGCGCTCGCCGCGGCATCCTTGGTCTTCGGAGCGGCGCCGGCCTTCGCGGTGGCGGCGTTCTCGATCCAGAAGTCCGCAGTCGAGGCGGGCCCCTTCGGACCCGGCGACACGGTGACCTATCAGATCACCGTCAACTGCTCGTCGGTGAACGACCCCGGCTGCCTCAACACCGTCATCAGCGACGAGCTCCCGGATCCGCTCCTGTTCAACCCGGCGATCGCGAATCCGGTCACGGTGCAGATCAACCCGCCAGCCGGACAGCCCGCCGGCGACTACGACCTCGACGTGGACACGGCGGAGAACAGCTTCGCCATCACCCCTGGGCTGGATCTCACCGCAGACCCGGTCATCTGGCCCGCGGGATACAGCATGACGGTGACCGTCAACGCGATCGTCGACCCTGCGGCCGATGGCACGTGGGACGGTGCGACGGTGACGAACACGGCCACGGCGGTCGCCGACAACGCGCCGGCCACGCCGGCGACCGCGGACGTCGTGCTCGCCGTGGACACGACGCTCGAGTCGAGCATCGACAAGACGGTCGCGCCGACGAGCACCCTTCCGGCGGTACCCGGTGAGGTGGTCGACTGGACGGTCACTCCCGGGAACGCCTCGAACCAGAACGTCGACACGATCGTCATCCAGGACCCGGTGACGCCCCCGGGAGAGTTCGGCGGCTACCTCGATGTGACCGGCTACGACATCACGCCTCCGGACGGAACGGAGTCGACGACGACGGAGTACTTCGTCGACGGCACCTGGACGACGACAGCCCCGGATCCGATCAGCGAGTCCGGCGGTGTCCGTGTGACCTTCACCGGAACCTTCGCGCCCGGGGCCACGGGAGAGGTCGTCGTCCACACGGTCACGAACGACGCCGTCACATCGATTCCGGATGACACCGACGTGACGGTCGTCAACGATGCGTCGTCGACGGTCGCCCGCGCCGGAGAATCCAGCGACCCCACGACGGACTCGGCGTCCGTCGTGATCGCCCAGCGCCTCCCCGACGTCACGATCGAGAAGTCGTTCAGCGACAACACGCTCGTCAGTGGCCAGAGCGCCACCGCCGGCATCGTCGCCACCGTCGGATCCCAGAACGTCCAGACGCTCACCGTCACCGAGCCGACTGCGGGCGCCGCGACCTTCACCGAGCAGGGGCTGCGGTTCGACGGATTCGGCGATGTGGAATGGCCCGTCGCCGCGACCGCTGCCGAGATCACCTATCAGTACAGCGACTGCGCAGCCAGCACGGAATCGACGACCACTCCCGATACGCTGCCCGAGCCCACCGACGGCTGCACGGTCGAGGGATTCACCATCGTCTACTCGGCCGAGGGGGATGCGATCGTCGCCGGTTCCTACGCGGCGATCCCCATCGACATCACGGCGCTGCCGACCGACGACGCGGTGGCGAGCACCAACGCGGTAGACACCGCCGCCGAGAACAGCGCCGGCCAGATCGGCATCGATGACGCGTCGGCCCCGTTCACGATCGACCCCCTCACGCTCGACACCTCCGTGACCAAGTCCATCGCTCCGGACACGATCTGGGGAGTGCCGGGAACCGACGCGGATGTCACGCTGACGGGCAACGTCACGCCGGAATCCACGACGGGATCCGAGCGCCTCGTCATCTCCGACCCGGCGGACCCGCAGGCCGACACGGCGTTCTGGGATGCCTTCACGGCCACGGAGATCACGAACACGGACATCCCGGCATGCACGACTCTCACCGTCCGCTACTGGCAGGAACCGGACGGGCCGTGGACCGACTTCCCGGACGCGACGGAGGTGCCGGGCCCGGAGTCGCTGTGGTCGTACGAGATCCCCGCGGATCTCCAGGACGACATCGGCGGCATCCAGCTCGAATACCTGCCGCTGGATGCGGACGGCTGTCCTGTTCTGCTCCCGCCCGGGTTCACGGTCGCCACGCACATCGGCGTCGACCTGACCGACGCGCAGGACGAGGAGGCGACCTTCGCCAACACAGCGCAGTCGCTCGTCGACAACCCCGATGCCGGGGGGGAGAAGACCGCGGACGCATCGGATGACGTCGACGTGCTGCCCATCGACGGCGGGGTCGGACCGGACTTCCTCGACAAGCAGTGGCTGCAGGACGACGTTCCCGCGCTGTCGGGCGAACGCCGCACCGCCCGGCTCCTCTGGTCGACGGAGGGGCTGAACATCAGCAGCATGACCCTCACCGACATCTCCGAGACGGCGGACCCGGCCGATACGGCGGGATCGGTCTACGACGCGTGGAACCTCGTCGCCATCGATCCGATCACGACGACGACCGACCCCCTGATCGCGGGAGACGTCGTCTCCGAGGTCGCGCTGTACCTGGACGGGGCGGGATGGACCGACATCACCGCGCAGGCATGCGCGGCAGGATGCGACGGGGAGTTCGGTGGCTACACGCTCACCGAGGCGCAGAGCGCCGACGCTCTCGCGGTCCGGATCGTGATCTCGGAGGGGACGGACGGCGAGGGCGTCGGGTCGTCGTACGAACGCCGTCCCCTGGATCTGCAGTTCCAGGTGCGCGACACGCTGCGGAGCGTCCCCTCGCAGGCGGTGCTGGGCAACTTCCACGACTACACGTACAACACGGGTGAGCCGGGACTCGTCGACAACACCGCCAGCGCCCGCGGCGTCAACGCAGCGACAGGAGTCGACAGCCTCGACGGCGCGGACGACACGATCCTGATCGTCGATCAGCCCATCAACGCCACGCTCACCAAGACCTTCGATCAGGATCAGCTGGGGCTGCCGGCCGTGGATCCGCCTGCGGACCCGTCCGACTATCCGCTCATCAGCGCGACCCTCGTGGCCACGAACATCTCTGCCGCCCGGGTGTCCGGCATGGTCATCGACGACCCGACCGCAGGGGAGGCGCTCGCGGACACCGCGTTCGACACCCTCGATCTTCATGACATCGACGCGATCGAGCTGCCCGCGGGCATCTCCGAAGAAGAGACCGTGGTCACTCTCGCCCGCGGTGCGGGTTCGACGGAGTACTCGTATGCCGAGGCCCTCGAGCTCGACTCCACCGACCTCGCCGACGTGACGGGACTCTCCGTCGCGTTCCGCTCGGACGACGGGACCCCGGCGATCCCGACCGGCGCGTCGGGACGAGTCCTGCTCACCTGGCAGCTGCGAGACGTGCTGAGGTCGGACCCGGCACAACCCGTCACCGTGACCCCCGCGGGCGAATCGATCGTCAACGACGCCCATGTGCAGCTCGAGAGCCCGGTGCTGGAGGGATGCGCCGACAACCAGTGCGGCACGGGCATCGCGGATGCCGCTGACGAGTTCGCGATCGTCGCGGCGAGCTATGCGATCGAGACGACCAAGACGATCAGTCCCGAATCCGTCTATGAGGACGAATCGACCACGTACGTCACCGAGCTCGGCGGACGACCGAACGGGACCGCGCGCACCACGTCCTTCGAGCTCACCGACAGCACGCCGACGTTCTGGAACACGATGGACTTCGTGGGCGCGCAGATCGCGGTCCCCGCCCCGGTGAACGAAGTGGCGATGGATGTGCTCGTCGATGACGACGCCGGGCGCGACGTCGAGTACGACGAGGTCGCCGGCGATCTCGTCGCCACCTTCAACGGCGCACCGGTGACGGACGCCTCGCCGTGCTGGGAGGCCGGCGAGTGGATCGCATCGCCCACGCCGTCGACCGTTCAGCTCGACCCACCGGCGGGTGTCGACGCGGACACGATCGTGGGCGTGCGCTTCAGCGCGCGTCAGGTGGACGCGGACGGCGAGATCCTGCAGTGGGAGCGTCCCTTCAACCCGCAGCTCACGTTCGCAGTGACCACCGAGCGTCGGGATTTCCTGCGCAGCGACCCCGATGTCCTCGTCTCGACCACCCGACCCGATCTGCAGCCGAACCCCGGCGAGACGGAGCTGGGCGTGATCAGCGACGACGTGCAGTCGTACAGCACGGCGCAGTTCGGTCCCGATCAGGTCTTCGAGCAGGAGGGCGAGGCATCCGATTCGACCGTGGTGCTGCATCGACCGAACGCGGTCGAGGTCACGAAGACCCGCGGATCGTCGGCGCTCGTGAGCGCCTCCGGCACGATCCCCTATGTCATCACCGTCGCCAACACCGGGCAGTGGGACATGACCGGCTTCGAGGTGGTCGACCAGATCGAGACGGATGCCGAGGGCTCGCTGCTCGTCGAACCCACTCCGCCGGCGTATGCCTTCGCGCTCAGCGGCTCCGGTGCCCCCACCGAGGACCCGGGCTTCAGCGCCGAGCTGGATGAGGCCACCGGTCTGCTCACCATCACTGCGCCCGACGACTTCGTGTTCGAGGCCGGCTGGACGCTGACGGTGACCGCGCCGCTGCGGTTCCGCGACGACCTCACCCCGGACACGACCGTCGGCAACACGGTGACCGTCAGCTCCGACCGCCTCTTCGAGACCTGCCAGGGCACGACGGTGATCGACGGTACCGATCTCGCGCCGAAGAGTCCCGAGTCCGGTGTCGCGACCTGCGCGGCCGACACGGAGGTCACGCCGCTCGCCAGTGCGGCGATCTCGGCGAAGAAGTACGTCAAGGGAACGGGCGCGGGCGACCCCGCCACAGCCGACGACGATCTGGGCGTGCTCAACGTCAGCGGCGACGCGGCGGCGTGCGACCCGACGCTGCCGGGCGTCGTGGACGACGGCTACCACTCGTTCCCGTGCGCCCCTGTCACCCGCCCGGGAGGCGAGGAGTCGTGGCGCATCGACTTCACCAACAACGGCAACACGAGTGCCAGAGTGGTGGCGGCGGTCGACACGCTGCCCACGGTCGGCGACCAGGGCGTGATCGTCGCGGCGGACCGCGGGTCTCAGTTCCCGGTGACGCTGTCGGGCACCCTCGCCGCGAACTTCGCCTCCCTCCAGGACAGCGCGTATGCCACGTACGGCATCTATCTCTCTCCGGCTCAGCTCAGCCAGTCCTGCAACGACAACGCGATCAAGGTGTTCACCGAGGATGCCGCCGTCGACCCCGCCTGCGACTTCCAATGGGAGCTGGCGAGCGATGCCACGCCACCCGAGACGCTGGCCGCCGCGCGGAGCGTGCTCCTCGTGCTCGAGTACGACAACCCCGACGCCCTCTCGCCGGCACCAGGACTTCGTCCGGGCGAGACGCTGCGACTCACCTACGAGACGCAGACGCCGTTCGTGCTGCCGGCGGCGTCGGCCGTGCCGTCGGGTCTTCCCGTCGCCTACAACTCCTTCGCCACCGCATCCCGCTCCAACGCCACCGTCTCGCAGCCCGAGCGGCCCTCTCTCGTGGTCGAACCGCAGAAGGTGGGCGTCGCGGCGGCCACCGGCCAGCTGCTCCTCGCCAAGGACGTGCAGGCGCCGGAGTTCTCCACCGACATCGAGCTGCCGGCGAGCTACCCGCTTCTCGTGACCTGCACCTCCGGCGGCGAGGCCGTCACCCTGCTGCGTGCAGACGGCAGCGACGCGAGCCGTCCGTCGGTCGACGCCGACGGCACCGTGCTCCAGTACAACAGCGAGACCGGACCCGTGAACCTGCCCCTCTTCTCGACCTGCACCGTGGCCGAAGACCCGGTGCTCCCGGGGGTGACGGTGACCGTGGATCCCGAGACCGGAGTGACCGCCGATCGGGACTGGAGTGAAGAGCCGTCGATCTGGGACCCCTACAGCGGTGACCCCGAGCAGGCGGCGATCACCGTCATCAACGACTTCGCCGCCGGTTGGTTCTCCGTCGCGAAGAGCGTCGACAACGGCGGTGCCTCCGACGAGAACGGTGAGCCCGTCGCCTACACGCGCACGTATTCCTTCGAGGCGACCTGCAGCTATCTCGGGCAGGAGGCGATCCCCGAGGCCGACCGGCAGTTCACGCTGCAGGACGGCGACATCCGGACCTTCTCCGACCTCCCTGCCGGATCCGAGTGCTCGGTCTCCGAGACCGACGCGGGCGGCGCGGCGCAGACCACCATCGTCGTCACGGAGGACGGAGTGGTGGGCGATGAGGTCGTCACCGACGAGACCTCCTTCACGATCCTCCCGTATGCGGACGGGTCGTCGGCGGCGCTGACCGTCGTCGGCGTCGAGAACGCGTTCACCACCGGTGCCGTCGAGGTCACGAAGTCGATCGCGGGCGCCGGGGGAGACGAGTGGGGCGGTGCGACCTTCACCGTCGAGATGGTGTGCACGCTCGAGGGTGCGACCCCGGATCCGGTGTACTCGGACTCCGCCACTCTCAGTCGAGACGACCCCACCTGGCTGGTCGAGGATCTTCCCACCGGTGCCGAGTGCACGGTGACGGAGACGGCTGACGGCGGCGCCAATTCGAGCACGGGTCCCGTCACCGTCGTGGTCGGGGACGACCCGGCGACTCCCGTCGAGGCAGATGTGACCAACACGTTCACGGTCGGCGCCCTCCAGGTGCAGAAGGAGCTCGTCGGCGCGCCGGCCGCGGAGCTGGATCCGGCGATCCAGGACGAGTACCTGATCAGCCTCGCCTGCACACGGGACGTCAACGGCGTCATCACCGACATCGAGATTCCCGGTGGACCCACCCGCATCATCGTCGGCGCGGGCAGCGCGTTCTATCAGGGCCTGCCGACCGGAGCCGCATGCACGGTCTCGGAGCCCGAGGCGGGGCACGCGACCGGCACGACGATCAGTCCGGCCCAGCCGGTCATCATCGGCGACGACGTGACGCCCGTGGAGGTGTCCGTCACGAACGAGTTCGACAACGGCTCGGTGTCGGTCGAGAAGACCGTGGATGCTCCCGACGGGTTCCCCGTGCCTGCGGAATACACCGCGACGGTGTCGTGCGACTGGTTCGGCGCCGAGGTGCCGCTGGTCGATGACGGGGTCGTCACGCTCGTTCCGGGCGCAGCCCCGGTCGTCATCCCCGACGTTCCGGTCGGCTCGGTCTGCACGGTCGCCGAAGACGACGCCGGCCAGACGGCCGCCGTCGTCACTCCCGAGGCCGTCACCGTGACGGCAGCGGATCAGGTGTTCGCGCTCACCGTCGAGAACTCCTACGAGTGGGCGGCGCTCGAGGTCGGCAAGATCGTCGAATCCGACAGCCCGTTCGTGCCCACCGGTTTCGAGTTCGACGTCGTGTGCACCTTCCGCGGAGAGGTCGTGGTGGACGACACGTTCACGCTCGATGCGGGCCAGACCGAGGTGATCTCGCCCATCCCCGCACGCTCGGAGTGCACCGTCACCGAGACGGACGACCGGGGGGCCGACGACACGATCACCGCGGCCGAGGTCGTCGGAGCAGACGGCGAGCTGGCACCGCAGATCGACCAGGAGAGCCGCACGGTGGTGATCCCCGAGCTGCAGCCGGGCACCGACACCACCGTCAACACCGTCACCTACACGAACCTGTACGACGCAACGGCGCTGCTGCTGGTGAAGGATCTCGAGGGTGCGGGTGCCGAGCAGTTCGGATCCGACGAGACCTTCACCTTCACCGTCGTCTGCGTGCTCGCCGGCGAGACGGTGCTGTCGACCTCTGTCGAGCTGAATGCGGCGAACGGATGGTCGACGCCGCTCACGGATGTCGTTCCGGGATCCGAGTGCACCGTCACCGAGGACGACCTCAACGGGGCGGATGCCGTGGTGATCGAGCCCAACGACGGTGCGGACACCTCTGTCGGCATCGGCGTGGTGCCGGTGACCGGCGGCCTCGTCACCGTGACCGCGACGAACTGGTATCTCACCGGCTCGCTCGAGGTGACGAAGACGTTCGCGGGCGACGGCGTCGAGAAGTTCGGCAACGCCGCGTACGAGCTGCGGCTCACGTGCGTTCGTGACGGAGAGGTCGTCGGCATCCCCGACGGGGCAGTGCGGGTCGTCAGCGCCGACTCGCCGACGGCACTGTGGGAGGAGCTTCCGACCGGGTCCGCCTGCCGCCTCACCGAGGTCGATGACGGCGGTGCCAGCTCGACGGCGATCCTGAACTCCGCAGGAGAGGTCGTCGCCGGTGATGGCGAGAGCTACGCGTTCACGGTGCAGACGGACCCGTCGATCCTGAGCGTCGACGACCAGCCACAGCCGGGACTGGACGTGCAGAACACCTTCGACCTCGCACAGGTCTCTGTGTCGAAGACGGTCGATGGTGGCGGAGCCGTGGCCGCGGACGGCGAACCCGTCGCATACGGACCCTTCGAGGTGACCCTCGAATGCGTCTGGGACGAGCAGCAGGTGCAGGCGCTGGAGCCCATGACCCGGACGATCGCCGATGGAGAGACGATCACGTGGACCGAGCTTCCGCAGGGCGCCGAATGCGAGGTCACGGAGACCGATCCGGCGGATGCCGACTACACCACCCTGGTCGTGACCGAGGGCGGACAGGCAGGCGACACCGTCGCGGGAACCGCAGCGGAGCTCGCACCGCTCCCGGATGTGGACTCCGCGGATCAGACGTCTGTGGCGATCACCAACGTGTTCACCACCGGTGATCTCCGCATCACGAAGATCGTCGACGGATCGGGTGCGGACACCGTCTCCCGGCTCTTCCCGGTGCAGGTGACATGCGTGCTCATCGATTCGTCCCACCCGGACCCCGGCCTCGTCGTCCTCGACTCGTCGTACGAGATCGGCGGACCGGACCGAGCGACGGCGCAGATCGAGGGGGTGCCCTCGGGCAGCGAGTGCGTGGTCACCGAGACGGACACGGGCGGGGCGACCGAGACGAGGATCACGGTCGACGGTGAAGAGGTTCCCGGAACATCGACCACGGTCACGGTCTCCGATCAGAACATCGGCCTCGTCTTCACGAACACGTTCATCGCACCTCTTCCCTCCACCGGACTCGACGCGCGGGACGCATGGCTCGCGATCGGCGTGGGCATCGCCGTGCTCGGGGGCGGGGTTCTGCTCCTCGTCCGGGCGAGAAGGCGACGGCTCGGATGGCAGCGTGCTGGGAGCGCGCCGGGGCTCACCTCTGATGGGTGAAGCGCCGATTGCACCGCCGGTCCGCAGACGCGAGGCTGAGTCGCACGACCACCGCGGTGACGCGGTCGCTATCCCAGGAGGAGACGATGGTGCAGAACGATGCGACGGCGGCGATCACGAAGCAGCAGGAGGCGCTGAAGGCGGCGCTGCCGTTCGACGACACCCGTGACTTCGATGCGGCGGACCGCGGTTTCCTCGGCACCATCAGCCCCGCCGTGGTGCACGACGACGAGGGCAATGTGGTGTGGGATGCCGACAGCTACGACTTCATCACCGGCGATGCCCCCGACACGGTGAATCCGAGCCTGTGGCGTCAGTCGACTCTCGTCTCCAAGCACGGGCTGTTCGAGGTCGTCGAGGGCGTCTATCAGGTGCGGGGATTCGACCTGTCGAACGTGAGCTTCATCGAGTCGGACACCGGCGTGATCGTCGTCGACCCGCTCATCTCGAAGGAGACGGCCGAAGCGGCGCTGTCGCTGTACCGCGAGCATCGCGGCGACCGCGCTGTGGTCGCCGTCATCTTCACGCACAGTCACATCGACCATTTCGGCGGGATCTTCGGCATCGTGTCGAAGGAGGACGTCGAGTCGGGTCGGGTGCAGATCATCGCCCCCGAGGGCACGGTGGCCGAAGCGGTGGCGGAGAACGTCTACGCGGGCACCGCGATGGGGCGGCGGGCCGGATACATGTACGGCGCCGCTCTCGAGCGCAGCGCGAAGGGGGCGCTCGGCGCGGGCCTGGGGCAGACCACTTCCACCGGCCACGCTGGAATCATCCCGCCCACGACCGAGGTCTCTGAGACCGGTGAGTCCCACACGGTCGACGGCCTGGTCATCGAATTCCAGATGGCGCCCGGCACCGAGGCACCGGCCGAGATGCACTTCCTGTTCCCGAAGTATCGGGCCCTGTGCATGGCGGAGAACGCGACGCACACCCTGCACAACCTGCTGACCCTTCGCGGGGCGCTCGTCCGCGATCCGCACGTCTGGTCGCGCTACCTGACCGAGGCGATCGAACGCTACGGAGATCAGGCCGACGTGGTCTTCACCTCGCACCACTGGCCGACCTGGGGCAATGCTGAGATCCTCGAATTCCTCGGTCTCCAGCGCGACCTCTATTCGTACCTCCACGACCAGACTCTGCGGATGACGAACCAGGGCATGACCGGCGCGGAGATCGCGGAAGAGATCCAGCTGCCGCCGATTCTGGAGAACTCGTGGCATGCCCGGGGCTACTACGGCAGCGTCAGCCATAACGTGAAAGCGATCTACCAGCGCTACATGGGGTGGTTCGACGGCAATCCCGCGCGCCTGTGGCCCCACCCGCCGAAGGCGCTGGGCGAGCGGTACGTGGCTCTGGCCGGCGGGATCGACCGTATCGTCGACGCGGCGCAGGCGGCGTATGACCAGGGCGACTTCCGGTGGGCGGCGACGCTGCTCGATCACGCGATCTTCACCGAACCGCAGAACCCGTCCGTCAGAGAGCTCTACGCGGCCACCCTCGAGCAGCTCGCCTACGGAGCCGAGAACGGCACCTGGCGGAACTTCTACATGTCGGGGGCGACGGAGCTGCGCACCGGCAACTTCGGTACTCCGACGACCACGAACGCCCCGGAGATCGTCGCCCAGCTCACCGCCGAGCAGCTGTTCGACTCCGTCGCCATCTCGGTCGACGGACCGCGTGCGTGGGACTTCGACGTCGCGCTCGACTTCACCCTCACCGACGAGGCGCGCAACTTCCGTGTCACGCTCCGCAACGGGGTGCTCGTCTACATCGAGAAGGCCGCGGACTCCGACACGGCTCAGGCGTCACTGTCTCTGACCAAGCCTCGGCTGCTCGCCCTCGTCGCCGGGGACACGGACAGCCCTGGCGTGAAGATCACCGGCGATGCCTCGGCGTTCGCCACGCTCACCTCGGTGCTCACGGCCGGCGATCCGGCATTCGACATCGTCACTCCCTGAGGTCGTGGTGCCGTTCGCATCTCGAGGTCGGGCGACGTCGGATCGCCGTGTCCCGCGGCTGCTCTGGCTGCCATGACCGACGACACAGGCCGAGCCGTCATCGCGGATCTGTGCCGCATCCCCAACCCCGACGCGATCGATCGCACCGCGTACGTCGAGCTGGGAGGTGTCGCGCAGTTCGTCTCGATCCGAGGTCGGGATGCCCGCAACCCGGTCCTCGTCGTCTGCCACGGCGGACCGGCGCTTCCCGCTCTGCCGTCATCGTGGATCTGGCAGCGCGCTGTCGAGGACTACTTCACCGTCGTCAACTACGACCAGCGCGCCAGCGGCAGGTCTGCGGTCGGCGCGCATGACGGGATGGACCTGAGCGTCGAGCGGTACGTCGCCGATCTCGTGGAGCTGATCACGTGGCTCCAGCGCGAACTGGGCGTGCGCAGGGTGGGGGTCCTCGGCCATAGCTGGGGGACGATCATCGGCATCACGGTGGCTGAGCGGCGACCCGATCTGCTCTGGGCCTACATCGGGGTCGGGCAGGTGATCTCCGGCCCCGAGAACGAGGCCGAGAGCTTCGCGTTCGCGATGCGCAGTGCGATCGCCGATCAGAACGACGACGCCGTCGCCGAACTCGAGTCGCTCGGCGAGTATCCCGGAGCGCAGCCGCTCACGCTGGAGCGCATCGTGACGTGCAGGAGGTGGGCGCAGCACTACGGCGGGCTGTCTGCCTATCGGTCGGAGTCCGCGTACTTCACGGACTCCGAAGCACTCTCGCCGTACTACACGGAGGACGAGGTGGAACTCATCAGCGTCGGGCAGCAGGTGACCATGCCGCAGGTGCTGCCCGCTCTGCTGTCGTTCGACGCGAGCGACAGGACCGCGTTCGACGTGCCGATGCTCCAGTTCCTCGGACGCCATGACTGGACGACTCCCACGCCACCCGTCGAACGGTGGATCGAACGCGTGTCCACTCCGTCGACGCACGTCGTCTGGTTCGAGAACTCCGCCCACCTCTGCATGCTCGAGGAGCCGGGGAAGTTCGTCGTGAGCCTCGTGGAGCTGGCACTGCCGCACGCGGACACCGCCTGATCCGGCGGGCGGCGCTCGCCGCGGAATGATCAGACCCCGTGCGGCCATCCGGTGTATGCCTCTGCGAGGAAGGTGCGACCTGCCTCCGACTCGACGACCGAGCGCAGCTCCCCGACCTGTCGACGCTGATCGAACGCGGATGCATCCGACGCGGTGTGCAGCATGCTCGTCATCCACCACGAGAAGTGCTGGGCCTTCCAGATGCGGCGCAGTGCGGTGTCGGCGAACGCATCGATGAGACGCGTGTCGGTTTCGAGCAGCAGGGCCCGCAGGGCCCGGTCGAGCAGCACGACATCGGCGACGGCGAGGTTCATGCCCTTGGCGCCGGTCGGGGGCACGGTGTGCGCGGCGTCGCCGACGAGCACGGCGCGTCCGTGGCGCAGCTCGTGCGCGACGAAGCTGCGGAAGCGCAGAACGTCCCTCTGGAAGATGGGACCCTCGGTCAGGGCCGTCCCGGGAACGCGCGCCTGCAGGGTGTCCCAGATCTCGGCTTCGGAGACGGCATGCGGGTCGGCTTCGGGGTCGCACTGGAAGTACATGCGCTGCACGGTCGCGCTGCGCTGACTGATCAGCGCGAATCCGTCGGGGGAGTTGCTGTAGATCAGCTCGTCGGAGCTCGGCGGCGCTTCGCACAGGATGCCGAACCACGCGAACGGGTACTCCCGGAAGTATCCGCCGGAGGAGGAGCCTGTGACAGCGGGGCGCACGACGCTGCGCGAGCCGTCGGCTCCGACCACGAACTCGGCCTTAATGCGCAGATCGGTGCCGTCCGCTGAGGTCGCGGTCACCCAGGGGTGATCGCTCTCGACGTCGCCGACGGCAGTGGCCTCGGTCTCGAATCGGAGATCCTGACCTGCGGCGAGCCGCGCGGCGATCAGATCCTTCAGAGCCTCGTGCTGCGGATACAGCCAGACGCTGCGGCCGGTGAGGGAGGGGAAGTCGATGCGATGACCTTCGCCCTCGAAGTGAAGCTCGATGCCGTCGTGCCGGTTGCCGACCGTCAGCACCCGGTCGCTCGCCCCGGTCTCGCTGAGCACCCGGACGGTCTCCTGCTCGAGGATGCCGGCGCGGATCGTGGACTCGATCTCGTCGCGGCCGCGTCTGTCGAGGATGATTGACTCGATGCCGGCATCGGCCAGCAGGTGCGAGAGCAGGAGCCCGGCGGGGCCGGCGCCGACGATGGCGACGCGGGTGCGGACGGTGATGGTCATGGCGTCTCCTTCGACGGATGTGTCGCCAGCCATTGTGGGCGCGTGGGCGCGGCACCCAGCGCCTTCTACCGTTGAATGGGATTCCGCCTCAGCGGCGCCCGCCCAGTGCGCGCTCGATGTCCCGCGCCGCCGCGAGCAGTTCGCGCAGTGCCGGCTCGATCGGAGCCTCGCGGCGCAGCACGACCGAGAGCGCCGCCGCGACGCTCCCGGTCTCATCGTGCACGGGCACGGCGACACCCGTGGATACGGCCTCGATGTATCCGGGTGCCGCTGCATGCCCGACGGCCCTGACCTCGGCGAGCTTGCGACGCAGCGCGGCCGGGTCGGTGATGGTCTCAGCGGAGACCGCGGGCAGCGGACCGGCGAGGACGCGCTCCTGCACCGCCCGGTCGGCGTATGCCAGCAGGATGAGCCCCGATGACGACGCATGCAGGGGAAGACGCCCCGCCACCCGAGTGACGTTCGAGCCGGATTCCGGGCTGCTGAGGCGTTCCAGGAACAGTGCTTCGTCCTGCTCCAGGATCGCCAGCTGGGTGTGCTCGCGCACCCGCGACTGCACTCGCTCCATGAAGGGCAGCGCCGCCTGACGAAGACGCAGGGCATGGGACGACCGCGTGGCGAGCTCCCACAGACGCATCCCGATGCGGATCCTCCGGTCGTCGTCGCGTTCGAGCATTCCGGCATCGACGAGCTCGCCCACGATGCGATGCGCCGAGGACGCGGGCAGCCCGGCCCTGCGGCCGATCTCGGCGGCGCTCTGCACGGTGCGCGCGGGCGTGAACGTCTCGAGCACGCGGATCAGTCGTTCGGTGACGGAGTCGCCCGAGGAGGAGTTGGCCATGCGTCGATGATCGCACGCAGCGCGCCTCGTGTCTCATTGGATGGGAATCGGACACCATTCGTCCGCCCCGGGGATCAGGATGCTGTGAACGCAGCCCGCCGTGTCGAAGGAGACACCCATGACCGCCTCATCCGGAACGATCGCCGCCGCGCCCGAGTCGCTGCTCGCATCGCCCGTTCAGGTCAGTCAGGCCGAGATCACGCAGGAGATCGTCGACCTGCACGCGTCACTCGAGCGCCGGGAGGCCGCGGGTGAGGTGCTCCCCGCGACGATGCACGACTTCGCGCCGTATCGCTCGAGCCTGCTGCGGCATCCGACGAAGAACCCACGCCTCGTCGACCCCGAGACCATCGAGCTGCTGTCGCCCGCGTTCGGACAGCGCGATGTCGCGGCGATCGAGTCCGACCTGACCATCCAGCATGCGGGGGAGCCCCTCGGCGAGCGGATGACCGTGCGCGGGCGGCTGCTCGACTCCTGGGGCCGTCCGATCGCCGACCAGCTCATCGAGCTGTGGCAGGCGAACTCGTCGGGCCGGTACATCCACCAGCGCGATCAGCATCCGGCCCCGCTCGATCCGAACTTCACCGGCGCCGGTCGCGCGATCACCGACGCCGACGGCGAGTACCGCTTCACCACGATCAAACCGGGGCCCTATCCGTGGAAGAACCACGCGAACGCCTGGCGGCCCGCGCACATCCACTTCTCGGTTTTCGGCTCGTCGTTCACCCAGCGGCTGGTGACGCAGATGTACTTCCCGGGCGATCCGCTCTTCGCCCTGGACCCCATCTACAACACGATCTGGCGGCAGAAGGACCGCGACGCCCTCATCGGCGTCTACGACCACGATCTGACATCGCCGGAGTGGTCGACGGGCTACCGCTTCGACATCGTCGTCGACGGCCCCGACGCCACGTGGTTCGAGCAGGAGGAGGCGTGAGCATGTCCGTTCCGACCAGGACCCGCCGACCGACGCCCGGACAGACCGTCGGTCCGTTCTTCGCGTACGGGGTCGAGTACCCCAAGATGCACGAGATCGCCTCGCCGCACTCACCAGGCGCCATCCTGCTCGCCGGCACCGTGCGCGACGGAGCGGGCCACCCGATCCCGGATGCGTTCATCGAGATCTTTGGAGCGGATGCCGACGGCACCGTGCCCCGCGCCCGCGGATCGTTCCGCCGCGACGACCACACGTTCACGGGATTCGGCCGTGCCTTCACGAACGACGAGGGCCGCTACGAGTTCTGGACGCGCAACCCGGGCCCAGCAGGCGCGCGCGCACCGTTCTTCGCGGCGATCGTCTACGCCCGAGGCCTGCCCGACAAGCTGCACACGCGCATCTACCTGCCTGAGGACTCGGCAGCTCTCGATGCCGATCCACTGCTCGCCTCGCTGTCGACGGAGGAGCGTGCGACCCTGATCGCGACGCGCACCCCCGACGGCTGGCTGACACACGACATCCGCCTGCAGGGCGACGGGGAGACGGTGTTCCTTGTCTACTGAGGCGATCGGCGGCGTCGCGCGCGTCGAGCAGGAGGAGGCGAGTCATGACGGCATTCGATGAGGGGCTGCTCTCGCCGGTGACGGCCGGGCACGACGAGGCGGTGAGCGATGCGGCCGTGCTCGAGGCGCTGGTCTGTGCCGAGCAGGCGCTGGTCACGGCCTATCGCGAGATCGGGATGCTGCCCGAGAGCGAGCATGAGGTGATCGTGCGCGCGTTGCGCGGGGATGCCTCCGCGACCGATGCGGTCGATCTGCCCGCCCTCGTCGCGGCGTCGGTCGACGGAGGGAATCCGGTCATCCCCCTCGTCGCGCAGCTGAAGGACCGCGTGCCGGAGCCTCTGCGTCCCTGGGTCCACCGCGGCGCGACGAGCCAGGACATCGTCGACACCGCGATGATGATCATCGCCCTCGCCGCGGTCGAGCGTGTGCGCGAGTCTCTGACCGGGGTCGTCGACGGGTTGCGCGGAGTCGCCGAGCGGCACGGCCGCGATGTCGTCGCGGCGCGCACGCTGACCCAGCACGCTCTGCCGATCACCTTGGGAGCCCGGGTCGCGACCTGGGTGCGAGGCGTCGACCGGGCGATCACCCGACTCGCTGCGCTGGAGTTCCCGGCGCAGCTCGCGGGAGCGGCGGGCACCCGCGCGTCGTTCGTCGAGATCACGGGCTCCGTCGACAGAGCCGAGTCGCTCGTGGAATGGTTCGCGCGGCACGCTCGGCTCGAGACTCCCGCCGAGTCGTGGCAGGTCACACGCTGGCCTATCACCGAGCTCGGCGACGCCCTGGTGCAGACCATCGACGCGCTCGGCAAGATCGCGAGCGACGTGGCGACGTTGAGCCGCACCGAGATCGGCGAGCTGAGCGAGGGACGCGGCGGCGGGTCGTCGGCGATGCCGCAGAAGCAGAATCCCGTCGCATCGACGCTGATCCGCTCCGCCGCCCTGCGGGCGCCGCACCTGGGAGCGACACTGCACCTCGTCGCAGCGCTGGCCGTCGACGAGCGGCCCGATGGCGCATGGCACGCCGAATGGCCGACGCTGCGCGAACTCCTCCGACTCGCGCTCGGCGCCTCGGCGCACGCGTCCTCGCTCGCCCGGAGCCTGCGCGTCGATCCGAGTGCGGCATCGCGGAACCTCGCGCTCACCGGCGCCCTGATCGTCAGCGAGCGGCTCGCGATCGTGCTCGTGCCCCTGATCGGGCGGGCGAGATTCGACGAGCTCATCGCGTCGGCCGCCGAGGGCGCCGATCTCGGAGGGCTCGTGCGGGCGCTGCCCGAAGCCGCGGATCTCGACCTCGAGGGCCTGCTCGACCCGACGTCCTACACGGGCGCCGACGGATCGGAGGATGGCCGATGATCGAGCTCGCGTTCACCGAACCGATCGGACCATCCGGCGCCCCGCTGCTCATCCTCGGCCCGTCGCTGGGCACTTCGACGATCCTCTGGGAGTCGGTCGCCCCGACGCTCGCGACGTCGCACCGTGTCGTCGCCTGGGACCTTCCGGGGCACGGAGCCTCGACTCCCGCGACCGTGCCGTTCTCGGTGTCCGACCTCGCGGATGCGGTCGCCGCCGCGGTTCGGGATCGGGGAGCCGACAGCGTCCGCTACGCCGGCGTCTCGCTCGGCGGAGCAGTCGGCCTGGAGCTGCTGCTGCGGCATCCGACTCTCGTCGAGAGAGGCGCGATCCTCTGCTCGGGCGCGGTGATCGGCGAGGCCGCGGCCTGGCGCGAGCGCGCCGCGAGAGTGCGTGCCGAGTCCACGTCGGCCCTGATCATCGCCTCGGCGCAGCGCTGGTTCGCGCCCGGCTCCGTCGCCGCGCATCCTGATCTCACCGGACGACTGCTGCACGCGCTGCAGGACGCGGACGACGAGAGCTACGCACGATGCTGCGAGGCGCTGGCCGAGTACGACGTGCGCGCGCGACTGCACGAGATCGACGCCCCGGTGCTCGCGATCTGGGGCGAGCGCGACCAGGTGACGCCTGAGAGCTCCGCGCGAGAGATCGCCGACGGCGTGCGCGACGGCCGGACTGCCGGTGTCGCGTCCGCGTCGCACCTCGCACCGGTCGACGCCCCCGCCGAGATCTCCGCCCTGCTCGATGACTTCCTGAACGAGAGGAGCCGGCGATGACCGGTCTCAGCGATGACGAACGTCGGACCCAGGGGTTCGCGGTGCGGCGAGCGGTGCTCTCGGATGAGCACGTCGACCGTGCGATCGCCGCCACGACCGACCTGACCGCCGACTTCCAGGACTTCATCACGCGCGTCGCCTGGGGCGAGGTCTGGTCGCGTCCAGGGTTGGATCGTCGCTCGCGGTCGATCGCCGTGCTCTCGTCGCTCATCGCGCACGGTCATCACGAAGAGCTCGCGATGCATCTGCGCGCGGCTCTGCGCAACGGTCTGACCGTCGCCGAGATCCGCGAGGTGATCCTGCAGTCCGCGGTCTACTCGGGGGTCCCCGCGGCCAACACCGCGTTCCGCATCGCGGGCGAGGTCTTCGCCGCCGAGGGGGCATCGTGATCGACAAGACCGTGCCGGATGCCGCGACGGCAGTCGCCGGAATCACCGACGGTGCCACGGTGATGATCGGCGGCTTCGGGCGCGCGGGGCAGCCGGTCGAACTGATCGACGCCCTCATCGCGCAGGGTGCGGGGGACCTGACGATCGTCGCCAACAATGCGGGCAACGGCGACACCGGGCTCGCAGCGCTGCTCGCCGAGCGGCGGGTGCGCAAGATCATGTGCTCGTTCCCACGGCAGCACGACTCCTGGGTGTTCGACGGCCTCTACCGCGCAGGTGAGATCGAACTCGAGATCGTGCCCCAGGGCAATCTCGCCGAGCGCATCCGGGCAGCCGGCGCGGGCATCGGGGCCTTCTTCTCTCCGACCGGCGTCGGCACCCAGCTCGCCGAGGGCAAGGAGGAGCGGTCGATCGAGGGTCGGCGCTACGTGCTCGAGTACCCGATCGCGGCGGATGTCGCGCTGGTCAGCGCCCGCGCCGCCGATCGATGGGGCAACCTCGTCTATCGCGAGACCGCCAGGAACTTCGGTCCGGTCATGGCATCGGCGGCAGCTACGACGATCGTCCAGGTCGACGAGATCGTGCCCCTCGGGTCCATCGATCCCGAGACCGTCGTCACCCCCGGTCTCTTCGTCGATCGTGTCGTCGCCGTCGGGCGTCGTGCCTGGCTCGGCGACGCGGGGTTCATCGGCGGTGTCGACATCGAGGGTCGGCCGCTGGATGCCGCCGCCACCGGCACCGCCGGCGAAGGAGGCGTGCGATGACCACCCGCGTCACGCGTGACGAGCTCGCGGCACGGATCGCCGCCGACATCCCCGAGGGCGCCGTGGTCAACCTCGGCATCGGGGCCCCGACCCTGGTCGCGAACTTCCTGCCGGCCGACCTCGAGATCATCCTGCACACCGAGAACGGCCTCCTCGGCATGGGGCCTGCGCCGGTCGCGGACCGGATCGACCCCGACCTCATCAACGCGGGCAAGCAGCCGGTCACTGCGCTCCCCGGGGCCGCCTACTTCCACCACGCCGACTCCTTCGCGATGATGCGCGGCGGGCACCTCGACGTCTGCGTGCTCGGTGCCTTCCAGGTCGCCCAGAACGGGGACCTCGCGAACTGGTCGACAGGTGCACCGGGTGCGATCCCGGCCGTCGGCGGGGCCATGGATCTCGCGATCGGCGCGAAGCAGGTGTTCGTCATGACCGACCTGCTGGCGAAGGACGGCTCGTCGAAGCTCGTGACCGAATGCATTTACCCTCTCACCGGGGTCGGCTGCGTGACCCGCGTCTACACCGACCATGCGGTCTTCGACGTCGTCGACGGTCGTTTCGTCGTGCAGGAGGCCTTCGGCGACAACACCGTGGAGACGCTGCGCGCACTGACCGGACTGGAGCTCTCATGACCGCCTCCTTCATCTACGACGCGGTCCGCACGCCGTTCGGTCGAGCGGGAGGGGCGCTGGCGGGCGTCCGGCCCGACGATCTCGCGGCTGTGGTGCTCGCCGCCGTCGTCGAGCGCACGGGAATCGACCCCGCCCGCATCGACGACGTGCTCCTGGGTGATGCGAATCAGGCGGGGGAGGACAACCGCGACGTCGCCCGCTTCGCCGCCCTGCTCGCCGGCTTCCCGACGACGGTGCCCGGGGCGACGGTGAACCGCCTGTGCGGGTCGAGTCTCGAAGCGGTCATCCAGGGCTCCCGGGCGATCGAGACGGGCGACGCCGACATCGTGCTGGCCGGCGGGGTCGAGTCGATGAGTCGCGCACCGTATGTCGTCGAGAAGTCGCCGAAGCCGTGGCCGGCGGTCGGCAACCCGACGATGTGGAACACCGCGATCGGGTGGCGGATGACGAACCCGGCCCTGCCGAAGGACTGGACGATCTCGAACGGCGAATCGGCTGAGAAGCTCGCCACGGTGTTCGGGATCACGCGCGACGCGCAGGATGCCTTCGCGCTGCGCAGTCATCGGCGCTCCGCCCAGGCGTGGGTGGACGGCGTCTTCGACGGCGAGATCGTCGCTGTGCCCGGCATCGATCTCGCGCGGGACGAAGGCATCCGCGACGACACGACCCTCGAGAAGCTCGCGGGCCTGCGAGCGCTGTTCGCCGCCGACGGCACCGTCACGGCTGGCAACTCCTCGCCGATCAACGACGGCGCCTCTGCGGTCCTGCTCGGGGCCGAGGGCGTGATCGACGGCGAGCCGCTCGCACGCATCGCCGGGCGAGGAGTCTTCGGCAACGACCCCGATGTGTTCGGCATCGCGCCGGTGGAAGCCGCGAATCGCGCGCTCACGCGGGCCGGGCGCACATGGGACGAGGTCGACCTCGTCGAACTCAACGAGGCGTTCGCCTCGCAGTCGCTCGCGTGTCTGGCCGGATGGCCGGACCTCGACCCCGACCGACTCAACGTGCACGGAGGCGCCATCGCGATCGGTCATCCGCTCGGTGCATCCGGGGGCAGGGTCGTGGCGCGAGCGGCGCACGAGCTCGTGCGCCGTGGCGGAGGCGTTGCGGTGGTGGCGCTGTGCATCGGCGTCGGCCAGGGGCTCGCGCTCGTCCTGGAGCGATGAGCACGGGCCGCTGTCGTTGCTTATGCGCGTATCAGTACTACTTATGACGAAAGAACGCATAAGAGGATAGATTCGTCCTGTCGCGACGACGCGGCACGACAAGGAGACCCAGTTCCGATGCTGCTCGAACGAGACATCCTCCAGGCCACCGGCTTCCGCAACGTCAGCGATGAGAGCGGAGCGACGACCGGATTCCAGATCAGGCTCCGCATGCCGTCGTATCGCGGCATGTCCGCGTCGTTGATCGACGGGGTCGCCGTGCGGGTGGGCGATGTCGTCGATGTCCCTGCCGAGGTGCCACTGTGGACGCTCGGCGGTGCGACGTACACGCTGCAGCAGCTGTGGGACGGCGACGGGGTGCGCTGGCCGCTCGAGGAGGCCGCGGTCGTGACCGTGCCGCTCGCCGGCGGGCTTCCGGACGGCATCCACGAGGTGTCGATCGAACTGCGTCTGCGGATGTCGTACATCCCGATCGAGCACCAGCCGTCGACCTACCGCGAGACGCGGCACATCACCCTCACCTCCGACAGAGACGGCGGCCCGTTCCAGTACGGCGTCTCGCTCTACAGCTACATGACCGACTTCGGCACCGTGCTCGACCTCGAGACCGCCTTCCGCCACGTCGCCGACGTCGGCGCCACGGGCATCGAGATCCTCGGCGAAGGGCACGTCGCCGGCTACCCGACCCCCTCGACGGCCTGGCTCGATCGCTGGTTCGAGCTGCTCGACACGTATCGCCTCGAGCCGACGAACTACGGATCCTGGATCGACACGCGACTGCACTCGAGCGGCCGCAACGCCCGTGACCTGACCGGTGCGGAGGGCGCCGAGATCCTGCAGCGAGACCTGCGACTCGCGAAGCAGCTCGGCTTCCGATTCGTGCGCCCGAAGATCGGCGTCGTGTCGAGCGATCTGGTGCCGCATCCGGCATGGACCGAATCGGTGGAACGATCGCTCGACCTCGCGGCCGAGCTCGACGTGATCATCTGTCCCGAGATCCACTCGCCCACGCCCATCAAGCATGAGGTCGTCGACGACTACATCGACCTCATCGAGCGCACGGGAACGGCGCACTTCGGCCTGCTGCTCGACACCGGCATCTTCCAGGACCGACCGATCGCGCTGCGCCCCGGTGAGCTGCCGGGCCAGCGTCCCGCCTTCATGGACGGCATCGCCGTCGACCCCGCCGACATCGCCGACATCGCTAAGTACGTCGTGTTCATCCAGGCGAAGTTCCACGACATCGACGAGAACCTCGACGATCAGCAGATCCCGTGGGAGCCGGTGCTGCGGGCGCTGAAGGACTCCGGGTACACGGGCTACCTCTCCAGCGAGTACGAGGGCGTCCGTGACCCCTGGCGCTCGATCGAGCAGATCCGCCGCCAGCACTCCCTTCTGCGACGTGTCGTCGCAGGGCTCGACTGACATCTCACGAAGGACGCATCATGCCCAACGGACTCATCCAGCAGGACAGCCTGCGCGCGCACCCCGACGGCGTCGCCCTCGCCCTCACCCTGCCCTGGTACCGCAGCCTCTGGCTGTCGTCGGTCAGCACGATCTCCGTCACGGTGGACGGAGAGGAGGTGCCCCCTGAGGATCTGCGCGTCGAACTCGACGGTCGCACCTATCGGATCGACGAGCTGCCGGAGCAGAGTGAGACGCTCTGGTTCCTGCAGCAGCATCCGCTGCTCGTGGTGCGTCGTGACCGGCCGCTCGCCCTCGGCGAGGCGCATCGCATCGGCATCGCCGGCGACCTGCGGCTGCCGTACATGCAGATCGCGCCCGGCGCGGACGGCGGCCCGGGGATGTACGTGCCCAACGTCGTGCGGCAGTCGCTCGACCTGACCGTCAGGCAGGGGCCGGATGCCGCGCCCGCGCTCGTCTCCGAGGCCGCGCCACCACCGCCGGCCACCGAGTCCGACCCCTTCCGCCTCGGGCTGACGCTGTACTCCGCCAGTGCGGAGTTCCGCGCCGGCTGGTTCGACTTCGACGGCCTTCTCGATCGCGTCGCAGAGCTGGGCATCGGCCCCGGCATCGAGATCGTCGCGTCGCAGATGGTGCCCACGTATCCCGTGGTCTCCGACGACTTCCTGCGCACCTGGCGTGCGGCGTTCGATCGCCACGGGTTCGACGCGAGCTCGTTCGGCGCCAACCTCGACATGGGCCGCCGGCGCGATCGCGACATGACGCCCGACGAGGAGTTCGAGTTCAGCGAGCTCCTGTTCGAGGGGGCCAAGAAGCTCGGCTTCCCGCTCGTGCGCATCCAGAGCGCGAAGCCCGAGCTGCTGCGGCGGCTGCTTCCGGTGGCCGAGCGGCTCGAGCTCCAGCTCGCGTACGAGATCCATGCGCCGATGGGTCCGAACTCCGAATCGATCCTCCGCGTGCGCGAGACGTATGCCGAGCTCGACTCCCCGCTGCTCGGGTTCGTGGCCGACTTCTCGTCGACCATGCACTCGATGTCTCCGACCCTGCTCCGAGCGGTGCGACGAGCGGGTCTCGATGACGAGGCGGTCGGACGACTGCAGGAGATCTGGGCGACCGACGCCACGATGCGCGAGCGCCAGGAGGAGTTCATCGGCTACCTCCGCGGACGCGACTTCGACCCGGGTCGGCTGGGATCCTTCGCGCACCTCGCCTTCAACATGCACGGACACGTCGCGCCGTCCGAATGGGCCGACATCATGCCGCAGATCACCCATGTGCATGCGAAGTTCTATGACATCGACGAGCAGGGACAGGAGCCGGCGATCGACTATCCCGAGCTCGTGCGGGTGTTCGTCGAGGGCGGCTACCGGGGCTACTGGTCGAGCGAGTGGGAGGGCCATGCCTTCGCCGAGCTCGGTGAGGTGGATCCGCTCATCCTCGTGCGTCGCCAGCACGACCTGATCCGGGAGAGCATGCGCAGCGTCACGGCCGTCGTCTGACGCGCTGCGGGCGCGGTCAGTCGTCGGCGTGAGCGCCGGACTCCACGATGCGTCCCGCCTCCTGGAAGAGCTCCACCATCCATGCGTGCTCGGGGTCGCGAGCATGCACCGGATGCCACCACAGCGCGTGCACGAGCGGAGTGGGCTCGAAGGGGAGCTCGACGATCCGCACGCCGCCGAGCCGTGCGGCGAGGGGCGCGAGCGCCCGCTGGATCAGGCCGATGCGACGCGTGCCCGCCACGTAGAGGGGGAGGGCGAGGAAGCTCTCGACGACGGCGTCGACGCGCGGTTCGACGCCGAGCTGCTGGATCTGCCGGCTCGCCGAGGTGAACGCGGTGCGCGACTGGTAGGTCATCACGTAGGGGCGTTCGGCGAGGTGCTCCATCGTCAAGTCGCCGTCGATGCCGTGCTCGCCGTCGGCGACGAGGGCCACCCATTCGTCGCGCCAGAGGTCGGCGTAGGCCAGGTCCGAGAGGAACCCGTGGGGGATGATCATCCCGTCCACGGAACGCAGCCGATTCGGTGCGTCCTCGACCACGGTGGGATTGTGCAGCATGAACCGGAAGCGCACCCCGAGCCCGCGCTCGGCGGCCAAACGCGAGACCACGGCGCCGATGGTGGCGAAGCCGTAGTCGGACCCGTAGATCGAGAACTCACGCGTCGACTCGGCGGGGGTCCAGGTCGCCTGGCTCTCGAACACGCGTCTGGCGGCTTCGAGGGCGGTCGTGGTGTGCTCGGCCAGACGCAGGGCGAACGGCGTCAGCTCGTACGTGTTGCCGCGTCGAGCGAGGATCTGGTCGTTGAAGTGGGTCCGCAGGCGTGACAGCGAGGCGCTCAGAGCGGGCTGGCTGAGGTGCAGCCGTTCCGCCGCCCTAGTGACGCTGCGCTCGGTGAGCAGAGCGTCGAGCGACACGAGCAGATTGAGGTCGAGTCGGGACAGCAGGGCATGGTCGGTCACCACAGTGTGATCCTTCGGCATCGGGTTGCGTTGCCCCATCCTATCGACCGAATCTATCCGGCCGGGGGCGACCATCGGTGCGCTGGATGGGTTCCCGGCCCCGTTCAGGCGGACTTATGCGATGCATCCAAAGTACTTATGTGTGTTTCTGACCAATCGGGTCGATACTGGCAGAACAGCACAGGACTCAGGCCCCTGAGTCCCCGACAACGTAGTCAGAAAGGCTGGACATGTCACAGCACTCTCGATCTCGCGTCCTCCGCACAGGCGTTCTCGCCGCGGCGACAGCGGGCATCGTCATCCTCGCCGGATGCTCCGGATCCGCCCCCGCAGGCGGCACCGGCGACTCCGACGGAGACCAGGCATTCAGCTTCACCTTCGCGACCTCGAACAACCTCGAGAGCCCGTACGAGTCCCTCGCCAAGGCGTACATGGACGCGAACCCCGACGTGAAGATCACGCTCAACCCGACGCCGAACGACAAGTACGGCGAGACCATCCGCACCCAGCTGCAGGCCGGCAACGCCTCGGACGTCATCCAGACGACTCCCGGCTCGGGCGATGCGCGCGGTCTCATCCCGCTGGCCGAGGCAGGATTCCTCGAGCCGCTGGGCGACACCGCAACGGGCCTCGTGCCGGCGGGAAGCGAGCCGATCTTCGAGATCGACGGCGAGACCTACGGCCAGCCGATGGACTTCACCATCGCGGCGGTCGTCGCCAGCATGGGCACGGCCGCGATGAACGGACTGGACGAGTTCCCGACCGACGAGGAGTCGCTCTACGCGGCCTGCGACGCCCTCTCGGCCGACGGCAAGTCGCTGCTGGCCCTCGCGGGTGCCGCCGGACCGAACGCGGGACTCACCGCCCAGGGCATCGCGGCCACGCGCGTCTACGCCGAAGACCCCGACTGGAACACCAAGCGCGCCGACGGCGACACGACGTTCGCCGAGTCCGACGGGTGGAAGGACACCCTCCAGACCCTCATCGATCTGAAGGACGGCGGCTGCTTCCAGCCCGGCGCCGAGGGCGGCGGCTTCGACGCCATCACCAACGGTCTCGCCCAGGGCACCTCGGTCGGCAGCTTCATCCCCTCGGGGTCGGCGGTCGAGATCGCGACGGCCGCTCCGGCGGAGGCCGACTTCAAGGTGCAGCCCTTCCCGGCCGCGGATGGCGGAGACCCGTACATCCTCGCCAGCTCGAACTACACGATCTCGATCAACGCGGCGTCGAAGATGAAGCCCGCGGCGGAGGAGTTCGTCGAGTGGCTCGCCACAGACGAGGCTCAGGAGCTGTACTACGAGAAGTCCGGCCTGCTGCCCATCTCGGGCTACGAGAACCTCGACCTCTCGGACACCATCTACTCGCCGGTGGTCGACCTCATCGCAGACGGCTCGTACGCCACGCTGCCGAACAACATCTGGCCCAACCCGTCGGTCTACGAGGCGCTGCAGGTCGGCGTCCAGGGACTGCTCACCGGGCAGAAGACGATCGACCAGGTGCTCCAGGACATGGACAACGCCTGGGGCGACTGACGACGAGGGCCGTCCGGGTCGCGCACGCGCACCCGGACGGCCGCTCCCATAACTCGCACGACGACGTACGAACATGAGGGAATCATGAGCCTGAGGACAGAGTCCGAGACCGAGCTGGTGATCGTGCCGAAGAGCTCGCAGAACGGACGCCGCCGCCCGCCCGCTCCGCGCAGGCCCGGTCTGCTGAAGTTCGGCCACTGGTGGTGGGCGCTTCCCGGGATCATCCTCGTGCTCGCGGTGCACTACGTGGCCACGACGATCGGCGGCTTCTTCGCCTTCACGGACTGGTCGGGAATCGGCACGTTCGCCTGGATCGGGTTCGACAACTTCGTGAAGATCTTCGGCGATCCGACGCAGATCGGCTCCCTCGGCAACACGCTCTTCCTCGCGTTCGTGTCGGTGATCCTCAGCAACATCGCCGGCCTCGCGCTGGCTCTGGGGCTGAACCGAGGCCTGAAGACCCGCTACGCGCTCCGCGTGCTCTTCTTCATGCCGGTCGTGCTCAGCCCGCTCGCGGTCGCCTATGTGTGGAAGTTCATCTTCGACTACAACGGGCCGATCAACGCGTTCCTCCGGGCACTGGGACTCGACGAGTTCGCCCGTGCCTGGGTCGCCGACCCGATGTGGGCGATCTGGACGATCCTCGTGGTGGTCGTCTGGCAGAACATCGGCTTCGCGATGGTCATCTACATGGCGGGCCTCGCCGCGGTGCCCGTCGAGATCGAAGAGGCCGCCGCGATCGACGGCGCCAACCTGTGGCAGCGCTTCTGGCACGTCACGCTGCCGTCGATCCGCCCCGCCGTCGCGATCGCGACGACACTCGGTCTCGTCAACGGGCTCCGCATCTTCGACCAGATCATGGCGATGACCGGCGGGGGACCCGCGGGCGCGACCGAGACGCTCGCGACGCAGGTCTACAAGGAGTCGTTCGCCCTCGGCAACTTCGGATACGGTGCCGCGCTCGCGCTGCTGCTCACCGTGATCATCCTGGTGTTCGCCATCATCCAGCAGCGTCTGACCAACGGTCGCCCCGAGGAGGACTGACATGTTCCGCTACACGAAATTCACCGCGCTGCGCGAGGTCCTCATCTGGATCATCGCGATCGTCTTCCTGGCCCCCTTCTACTTCCTGATCACCACGGCGCTGAAGTCCGACCAGGAGGTCATCACCTCGTCGAACCTCGCGCCTCCGACCAGCCCCGACCTCGGCAACTTCGTCGAGGTGCTGACCGCTCAGGGAAACTCGAACGTCGTGCTCGGGCTGGTGAACAGCATCATCATCACCGCGGGGAGCATCCTGTGCCTCGTGCTGCTCGGAGCGATCACCGGCTACGTGATCTCCCGCAGCACCCGCCGATGGAGCCGCACCGCCTACATGCTGTTCCTCATCGCGATCGTGCTGCCGACCCAGCTCGGCACCGTGCCCCTGTACATCGGCGCCCGCACGCTCGGCCTCACCGGATCGCTCTGGGGGATGGTCATCCTCTACACCGGGATGCTGCTGCCGCTGTCGATCTTCCTCTACGCCGGCTTCTTCCGCAGTCTCGGCACCGAGTACGAGGAGGCCGCGACGATCGACGGAGCGTCGCGCACGCAGATCTTCTTCCGCATCGTGCTGCCGCTGATGTCGCCGGCCACGGGAACGGTCGCGATCCTCGCGGGGCTGATCGTCTGGAACGACTTCTTCACCTCGCTGATCTTCCTCGGCGGCTCCGCGAACCAGACCCTCCCGGTCGCGATGTACTACTACATCGGCTCGCTCGTCTCGTCGTGGAACAAGATCTTCGCGATCGTCATCGTGTCGATGATCCCGATCCTCGTGTTCTACCTCTTCGCCCAGAAGCGCTTCATCCAGGGCTTCGCGGGCGGACTCAAAGGCTGACCGCTCGGCGGTGCTCCGGCACTCGCCGTCCTCCACCGACCCCTCTCACCGCCTCCTGTGCACCGACGTCCCGTCGAGAAACGAGCATCATGTACCTTCTTGCGCCCAATATCGAGCTCCTCTTCACCGAGGCCGGCGACTACCACGACCGGGTGAGGGCCGCCGCAGCCGCGGGATTCACCGCCGTCGAGATGTGGGGGCCGACCGGAGTCGACGCCCCCGCCACCCCGAAGGACATCCCCGCACTCAAGGCAGCGCTCGAAGAGACCGGCGTGCAGCTGACCGCTCAGCTGGCCGAGCCCCGCACGCAGTTCATGATCCCGCCGTGGGACCACACCGAGTTCTTCCGCAAGCTCGACGAGGGCGTCGACATCGCCAGGGAGCTGGGCACGCCGCGCCTCGTGGTGGGCAGCGGCACCGGTTTCGGCGGCTGGAAGCGCCAGGTGCAGCTCGACAAGCTGATCGAGATCTATCAGAAGGCGATCGCGCAGATCGACGGGTCGGGGGTCACCCTCGTGCTGGAGCCGGTGAACGTGCGCGTCGACCACCCGGGCTCGCTGCTCGATCGGACGGCCGAGGCCGTCTACGTCGCCCGAGGCGTCGACTCGCCCGATTTCGGGGTGCTCTACGACATCTACCACTCGGCGGTCGAGGGGGAGGACATGGCCGCCGAGCTGGAGAACGCGGGCGACGTCATCAAGTACGTGCAGCTCGCCGACGCGCCCGGTCGGGGGGAGCCCGGCACCGGGTCGCTCGACTGGGCGGAGCGCTTCGGCATCCTCCGGGCCTCCGGATACGACGGGCCGATCGGCCTGGAGTACTACCCGCAGACCGCCTCCGAGGAGTCGGTCCGACTCATCCGAGAGGTCGCGGCGGCAGCATGAACCCGCGTGACTACCCCGCATCGGTCGACGTCGTCATCGTCGGCAGCGGGCCCAACGGCGCCGCCTACGCGCGCATCCTGAGCGAGCTGGCACCGGACGTCTCGATAGCGATGTTCGAGGTCGGGCCGACCGTGTCGGATCCCCCTGGATCCCACGTGAAGAACATCGAGGATGCCGAGCAGCGGGCTCTCGCCCAGGCGCGGTCTGAGGGGCCGGGCGAGCGCGCGGCGACGATCTCCGATCCCGGTGCGGCCAAGTCGGGGCAGCGCCGCGGACGTGCCGGAACCTACCTGCTGCCCGACGGCTATCGCGTCGAGGGCGAGGACGGCATGCCCGTCGCCGCCTTCTCGAGCAACGTCGGCGGCATGGGCGCGCACTGGACCGCCGCGTGCCCTCGGCCCAACGACAGCGAGCGCATCGACTTCCTGCCCGATCTCGACGAGCTGCTCGCCGAGGCGGAGAGACTGCTGGGGGTGACGACCGACGCGTTCGACTCGTCGCCCTTCGCGACCATCGTGCGGGAACGGCTCTCCGCCGCGGTCGACGCGGACCGCGACCACGCCCATCGGGCGCAGCGGATGCCGCTGGCCGTGCATCGCCGCGACGACGGTCGCCTGGTGTGGTCGGGGTCGGACGTCGTGTTCGGTGACGCGACGCGGACGAATCCGCGCTTCACCCTCTACGACGAGTCGCTTGTCACACGCGTGCTGACCGAGGGCGGCGCCGCGTCGGGGGTCGAGGTCCGTGATCTGCGCAGCGGAACGCTGCAGTCGGTCGCCGCCCGGTGCGTGGTCGTCGCCGCCGACGGACTGCGCACCCCGCAGGTGCTGTGGGCGTCGGGAATCCGTCCGGAAGCACTCGGGCGCATGCTGAACGACCAGACGCAGGTCGTGTTCGCCGCGCGTCTGCGTGACGTGCACGCCGGGTCCGAGGATGCTGTCGCAGCGTCGGGCGCGTTGAGCGAGCAGAGCGGCGTCACCTGGGTGCCGTTCACCGATGCGATGCCGTTCCACGGCCAGATCATGCAGCTCGACGCCTCGCCGGTGCCGCTCGCAGAGGACGATCCGATCGTCCCCGGCTCGATCGTCGGTCTTGGCCTGTTCTGTGCCAAGGACCTGCAGTGGGACGACCGCGTCGAGTTCTCGGACGATGTCGTCGACGGCTACGGGATGCCGGCCATGACCATCCACTACACGCTCACGCCGCACGATCACGCGGTGATGGATCGTGCCCGTGAGGAGATCGTGCGCCTGGGTCGCGCTGTGGGGGACCCTCTCGACGAGCGTCCGTTCACGATGCCGGCCGGGGCCTCGCTGCACTATCAGGGCAGCACGCGCATGGGCCAGACCGACGATGGTCGCAGCGTCTGCTCGCCGGACAGCGAGGTGTGGGGCATCCCCGGCCTCTTCGTCGCGGGGAACAACGTGATCCCCACGTCGACGGCCTGCAATCCGACGCTGACCTCGGTCGCTCTCGCCGTGCGCGGAGCGAGGAAGATCGCCGGATCTCTGCGCTGACTCTTGCTTATGCAGGAAAACGACATTAGTCTGTTTAAATCAAGACAAAGTAGTCAAGGAGAAGCACGTGATCCCCGATCGCATCATCGAACAAGGCACGCTCGCCGTCGACGGCACACGCGCGTCGGTGGAGGTGCGCCTCCCCTGGTACCGCGCTCTGCCCGGCAGCTGCATCGCCGGAGCGACGCTCACCATCGACGGCGTCGAGGCGCCGTCCGACTCGCTGCGCTGGCGCATGAACGGTCGGGAGTTCCGCTTCGACGAGCTCCTCGATGAGACGGGGGAGTGGTGGTTCCCCGTCGACTCGGCGGTGCTCTCGGGCGACCTGCCGATCACGGCGGACGACGAGCACGAGGTGCGGGTCGACCTGACGCTGTACATCCCCTACATCATCATCTCGGACACCGAGACGCTGCACATCGAAGAGCACGACACCAAGACCATGACCGCGCGTCAGGCACAGGAGGTGGCGGCATGACCGCTCAGGGCACACCCATCCAGGGCGTCACACTGTACAGCTTCACCCGCGCCTTCCACGGTCGCGAATACGACCTCGAGCAGCTGATCCGCAAGGTGGCGGACGAGGGCTACGGGCCCGGTCTCGAGATCATCGGCTTCTCAAGCTTCCGCGGCTTCCCGCACATCGAGGACTCCTTCGCCGGGTGGTTCCGCGACCTGATCGACGAGGTCGGCCTGGTCACCACCTCGCTCGCCGTGAACGCCGACATCGGCATCCATCGCGATCGTCTGCTGACGCAGGACGAGCTCATCGACTACATGACCCTGCAGATCAAGGCGGCGGCGAAGCTCGGCTTCCCGATCGCCCGCGTGCAGATCTCGATCACCCCGGACTCGATGGAGGCGCTCGCGCCGATCGCCGAGGAGCACGGGGTGACGCTCGCCCTCGAGGTGCATGCCGATCAGTACGCCTCGCATCCGCGCATCCTGGCGCTCCGCGACCGCTACGAGAAGGTCGGATCGCCCTTCCTCGGATTCACCATGGACTGGGGCGCCACGGTCTCGGGCTTCGCGCCCTCGCTCATCGAGGCCTACCGCCGGCGTGGTGCGTCGGAGGAGCTGCTGGGCAAGGTCGTCGACCTGTGGAACACCTACTACGAGCAGGGCCCGCCGGCGGATCAGGCGGTGCACGGGCAGCGCTTCGGATCCTTCATCGGACTCGCCGCCCAGAACGGTCGACCCGACCTCGGCATCGACTTCGGCATCAACGGCACCGGCCTGTTCGGACCCGCGCGCGTCGACGACTGGCTCGAGATCATGCCGTGGGTGAAGCACGTGCACGGCAAGTTCTTCGGAATCGACGAGAACGGCGAAGAGCCGTCGGTGCCGGTGCGCGACCTCATCACGCTGCTCTTAGAGAACGGCTACTCCGGTGCCGTGTCGAGCGAATACGAGGGCTGGCACTGGAACCACTGGCAGAGCCCGTTCGAGATCATCGCCGGCGAGCAGGCCGTTCAGCGCTCCGCGGCCGAGAACGCCGGCAGCCGCATGATCACCGACGCGGCCGAGGCGCACCGCGCGCTCGCCGCCCACCTCCCGCACGCTCTCACGAAGGGACTCCGCGCATGACCGACGGAATCGCCGGCACCGGCATCAAGCTGGGCATCACGCTCTACTCGCTCACCTCCGAGTTCGCCGCGGGGCTCTACACCCCCGAGACGCTCATCAAGGCCGCCGCAGACCACGGCCTGGGCCCCGGGATCGAGTTCAACATCGCGCAGATGCTGCGCACCTACCCCGATGTCGACGACGACTTCGTGCGGCTCTGGCGCGACAGCATGGACCGCTACGGGTTCGAGCCGAGTGCGATCGGCACGAACCTCGACATGGGCCGCCGCAAGGATCGCGACATGACCCCCGACGAGGAGCACGACTTCCTGGCCCGACAGCTCAAGACCGCGCACACGCTCGGCTTCAAGAAGGTCGTCATCCGCTCGCACGGCAAGGAGCTGCTGCGCAGTCTGCTGCCGTTGGCGGAGAAGTACGACCAGAAGCTCGGCTACGAGATCCATGCGCCGTCGGGTCCGAACAACCCGCAGGTGCTGCAGATGCGCGAGATGTACGACGAGCTGCAGTCCGATCGACTGGGCTTCACCGCCGACTTCTCGTCGACCATGCACTCGCTCTCGCCCACCCTTCTGCGCACCATGCGGCAGATGGGCATGCCCGAGGAGTACTTCGCCGTCATGGACGAGATCTGGCATGAGCCGACGCCCATGCACGTGCGCAATCAGAAGTTCGAGGACTTCCTGACGTCGGAGAACTTCGACTTCGCGCGCCTCGGACCCTTCACGCGCCTGGCGTTCAACATGCACGGCCTTGTGCCGCCGGAGGAATGGCTCGACATCATGCCGCAGATCTTCCACGTGCACGCCAAGTTCTACGACATCGGCCCCGACGGGGAGGAGCCCGCGATGGACATCCCCCGCATCGTGCGCCAGTTCGTCGAGGGCGGATACCAGGGGTACCTCTCGAGCGAGTGGGAGGGTCACGCGTTCTCGGACCTCGGCGAGAGCGACCCCATCGACCTCGTCAAGAAGCAGCACGACCTCATGCGTCGTGCGATCGAAGAGACCGCAGTCGCGGTCTGAATCGGAGACACTCATGGCCACTCACAACTCCCTGTTCTCCGAGAAGGACGTCCGCCGCACCGACACCGGCATCGCCGTCGCGGTGCAGCTGCCCTGGTACCGCAGCCTCTGGCTGTCGGCCGTCGACGGCGTCGCCGCCCGTGTGAACGGCGTCGATATCCCGACCGAGTCGCTGCGGTTCGAGCTCGAGGGGCGCACCTACCGCGTCGATGAGCTGCCCGAGCAGCACGAGACGCTGTGGTTCGTCGCCGAGCGCCCTGAGGTCCTCATCGACCTCGACCCGGTGCCGCAGGCGGGCGACGCCCTCACCGTCGAGGTCGTGCTGACCATGCGTCTGCTCTACATGCAGATCGTGCCGGGCGTCGACGGCGGCCCCGGGCGCTACGTCACCAACCGCGTCCCGGTGCAGCGCGAGGTCGTGCTCGCATGACCCGAGAGCCGGCGACCGGCCGCGCGCTGCGTGTCGCGATGATCGGCCACGGCTTCATGGGCGCGGCCCACTCGGTGGGTTGGCGTCAGGCGCCGCGGATGTTCGACCTGCCTGATGACGTGGAGATGGCGGTTCTCGTCGGTCGCACGGCCGACTCCGTGCAGCGAGCCGCCGAGCAGTGGGGGTGGGCCGAGACGTCGACGGACTGGCGCGAGGTCATCGCCCGGCCCGACATCGACATCGTCGACATCGTCACGCCCGGTGACTCGCACGCCGAGATCGCGATCGCCGCGCTCGATGCGGGCAAGCACGTGCTCTGCGAGAAGCCCCTCGCCAACACGGTCGAGGAGGCTGAGGCGATGACGGATGCCGCCGCACGCGCGGCCGAGCACGGCGTGGTCTCGATGGTCGGCTTCACCTATCGGCGCGTCCCCGCTGCCACCTTCCTGCGCGATCTGATCGCGGAGGGGGTGATCGGGCGCGTGCAGCAGGTGCGGGCCGCCTACCGGCAGGACTGGCTCGTCGACCCCGAGATGCCGCTCGCCTGGCGTCTGCAGAAGGAGCACGCGGGTTCCGGGGCGCTGGGAGACATCGGCGCCCACATCATCGACCTCACGCAGTTCGTCACGGGGCAGACGGTGGAGGCCGTGACCGGCGTCAC
Organism: Microbacterium sp. 4-7; assembly: GCF_014332665.1. Lineage (NCBI taxonomy): Bacteria > Bacillati > Actinomycetota > Actinomycetes > Micrococcales > Microbacteriaceae > Microbacterium > Microbacterium sp. 4-7. Next base: position 45,832 of record NZ_MCRH01000006.1, read on the forward strand.
CGAGACGATCGTGTCTCGACGTCCGCTGAGCGCGGGGGGATCCGGGCTGTCCGGCACTGCCGGGGCGGGCTACGGCGACGTCACCGTCGACGATCTCGCGCTGTTCACCGGCCGGCTCTCGGGAGGGGCGCTGGCCTCTTTCGAGGCCACGCGCTTCGCGACCGGCCGCAAGAACGCGCTGACGATCGAGGTGTCGGGAGACCGGGGCGCACTGGCGTTCGACCTGGAGGACCTCAACAGTCTGCAGTTCTACGACCGCACCCTTCCCGACGACCGACAGGGCTTCACGAAGATCATCGTCACCGAGGCGGCGCACCCCTACGTCGCCGCGTGGTGGCCCGCGGGCCACATGCTCGGCTACGAGCACGGCTTCACGCATCAGGTGGTCGATCTGGTGCGCGGGATCCACGACGGCACCGCGCCGCATCCGAGCTTCGAGGAGGGCCTCGGAGTCCAGCGGGTGCTCGATGCGGTCGAGCGCAGCGCGGCAGACGATGCGGCCTGGGTGCGCGTGCGCACCGAGGCGCCGGTCGGCATCCGCTGAGTCCTCCACCCACCGCAGTCACACATCGCCATCCGTTCTACGAAGGAGTCGTTCATGGCACGTCCGATCACGCTGTTCACCGGTCAGTGGGCCGACCTCCCGTTCGAGGAGGTCGCGCGCCTGGCGGGGGAGTGGGGGTACGACGGACTCGAGATCGCCTGCTGGGGTGATCACATCGATGTCTCCCGCTGGGACGACGACGCCTATGTGCAGAGTCGTCGCGACATCCTCGAGCGCAACGGCCTCGGGGTATGGGCGATCTCGAACCATCTCACCGGGCAGGCGGTGTGCGACGATCCGATCGACGTGCGCCACCGCGACATCCTGTCGGACCGGGTCTGGGGTGACGGAGACCCCGAGGGCGTGCGTCAGCGGGCCGCGGAGGATCTGAAGGACACCGCCCGGTTCGCGGCGAAGCTCGGCGTCGCCACGGTGAACGGCTTCACGGGATCGAGCATCTGGAAGGCCGTGGCGATGTTCCCCCCGGCATCCGACGAGTTCATCGCCGCCGGATACCGCGACTTCGCCGACCGCTGGAATCCGATCCTCGATGTGTTCGAGGAGGTCGGGGTGCGCTTCGCTCTCGAGGTGCACCCCTCGGAGATCGCCTACGACTACTGGACCGCGAAGGCGACCCTCGACGCGATCGGGCATCGCAAGAGCTTCGGGTTCAACTTCGATCCTTCGCACTTCGTCTGGCAGCAGCTGGACTCCGTCGCGTTCGTGCTCGACTTCGCCGAGCACATCTTCCACGTCCACGTGAAGGAGTCGATCACCAACCTCGACGGCCGTAACGGCGTGCTGGGCTCGCACCTCGCGTGGGCCAACCCGCGCCGCGGCTGGACGTTCGTGTCGACCGGCCACGGGGCCGTGAAGTGGGAGCCGCTGTTCCGTGCGCTCAACGCGATCGGCTACACCGGCCCGACGAGCGTGGAGTGGGAGGACGCCGGCATGGACCGCCTGCACGGCGCACCGGAGGCGCTCGCGTTCGTTCGCGGGCTCGCCGCGATCACGCCTCCGGATGCCGCCTTCGACTCGGCGTTCTCCTCGAAGGTCGACGAGACCGCCTGATGGCCGACGTTCTGAACGTGCTCATCCTCTCGGGGCACATGACGATCGAGCACGACAACGAGCACCGCAGCTTCCGCACCCACAATCAGTGGCTGACGACGCTGCTCGAAGACACCGGGCGCTTCCGCGTGCGCGTGATCGAAGATCCGCGCGGCCTCGGCGCCGAGATCATCGACAAATACGACGTGATCATCGTCGTCTTCGAGGGGCGGGACGGCTACCACGACAGGGCCGTCGGCTTCGGGCCGGAGACGGATGCCGCGCTGCTGCGATTCGTGCACGACCGGGGCAAGGGCATCGTGTGGTTCCACGGCTCGGCGGTGCAGGAGGATGACTGGGGCTACCCGGAGGAGTACAACGTCATGCGCGGTGCGAAGCTCAGCGTGCCGACCGGCATCCGTCCCCGTCCGTGGGGTGAGGCGCTGCTGCGCACGACGGAGCCACGTCACGCGATCACCGACGGCATCACTGAGACGTGGACCGTGACGGGCGACGACATCCTCGTCGGGGTCGAGCTGTATGAGGGTGCGCAGGTTCTGCTGACGACCTTCGACGATCTCGAGTCGTACGAGAAGGCGCCCGTCTGGCCGATGTCGCACTATCCCGTCGCGATTCCCGCGGAGGGCATCGCAGCGCTGCCCGGGATGAACACCGATCAGCCGATCGCCTGGATCAACGACTACGGCTCGGGCCGCAGCTTCACGATCACCATCGGTCACGACATCGACACGTTCCGGCGCATCGAGTTCATCAGGATGTTCCCGCGCGGCGTCGAGTGGGCGGCCACGGGCGAGGTGAGCCTCGAGGGGCCGGATCGGCGCGGCGACCGTCGATTCCTGCCTTGGCCGTACTACAACCGCGAGGGCTGACCGCGACCTCGAACAGGCGACGGCCTCGAGCCTCCGATCAGGAGGCTCGAGGCCGTGTTCGTGCGCCGTGTTCGTGCGCCCGTGTTCGTGCGCCGGTCAGACGCGTGCCGACGAGACGCCGATCCCGAGCGCCGTGCGGGCCAGTGCCAGGTGTGCGCGGGTCATCCCGGCCGCGTCGTCGTCGAGCCATTCGAGCCCGCCCCACTCGCTCGTGAAGGTGCCGCGGAAGTCGCGCCCCGCCAGCTCGGCGCCCAGAGCCTGGATCGGCGCGGAGATGCGGTGATCCGCGTCGTCCAGATCCCAGAACTTCAGATGGAAGGCGCCGACGAGGGGAAGGATGCCGCGCAGCTCCGCGGCATCCGAACGCCCGAAGCGCACGAGCATGTCCATGTAGAGCGTGTGCACCGGACCGGGCACGCCGCCCGACCGCAGCAGATCCATCACGGCGTCATGCGTCTCGGCCTCGCGCCAGTCGTGGGTGAGCCGGGAGATCAGCTCGAGCGGGATCCCGCCCGAGCTCAGGCGCTCGAGGTAGGTCGTGGGCAGCGCCGGCATGAGCATGCTGATGTCGATCAGCAGCCGAACGCGAGAGTCGTCGATCGCCGCGACGGTGTCGTAGTCCGCAGTGTGGGCCGACGGGGTCTGGCGGCCCTGCGCTTCTTCGAACAGCACGAGGTCGAGCTCATGGAGGTGCGGCAGCAGGTCGGCCAGCAGCGCGGGACCCGCCTGTCCGATCGGCAGACGGAGTCCCGAGGCGCCCAGTCGATGCGCGGCCCGCAGCTGAGGCAGCAGGAACGCGAGTCTCTCGGCGTCGCTGCGCCGTCGGGCAGGCAGGTCCCAGTCGTCGATGCTCGCGCCGACGATGCTCACCCGACCGCCCACTGCGGCGAGCGACTCGCGCAGCGCTTCGGCCTCGGCGTCGGTCGGCACCGGATAGGAGCGCCACAGCTGGCCCAGCTCGACCTCGATGACCGAGGCGATGCCCTCCGCCACGATTCCGATCGCGATGTCCGGAGCGGTGCGCTCTGCACGCACGATCTCGGAGGACCAGTTGAAGGCGCTCGCAGAGAGCGTCCAGTCGGAGGGGAGTGCGGTCGTCATGTGCGGTCTCCGGGTCAGGCGACGTCGCGTGCCGCATCGGCGCTGGCGCCCGGGGTCACGGTGTCGAGGTCGCGGGCGAAGTGGAAGGGAAGGATCAGAGGACCGTCCGGGCCCGTCTGCAGGTAGGGGACGGCCAGACGGAAGGAGACCCGCACCGAGTGCGTGCCCGCGGAGAGACGCCGTCCGAGCCGCAGCGCGAGCCGGTCCTGCACGAACCACCAGCCGTCCTCGTGCGCGAGGTCGGCGGGTGCGATGTCGCGCTGACCGAGAACGACACGGAGGTGCGGAACCGGCACGCCGTCGATGTGCACCTCGACGTCTCGCACGGCGGCGAGGGGCAGCGCCCGGATCCACGGCAGTGCGAGCCTGAGGACAGCGCCGGTCGCATCCTCGACGAGTGAACTCGCCGTCAGCGCGTCGAGCACGGTGCGCCTCTGTGGTCTGCGGCGGCGTCCGAGCACTCGCCCGGCATGGCATGCATCATCTTCGACGCCTCTCGTTCGACTTCAGTTCAGAACATACCTGCTTATGTCTGAAATAGGAAGAAGTGCGAGAGTGAGGGACTCAGTCCACCGAGTGGATGCGCGCGACCGTCGGCGCCCCGTCGGCGAACCACCGGGGGAAGGTCTCGTCGAACAGCTCTTCCCGAGCGAGCGCGGCGCCACCGCGCAGGGGCTCGCGCTGGTCGTTGAGCGAGTTCACGATCGACAGGTCGCGCGTCGCGAGAGGCAGGGAGAGCTCGTAGACCCGCTGCCGCACCTCCGCCAGGAAGAGCTCGCCCGCGGCGGCCACGGCGCCGCCGATCACGATGATGCTCGGGTTGAACACGTTGACCAGGGTCGCGATCGATTCGCCCGCCACCCGCGCGGACTTGCGGATCAGGGAGATCGCGAGGGCGTCGCCGCCCTCGGCGGCGCGGGAGATCGACTCCGGCGTGATTGCCTCTCCGTCGGCGACCCGCTTCGCCAGAGCTCCACCGCCGCCCTCGTCGAGCGCCCGCTGAGCGTCGCGCACGAGCGCCCAGCCCCCGGCCACGGCCTCGAGGCAGCCGACCTTGCCACACCGGCACAGCTCTTCGGAGTCGAGGACGCGCACGTGACCGATGTCACCGGCCGCGCCGTTCGCGCCGCGATGCACGCGCCCACGAGAGAGGAGCCCGGCGCCGATTCCCGAGCCGATCTTGCAGTAGATGAGGTCGATGCTGTCGTTCTCGCGACGCTCGCGCTCACTGAAGGCGAGGATGTTCACGTCGTTGTCGACCCATGTCGGGGCGTCGAAGCGCTCCTCGAACCGGGTGCGGATGTCGAAGCCGTTCCAGCCGGGCATGATGGGCGGCGCGACCGGGCGGCCGGAGGTGAAGTCCACGGGGCCCGGAACGCCGACGGTGATGGCCCAGACGGGCGTGCCGGGCGCGGCGTCCTCCGCGACCAGGCGGTCGATCATCGACATCGCCTCGTCGAGGGTCTCCTCGGGTCCCCGGGCGATGTCCCAGGCGCGATGCGAGTCGGCGAGGATCGCGCCGTCGAGGTCGGCGAGACCCACGTGGATGTGCAGGGCTCCGAGCGCGCAGACGATCACTCGCCCGCGTTCGGCCCGGAAGCGCAGCGTGCGTGGCGCTCTGCCGCCGGACGACGGCGCGAACTCCCCGTCCTGCAGGAACCCGACTTCGATCGCGTGGTCGACCCGCTGGGCGACGACGCCTCGCCCCAGTCCGGTCAGGCGACCGATCTCGGGTCTGGTCACCGCCTCGCCCGTGCGAACGAGGTTGACGATGCGCAGGAGACTCGTCATCTCATCGGTCTGCGCGCCGAATCGGAGGGTGGACTCACTAGCCATACCCGATTTTCACACAGGGTCTGCCGGATTCCGCGTTCATCGCGTCATCTATTGTCGTGCGCGGACAGACTTAGGTACAGTTTCAACATAAGCCGATGGAGGCCTGATGCTTCCCGAGAGGAACGATCCCATGACGAGAGGCGTCGGAGTCATCGGAGCGGGCCCGGGGGTGTCGGCCCTGCATCTGCCCACCCTCGATCGCCTCCCGGAGCTGTTCCGCGTCGTGCACATCGCCGACGGCGGCAGCGGACGAGCCGAGGCCCTCGCCGAGCGCACAGGAGCGCGGTACTCAGCGGGCACGGCGGCGCTTCTCGCCGATCCCGAGGTCGAGGTGGTCGCGATCTGCTCGCCCCCTGAGCAGCATGCGGCTCAGATACTCGATGCGGTGGCCGCCGGCGTGCGCGCGATCCTGTGCGAGAAACCCATCGCGCTCACCAGAGACGACGCGGATGCCGTGATGGACGCATGCCGTCGAGCCGGCACGGCGCTCGTCGTCGGGACGAATCACCTCTTCGATCCGGCATGGGGCAGGGCTCGGCATCACATCGCCGCCGAGCAGGCTCCGGTGCGCGCGGTCTCGATCACCGTCGCGCTGCCGCCGAACGGCCGATACCACGACGTCGTCACGGAGTCACTGCCGGGTGCCGCACCTGCCCGACCCGCGCCGGACTGGAAGGATCCGGGGTTCTCCTCGGCCGTGGTCCGGCAGCTGATCCTCGGCCTCGGCATCCACGATCTCCCCCTGCTGCGAGACCTCGCGCCGCGTGTCGATCGGGTGGTGTTCGCGCGTCCCGTCGCCCCCATCGGGTACTGCGTGGGAGTCATCGCCGGCGACGTGCTCGTCCGCCTCACCGCGGTGATGCTGCGCGAGGGGGCGGAGGCGCTCTGGCGCTTCTCGGTCGCGACCGGACGCGATCTGATCGACATCGAGTTCCCTCCGGCTTTCGTGCACGACGGCAGCGCGCGAGCACGAGTGCGCCATGTCGACGGCCGGGTGTCGGAGTACCCGCCGCTGCCCGATGACGGCTATCTGGCCGAGTGGCGGGCGATGGCGTCGCTCGCCGCGGGCGCCGACGCGGTCGAGTACGACGAGATGCTCGCCGATGCGCACTACGCGATCGACCTGGCGGATGCCGCAGCCACCGCCGTGCGCGAGGGGATGACGCGATGATCGGGGTCACCGGAGCGACGGCCGGATATGCGGCGGCACTCGCCGAGCTGCCGCTGCGAGTGCGTGCGACCTCCACGGCCTCCGGCGCGGTCGTCGTGGTCGACGGCGCCTCGGGGTGGCCGGGGCGGGCGGTCGAGGCCGTGCGCCGGGGCGCGGCCGCGGTGCTCGTCGGGAATCCGGTCTCGACGGATCCGGCGGAGATCGGCGATCTCGAGGCTGTCGCCGAGGGCGCACCGGTGGTGCTGGACCGTCCGTGGCTGCGGGCCGACGTCGTCGCCGACGCGGCGGTCGCCGTCCCGGCGCGTCAGCTGACCGTCGATGCAGCCGGAGCGGCGCCAGCGATGGGCGAACTGACGAGGGATGCGGTCGGCTGGCTGCGGGTGCTCGGCGGAGGCGATCTCGTGCTGCGGACGGCAGCGGCGCTGCCGCACGGGCTGATCGCCCTGCTCGAGGAACCGACGTCGGGAACGGCGGCCGCGCTGACGGTCTCGGCGCTGGTCGGCCGAGGGCGACCGCGGCTCCGGGCACTCGCCGTCGGAGAGACGCGCATCGAGGTCGATCTCGACGCGGCGACCGATGTGAGAAGCGTGGAGTCGAGCAGCGCCGACGGCGTGCTGCGCCTGCCTCGGCGGCATGAGTCGGGTGAGCGGCTCGCACTCCGTCGAGCGATCCACGCAGCGCTGCAGGGCACGCTTCCGGCGGATGTCCGGGAGTTCCGGCACGACGTGCAGCTCGCTGAGGGGATGTGGGGAACGGATAAACGAGGCTGATTCCGCGCATAGCCACATCGGGATTCCTGAATAGCCGATATCCGACAAAAGTAGATCGCGGGGCAGGTCCCAGAGCCCCCACGAAAGGATCGAAGATGATCAAGCTGCTTTCCCACCTGTCCTACGTGGCGATCACGTCGCCGGACGTCGAGGCATCGGTGGAGTTCTACAAGACCCAGGTCGGTCTCACCGAGGTGGCCCGCGACGACGGTCGCGTCTACCTGCGCTGCTGGGGTGACTACTACGCCTACTCGGTGGTCGTCGTCCCCGGAGACGAGCCGTCTCTCGAGACCATGGCCTGGCGCACGTCCAGCGCCGAGGCGCTCGAAGAAGCCGCGAAGCGCATCGAGGCCGCGGGGATCCAGGGCGAGTGGATCGACGGATTCAAGATCGGCCGTGCCTACCGCTTCACCGGTCCCTTCGGCCACGACATGACCCTCCACTGGGACGTCGAGCGCCACCAGTCGACGACGGACGCCGCCTCGATCTACCCCGACCGTCCCGAGAAGCGCAGCAAGATCGCCGGCGCACCGCGTCAGCTCGACCACGTCACGGTGGCGACGAGCGATGTCGACGCCTTCGTCGCCTGGTACGTCGACGTGCTCGGCTTCCGCTTCATGGCGCGCACCGTGCTCGACGAGGCGCCGATCTCGGTGTTCTCGGTGCTCACGACCAACGAGAAGTCGCACGACCTCGGCGTCGTGCTCGACGGATCCACGCGCGCCGGTCGGGTCAACCACTACGCGTTCTGGGTCGACACCCGCGAAGAGCTGCTGATCGCCGCCGACACCCTGATGGAGAACGGCATCCCGATCGAATACGGCCCCAACATCCACGGCATCGGGGAGCAGACGTTCCTCTACTACCGCGAGCCGTCGACGCTGCGCATCGAGCTGAACACGGGCGGCTACCGCAACTACGTCCCGGACTGGGAGGCGAACACCTGGAAGCCCTCGCTCGGCTCGAACAACTTCTACCGCAACGGCGCGATGCCGATGTCGATGACGGAGTCGTTCCCGCCGGCGGACGGCCCCTCCGCCACCGAGGAGGGCGTGCCCGACGAGATCAAGGAAGCGCTCTTCAACCCGTACGCCAAGCACGGCCAGGGCTGAGCGCCCGTCCGGGGCGGACGTCGACGTCCGCCCCGGAACCTCCGTGACGCCATACTGAACGACAGAGGATCGACCGACGATGACGACGACGACAACAGCACCCGACGCACCCTTCGCACTGGCGCGCTATCGCGACGACGGGCGCGTGCGTCTCGGCCTCGCGGTCGGCGAGCGCATCCGCCCGCTCTCATCCGAGGAGCTCGGAGCCGACGGGCTCAACCAGTTCCTCGCGGCCCCCGACTGGGACAGACTGCACGCGATCGCCCGGAGCGACGGGCCGTGGATCCCGCTCGCGGAGGTCACCCTCACCGCTCCCGTCGAGCCGCGTCAGGTGCTGCAGACCGGCGCGAACTACCGCGAGCACGTCATCGAGCTCGTCGCAGCCGGCCTGACCCAGAACTCCGATCGCACGCCCGATGAGGCGCGGGAGTTCGCCGCCACCATGATGGACGACCGCAAGGCGAACGGCGAGCCCTACTTCTTCATCGGCCTGCCCGCCGCGGTCGTCGGGGACGACGTCCCCCTCGTGCTGCCCGCGTACAGCGAGGTGCACGACTGGGAGCTCGAGCTCGCCCTCGTGATCGGCAAGGAGGCCTTCCAGGTCTCGCGCGAGGACGCCTGGGAGCACATCGCCGGCTACACGATCGTGAACGACGTGACGACCCGCGATCTGGTCTTCCGCAAGGACATGAAGGAGATCGGCACCGACTGGTATCGGGCCAAGAACGCACCCGGATTCCTGCCGACCGGTCCGTTCCTCGTACCGGCACCGTTCGTCTCGGCGAGTGACGCGGCGGTGCGCCTCGACCTCAACGGGCAGACGATGCAGGACGCATCGACCAGCGATCTGCTGTTCGACATCCCGGCGCTGCTCTCGGCCGCGTCGCAGACCCACCCGCTGTACCCCGGTGACCTGCTGCTGACGGGCAGCCCTGCCGGCAACGGCCAGCACTGGCGGCGGTTCCTCCGCGACGGAGACGTCATGACCGGCACGATCGCCAACCTCGGCACCCAGGTCGTGCGCTGCGTGGCCCAGAAGACGGACGGGGCCTCGTGATGGGGATGCCCTCCGAGACTCCGGCCGATCTCGACCGCGCCGACCCCGAGTCCGAGATCGCGGCCCGGGCGACGGCGTATCGCAACTGGGGGCGCTGGGGGAGCGACGACGTGCTCGGCACCCTCAACTTCATCGACGACGCCGTTCGGGTGAAGGCCGCGTCGCTCGTGTCCTCCGGCCGGGTGGTCTCGCTCTCGCAGCGCTTCGACACCGACGGCCCGCAAAAGGGGTGGCGCAGGCGTACCAACCCGGTGCACACCATGACCGACACCGGTGTCGACGCCGAGCGCGGCAACCAGGGTTTCCCGCACGGCATCGGCGGGGCGGACGACGTGATCGCGATGCCCCTGCAGTGCTCGACGCAGTGGGACGGCCTCGGCCACATCTTCGACCACGGCAACGCCTGGAACGGGCGACGGGCGGGCGACGTCGTGACCAGCGAGGGCGACCTCGTCACGGGCATCGAGCACGCGGCATCCGTCATCGTCTCGCGCGGGGTGCTGCTGGACGTCGGCCGACACCTGTTCCCCGAGACCGGTGAGCTGCCGGACGGTCACGCCATCACGGTCGCGGATATCGAGGCGACGATCGCCGCGCAGGGCGCTTCCAGCGTCGTGGGGCGCGGCGACATCGTCGTGGTCCGCACCGGACAGTACGCACGCACCCGCCGCGAGGGCTGGGGTGACTATGCCGGGGGACCGGCGCCCGGACTGTCGCTGACCACCGCGGGGTGGCTGCATCGCACGGAGATCGCGGCCATCGCGACCGACACCTGGGGGTTCGAGGTGCGTCCGAACGAGTTCGACGTGCCGGCCTTCCAGCCGCTGCACCAGGTCGTCATCCCGAACCTCGGCCTGACGATCGGCGAGATGTGGAACCTCGACGAGCTCGCCGAGGCCTGTGCCGAGCGCGGCCGGTGGGACTTCCTCCTGTCGGCGCCGCCGCTCCCGATCACGGGGGCCGTCGGCTCGCCGGTCAACCCCGTCGCCATCCTCTAGCCCACTCACACCCGCACGATCACCCAGAACAGAGAGGTTCTGCTCATGACCGCAGTTCGCAAGGTCGCGATCGCCGGCACCGGCGTCGCCGGACTCGCCGCCGCCATCCAGCTCGCCAAAGCCGGCGTCGAGGTCGACGTCTTCGAGGCGAAGGACGCGCCGTCCACCCTCGGGTCCGGCATCTCACTGCAGGGCAACGCCCTGCGCGTGTTCGATGCGCTCGGCGCGTGGGACGACATCCGCGCGGCGGGATTCCCGTTCGAGGGACTGAATCTGCGCGCACCCGGTCCCGGCGCCCCGATCGTGGCGGCGCTGCCGGACGTCAAGACCGGAGGCCCCGACTACCCGGCCGCTATGGGCATGCCCCGCGCCGAACTGACGAGCATCCTGCTCGAGCACGCGCGCGCGGCCGGAGCCGACGTGCGCTTCGGTGCGAAGGTCACCGGAGTCGAGCAGCATGGTCCCGACTCCGTCGAGGTCGTCGTGAACGGAGGGTCGGCAGGCGAGTACGACCTGCTGATCGGCGCGGACGGGCTGCACTCCGCCGTGCGGGACCTCGTCGGGATCGAGACCAAGCCGGAGCCGACCGGGATGGGCATCTGGCGCGCGTTCGTCTCGCGCCCCGCCGACGTCGAACGGTCCGAGCTCTACTACGGCGGGCCCATGTACATCGCGGGGTACACGCCGACCGGTGAGGACACGATGTACGCGTTCCTCGTGGAGGACGCGCAGGATCGCTTCGGGGTCTCCGGCGAGGAGGCCACGCAGATCATGCTCGAGGCGTCGCGTGCCTACGACGGTCCGTGGAACTCGATCCGCGCCGATCTCGAGGCGGGCGCCGTCGCCAACTACACCTGGTTCACCCAGCACGTCGTGCCCGCGCCGTGGAACCGCGGGCGGGTGATCGTGATCGGCGACGCCGCGCACTCCTGCCCTCCCACGATCGCCCAGGGCGCTGCGCAGGGTCTCGAAGACGCCTTCGTGCTCACCGAGCTGCTGACGACGGGGGATGCCGTGGACGACTCGCTGTTCGACGAGTTCCACGCGCGTCGCCTGCCTCGCGCGCAGGCCGTCGTCGAGGCCTCGGTGCAGCTCGGTCGCTGGCAGCTCGAGCACGATCGCGACGCTGACGCTGGCGGACTCATCTTCGGCATCGCGCAGAAGATGGCGGCACCGGCATGACCACCGACGTCCATGCTCACGTCCTGCTGCCGTCGCTGCAGGCCGAGGTCGAGCGACGCGTGCCCGACCTCGTGCGCGAGGCCGCCGCACTCGAGCTGACTCGGAACGGTGCCGAGAGCCTGGCTGTCTCGGGCCCGATGGTGGGCGCGCGCATCCCCCAGCTCACGTCCGTGCCGGTGCGTCTCGCCGACATGGATGCGCAGGGCGTCGACGTGCAGTGGGTCAGCGCCTCACCCAACCACTTCTACCCCTGGGCTCCCGAGGGACTGGCCGTGTGGGCGGCGAACGAGGCCAACCGACTGGTCGCCGAGCACGTGGCGCAGGCGCCCGAGCGGCTCATCGGTCTCGGACTCGTTCCGCTGCAGCACCCGGAGCGCATCGTCGAGTGCCTCGATGACGCGGTGCTCGGCCGGGGTCTCGCCGGTGTCGAGATCTCGTCGTTCGCCGGCGACGTGGAGCTCTCGGATGAGCAACTGGAGCCCTTCTGGGCGCGGGCTGCCGAACTGGGCGCCGTCGTCTTCCTGCATCCGTTCGGCTGCAGCCTCGACGAACGACTCGATCGGTTCTACCTGTCGAACACCGTCGGGCAGCCGGCCGAGAACGCCGTCGCGCTCTCGCACCTGATCTTCGCGGGTGTGCTCGACCGGCATCCGCAGCTGACGATCGTCGCGGCCCACGGCGGCGGCTACCTGCCGCTGTCGATCGGGCGCTCGGACCGCGCATGGACGGTGCGTCCCGAGGCTCAGCGGTGCGCGCACGCGCCCTCGACATATCTCTCGAAGATCTGGTTCGACACCGTGGTGCACGACCCCGACGCGCTGCGGCGTCTCATCGAGGTCGCGGGGGAGTCGCGCGTGCTGCTGGGCAGCGACTATCCGTTCGACATGGGGCTCGACGACCCGGTCGAGTTCGTGCGGGGGTCGGGGCTCGAAGCCGCGGTCGTCGACCGCATCCTCGAGGAGAACGCCGCACAGCTGCTCGGGCGGCGGGTGCGGGCATGAGGATCGCCCGCTGGAGCGTCGACGGCGAGGTCGGCGAGGGCTTCGTCGAGGGCGATCGGGTGGTCTCCTTCCCGCGCCGGCTGCGTGTGGCCGATGTGCTCGCGCTCGGGCTGGACGCCGTGCGCGACCTGCACCGCGAGGTCGAGGGCGAGACGGGAGCGGCGCTCGCCGAGGTGACCCTGCTCGCTCCGGTCGCGCCCGCGTCGGTGCGCGATTTCGTGGCCTTCGAGGAGCACGTCGAGGGAGTGAGCGCCGGCGTCGAGGGCAAGAGCGACGTGGCGCCGGAGTGGTACGACGCGCCGACCTTCTATTTCGGCAACCCGCACACGATCCTGGGGCCTGCGGATGTGCTGCATCCGCCGGTGACCGAACGACTCGACTTCGAACTGGAGGTCGCGGTCGTGATCGGAGGCGCCCCGGGGGTCGGGGAGTCGAATCTCGACGCCGGGGCGGCGGCCTCGCTGATCTTCGGGTACACGATCATGAACGACTGGTCGGCCCGCGACCTGCAGGCCCGCGAGATGAAGGTGCGCCTCGGTCCGTCGAAGGGCAAGGACTTCGGGATGAGCCTAGGGCCGTGGATCGTCACGGCCGATGAGCTCGAGCCGTATCTCGACGACGACGGTTTCCTCGCGATCCGCGCCGAGGTCTTCGTGAACGACGAGCTGATCGGCGAGGACCTCGTCTCGAACGCCGGCTGGCCGTTTCCCGAGTTCGTCGCCTATGCCTCGCGGAACTCGCGGGTCGTGCCGGGCGACGTCCTGGGCAGCGGCACGGTCGGCAACGGCGGGTGCCTGGGCGAGCTGTGGGGGCGCAACGGCGCGCTCACGCCACCTCCGCTCGTCGAGGGCGACGTGGTGCGCATGGTGGTGGAGGGGATCGGTGAACTCGTCGGGAGAGTGGGCGCGCCCGTCACCGCGCCCGCGGTGCCGCGTGCCAGGAGCCGATCCCGTGCGCGTCGGCGTGCACTTTAGTTGAAAACCGACTAAAGATCCCGTATGCTGAACTCGGCGCCGGGGTTCCTCGAACCCGTTCCCGCTCGTGACGTTGCGAGCGGGGCACACGAAGTCGCGTCGACTGCCCGATCGATCGGGTCATCGGTCATGCCTCCACTCTCGACGCTGCGTCTGCGTCTCCTCGTCGTCTCGCTGCTCACCGTGTCCTTCCTCGGTGCGCTCGACCACACGATCGTCTCCACGTCCCTCGCCACCATCGCCGGTGAGCTGGGCGCCCTCGAGCACATGGGGTGGGTGGTGGTCGGGTACACGCTCGCGAGCACCGTGCTGCTTCCGGTGCTCGGCAAGCTCGGCGACGTGGTCGGCCCCCGAGCGGTGTTCCTCACCTCGCTCGTCGTGTTCCTCCTCGCCTCACTCGCCTGCGGCTTCGCGCAGACGATGCCCTGGCTGATCGGGGCACGAGTGCTGCAGGGCATGAGCTCCGCCGGTCTGCAACTGATGTCGCAGACGATCATCGCCCAGGTGACCTCGCCGCGGGAGCGTCCGAAGTACATGGCGGTCATCGGGGCCGCCTTCCCCATCGCGATCCTCGTGGGTCCCGTCCTCGGCGGGCTCATCACCGATTTCTGGGGCTGGCAGTGGGTCTTCTGGGTCAACATCCCCGTCGGTGTGGCGGCCCTCGCGCTCGCTCTCGTCGCGGTGCCGCGCATCGCACCGGGCGCGCTGCGCCGGTTCGACATCGCCGGCGCCGTCTCTTTCACGACCGCGCTCGTGGCCCTCGTGCTCGCCGTCTCGTGGGTGGCCGACCCGGGGCTGCGCACCGCCACGGTCGTCGCCTTCGCCGCGGCCCTCGTCGCCTTCGCCGCGTTCCTGCTCGCCGAGCTGCGGGCGGAGGAGCCGATCGTGCCGCTGCGCTTCTTCGCGAATCGGACGATCGCGGTCGGCACAGCGCTCTCGGCGATCATCGGCGTCGGCCTCTTCTCGATCACCGCCTACCTGCCGACCTACGTGCAGATGGCGTACCAGGCGACGGCGACCGTCTCAGGGCTCGTGCCCATCGCGACCGTGTTCGGGATGCTGCTGAGCAACCTGGCATCCGGCTTCCTCGCGAGCCGCACCGGCCGCTACCGGGTCTACCCGATCGTCGGCACCGCTCTGGGCGCCGCCGGCCTGACCGTCATGGCGCTGCTGCCGGTCGGCCTGCCGCTGTGGGCGCCGATGGCCGTCATGTTCGTGGTCGGCATCGGCACCGGCGCGTTCATGAGCCTGATCGTCACGGTCGTGCAGAGCGCCGCACCGCGCAGCGCGACCGGCACCCTCACGGCGACCGTCAACATCGTGCGACAGGTCGGCGCGACTGTGACCACCGCCGTCATCGGCGGCGTCGTCGGCTTCGGCGTCGCCGCGTTCCTGCCGTCGGGGCTCGACGCGACAGCGCTGACCCCGCAGCTGGTGCAGGTGTCGGACCCGGCCCTGCAGATCGAGGTCGCCGGCATCTACCACGATGTCTTCGCACCGGTGTTCGCCGCGCTCGCCGTCGCCTACGCCATCGGATTCGTCGTCGCGCTGCTCATGCCCCGAGGACGTCTGGCCGACGAGCACGACCCCATCGCCTCCGTCGAATCCGTCACCGCCTGAATCCGCACGCACCGGGAGAACAACCATGTCTGAGAACACCGCCTCCGAGCATCCGACCGTCGCGATCGTGGGCAGCGGACCCATCGGCTCCGCCTACGCGCGCGTGATCCTGCAGAGTCATCCGACCGCGCGGGTCGTGATGTTCGAAGCAGGACCGCAGATCACCGAGCGGCCGGGCGCCAGCGTCCGCAACATCGCCGATCCCGAGGAGAAGGCTCGCGCGCGTGAGATGGCGCAGGGTCCGCAGGCGGGCGCCTTCCGCGAGTCTCTGGGCATCCCCGCCGGAGTCGTCGTCGAGGGCATGTTCACGGCGCGGCAGGGGACCCACTTGCTCGACTTCGGCGGAGAGGGATCAGCCCACGCCCCGACGTTCCCGGCTGTCGCGGCGGCGACGAATGTCGGGGGCCAGGGATCGCACTGGACCTGCGCGATCCCGCGTCCGGCATTCAGCGAGAAGCTCCCGTTCATCGACGACGAGGAGTGGGAAGAGCTGATCACGACGGCCGAGGAGCTGCTGCATCACCAGGGTGCGGCCTTCGCCGACTCGCCGATCGGCGGTGCCATCCGCGCACTGCTCGAGGGTGAGTTCGCCGCCGAGCTCCCCGACGGATACGGCGTGAGCACTCTGCCCATCGCCGGCGACCCCCAGCCCGACGGCACGATGGTGTGGGCGGGCGCCGACATGGTGCTCGGTCCGCTCATCGAGCCGGGCACGGACGAGAGCGCCCGTTTCGCACTGCGCGACCTCTCGCTGGTGCGGCGGATCGAGCACGACGGGAGTCGCGCGACCGGAGTCGTGGTCGAGGACCTGCGCACCCGGCAGACGTCGTCCTTTCCCGCGGACCTCGTCGTGGTGGCCGCCGACGCCTTCCGTTCCCCGCAGCTGCTGTGGGCATCGGGCATCCGCCCCACGGCCCTCGGCCGCTATCTCACCGAGCACCACGTGGTGATCTCGACCGTGTCGCTCGACGGCGACCGGATGGCCGACCTCGTGACGGACGACGAGCTCGAGCGCGAGCTCGCCCGCCGCGCGACGAACCCGGCGGATCCCGTCGCCGCCGTGAACCGCATCCCGTTCTCGGAGCCCGACCATCCCTTCTCGCTGCAGGTGATGTATGCCGAGAACCCGCCCTTCCCGCTCGACGCGTCGCACCCGCACGCAGGCAACCGCTGGGGATACGTCAACATGGGGTACGGAGTGCGCAAGCATCCGCGGATCGAGGACGGGGTGCGCTTCGACGACGACGAGCTCGATTACCGCGGTCTGCCGAACATGACGATCGAGTACGCCCTCACCGACGTCGAGGAGGCGGAGATCTCGGATGCCACGGCGCATCTGCGTCGCGCCGGTGCGGCCCTGGGCACGTTCATCGCCGAGCCGCGGCTGCTGCCGAACGGGTCGAGCCTGCACTACATGGGAACCATGCGAGCGGGCACCGACGACGACGGCACCAGCGTCGCGGATCCGTATTCGAGGGTGTGGGGCTTCGACAACCTCGTGGTCGGCGGCAACGCTCTCATCCCCACCGCCAACACCATGAATCCGACCCTCACCAGCGTCGCGATCGCGGTGCGCGGTGCGCGGGAGGCGGCGTCGCGGCTCTGAGCGCCGGCGATGACCGTGCGGTCTGAGGACCGCCCGCTCATCCGTCGACGACCCTGTCTTCGCGTCGTCGACGGACCTCGATCTCCTGAGGGATGCCGCGCGAGAAGAACAGCGCCAAGAGGCTGATGACGATGAGTCCGAAGAACGCGACACGCAGCGAGGACAGCTGGGATTCGCGGTAGATCTCGGCCAGTGCTTCTGCGTCGTCGGCGCTGAGCCCCGCCTCCTCGGCGATCGCGGGAACGGCCGACGCGGGGACGATCGTGACGCCGTGCTCGGTCGACGCGGCCACCGAGGCGCGGGTCGTCGCGGAGAGGTCGCTCGCGGCGACTCCGGAGGCGAACGAGGTCGACAGGGCCCCGATCAGGATCGACCCGATGAGTGCGGTGCCGAGCGATGATCCCAGATTCTGGAAGACCCCCTGCAGACCGCCCACCTCGCTCGTCTCCTTCGCGCTCACGCTCGACATGTTGACGTTGCCCAGCTGCGAGGCGAGCAGCCCGAGAGCCGCACCCGAGAGGAACATGCCGACGGCGAAGAGGCCGCTGCGCAGGTCGCTCGTCGCCGATCCGAGCAGCACCAGCGCGCTGAAGACCAGAAGGAGCTGACCGATCCGCACGATGGTGCGAGGGGACATCCGCTTCGTGAGGGCGGTGCCGACGATGGAGAACAGCACCAGGGCCACCGAGAGCGGGAAGATCCTGATACCGGTCTGAAGGGCATCCAGCCCGAGTGTCATCTGCAGGTACACCGGCACCATGAAGAAGAGTCCCGCCGTCACGGCGTACTGCGCGCCGAGCACCGAGAGACCGCTGCGAAGAGAGCTGATCCGGAACATCTCGACGGTGACGAGGGGCTGACGCCCGACGCGCACGAGCATCCGCTGCCTGGCGATGAACAGCGCGACGAGCAGCACGCCGACGACGATGAGCCACGCCGCGAGCGAGATGCCGAGCGGCGCGACCGGCACGCCCCCGATGACGGGGATGCGCAGGGGCACGATCCATCCCCACACCTTGCTCTGCAGCATCCCGAAGACCACGGCGACGAGGCCCGCTGACGACAGCGCGACGCTCAGGAGGTCGATGCGGATGCGGACCCGCTCGGTGGCATCGGTGATGATCCGGGCGCACAGCACCACCCCGATCATGATCACCACCTCTGCAGCGAACACGTAGCGCCAGTCGAAGTACGTCGTGACGAAGCCCCCGATGAGCGGACCGGCGGCCACCGCGGCCCCGGAGACCGCGCCGATGACGGCGAACGCGGTGACCCGTTCGCGTCCCTGATAGTTGTCGGCGACGAGCGCGGCGATGGCGGGTATCACCAGCACGGCGCCGAGCCCCTCGATGACCGACCAGCCGAGGAACAGGGTCTGCACGTTCGGGCTCACCGCCGTGACCAGCGAGCCGACCGCGTACACGCAGGATCCGATCACGAAGGCTCGCCGCCGACCCCACACATCGCCGAGCTTCGCTCCGAGCAGCATGAAGGCCGCCATCGTCAGGGTGTAGAACGTGATCGCGCCCTGCATCGCGGCCACGGTGGTGTCGAGGTCGTCCACGACCGTCGAGATCGACACGTTCATGACGGTGCCGTCGAGCACCATCACGAACTGCGCGCTGCCGAGCACGATGACGACGTTCCACCTCTTCATGACGCCTCCTGGCGAGAGTCGGGCCGGATGGCCGGTCGAAGACTGCTGCCGCGCATGATGCGCGCGACCGCGGTGATGAGGAACAGCTGGCCCGTGATCGCCTCGGCGACGGCGACCGCCTGGCTGCCCGATGTCACCGGTGCGAGGTTGCCGTATCCCGTCGTCGTCAGCGTCGTGAAGGAGAAGAAGAGCTGATTCGACAGCGAGTCCTCGCTCCCGTCGCCGAACATCGGAGCGCTCGACACGAGCGACACGAGGTTGAAGACGAAGGTGAACAGCATGCCGACGAGGAGGTAGGCGGTGATCGTCGCCATCAGTGCTTCGAGATTGAATCCACGCCGCCGCGCCTGGTGAGCCACGATCGCGGCCGGAGCGACCAGAAGAGCGGCGATGGATGCGGCCGAGAACATGACGTCCAGGATCCGCCCTTCCGCCCCGACGAGCGTGGCGACGATCGTCGCGATGCCGGCGGTGGCCAGCACGATCCACGCGACGTGCTGGATGACGGCTCGCACGGCGGTGATGTGGAAGACGACGGCGACCGTGGCGAGGATGAGCAGGAAGGCGGACGGACTCGGGTTCGTGGTGCGCTGGACGGCGCAGAGCCAGTAGGAGAGGGTCAGCAGCACAAGGGCGGCCACGTAGCCGGGGACGCCGTGCCTGCCGCGCAGGGCTCTGCGTCCCGCGGCATGCGCAGCGACCGGGCGCCTCGTCTGAAGCGGAGCGCTCATGGCGCGGGTCGTTCGAGATCGGCGGCGGCGAGTCGCCCGGAATCCAACGCGGCGCGGAACGAGGCGAAGTCCCGTTCGTTCTGGTCGGCGTAGGTGTCGGCGAACGCGATGATGGCGCCCTCGAATCCTCGGCCGCGCCCGAGATATCCGGCGATCTCGAGGCGGTCGCCACTGCGGGCGTGGGCCCGGGCGAGGGTCTCACCGCACACCCGTGCGTAGAGCGCGGCGCCTCCGGGAGTCATCGCCTCGGGATCGATCCCGCCCTTCCAGTCCTGGAGCTGGCGGATGTAGAAGTCCCTGGTGACGCCGTCGAGGCTGGTGACGCGCTGCCATCCGAGGAAGATGTCCGAGGCCGCCTGCATCAGTCGCTGCCCGCGAACGACTCGTTCGCCGGCGTGATCGAATTCGCTGGGACCGAGGAACTGCTCCAGCACCGACGGCTGCGCCTCTTTCGCCTGCAGGAGCAGCGGATCGTCGTCGTCGCGTCCGCTGAGGAGGATCACCCACGCGCGGGTGCCCACGCTGCCCACCCCGACCACCTTGCGCGCCATATGCCGGTAGCGGTACTCGGAGAGGGGATGGCGACCGCCGGGCAGAGTCCGTCGGTACTCCTCGAGCAGTTCCCGCATCGCGCTCACGTCGTCGAATCCGTCGTAGCCTGCGGCGAGCTCGTCCACGGGCACGATCAGGGGCGGATTCCCTCGGATCCGCAGCTGGCCGTCCTCGCGGTCCACGAGCTTCGAGAACGACTTCGCGTGATCGCGCTTCCGCGCTCTGGCGAGTGCGGCGTCGAGCCGATCGACCGTCTCGTCGTCGGACCGCCCCTTCCGCCTCGCGGAACGGATGCGCCGCTGCGCGCGGTCCGCGTCGAATCGGTCGTACCAGGCGTCGAGGACCGACGCGTCGGCAGCGCGGCTCATGGCGATCCGATATCCGCGCACCGCGGCTTCGACGCAGTCGTGGATCTGCGCGGCAGTGAAGCGCCGTTGGCGTCCGGCCACGGCGAAGCTCGTCGCCAGTCGTTTGATGTCCCACTCGAACGGCCCGGGCAGCGTCTCGTCGAAATCGTTCATGTCGAAGATGAGCTGCCGCTCCGGCGTGCCGAACAGCCCGAAGTTCGACAGGTGCGCGTCACCGCAGGTCTGTGCGATCACACCGCTGTGGGGTGTCGTCGAGAGATCCGCGGCCATGAGCAGCGCGCTGCCGCGGAAGAAGGCGAACGGAGAAGCCGCCATCCGCGAGTGCCGCACAGGCACGAGCTCTTCGACCCGTGAGGCCGCCTGGCCCTCCAGCAGCCCGATCGGATCGGCGCGATCCGTCGGTGTGATCCACGGCCCCTGGCCCGATCTGGGGGCGCGGATCCGGGCATCCCTTCCTCGGCTGCGCCGCAGGACGAAATCAGGTGCGACCGGGTGCGGTGCTGCAGGTGCTCCCGGTGCGTCGGACGAACGGGTCTTCGCCATCTCGCTCCTCATCTCGGGTGGAACCGGCACGTGAGAAGACGGTCATCGAGATTCTGCGCTCAGTATCGCAGTGCGCGCACCGGTCGGCCAGAGAATGTGCGATCGGCTCATCCGAAGCGGGTGAGGCCGATTCGGGCGGGATCACCGATGGCATCCCTCTGTAGACCCAGGTACTGCCCGCTCGCCCTGTTCAGGACCGCAGCCCGATGTGCCCGTGTGCGGCCGTTCGTAGCGTCGAAGATGACGAAAGGCGCGACATGATCCGAGTTCAGTCTCTGACCAAGCACTATGGCGAGCGGGTGGCGGTGAACGGAGTCGACTTCACGGTCGAACCGGGTACGGTCACCGGATTCCTGGGGCCGAACGGGGCCGGCAAGTCCACGACCATGCGAATGATCGTGGGTCTGGACAGGCCGACGGCCGGCACGGCGGAGGTGAACGGTCGCCCCTATGCGGATCTGCCCGCGCCGCTGCGCGAGGTGGGCGTCCTGCTCGACGCCCGGTCGGCCCACAGACGCCGTACCGCCTACAAGCATCTGCTCGCGATCGCCGCCACGCACGCGATCGGTGCGGCCCGAGTGCGGGAGGTGATCGGGATCGCGGGTCTGGATGCCGTGGCCGACAGGCGAGTCGGGGGATTCTCACTCGGCATGAACCAGCGGCTGGGCATCGCCGCCGCCCTGCTGGGGGATCCGCAGACGATCATCCTCGACGAGCCGGTGAACGGTCTCGACCCCGACGGCATCCTGTGGATCAGGGCTCTGCTGCGGCAGCTGGCGGGGGAGGGGAAGACGGTGCTGCTGTCGTCGCATCTGATGAGCGAGATGACCCAGACGGCAGACCATCTGCTCGTGATCGGGCGAGGATCGATCCTCGCCGACGGACCTCTGCACGAGGTGGTCGCCGGTGCGACGCGCTCTGTGGTGCGCGTCCGGACGCGGGAGGCGGACCGACTGGCGGCCCTCCTGGCGGGGCCGGAGGCGACGGTCGCGTCGCAGGTCGACGGCGCGCTCGAGATCGAGAACCTCGCCGCGGAGGACATCGCTCGCAGGGCAGCCGACGCGGGGATCGTGCTGCATGAGATCGCCACCATCGAGGGGTCGCTCGAGGACGCCTACCTCGCCCTCACCGCGACCGACACCGAATACCGCGCGGGTGCGCGGCACGCCGAAGAAGGAGCACGACGATGACCATCACGACGAGTCCCCGACGAGCGGAT
The DNA here is from genome assembly GCF_014332665.1 of Microbacterium sp. 4-7. Lineage (NCBI taxonomy): Bacteria > Bacillati > Actinomycetota > Actinomycetes > Micrococcales > Microbacteriaceae > Microbacterium > Microbacterium sp. 4-7. The sequence continues at coordinate 67,814 of NZ_MCRH01000006.1, forward strand.
GCCCGCACTCGCCGCCCCGCGTTCCGACACGTGCTGCGCTCGGAGTGGATCAAGCTGTTCAGTCTTCCCTCCGCCGCGCTCGCCCTGATCGGAATCTTCCTGATCGGCATCGGCGGCAGCCTCTTCCTCGGCGTGACGCTGGAATCGTCGGGGGCGCCGTCGGTGCCGTCGATCGAACGCACCATGGCCGACGTCACCGTGCCGACCGTCGTTCTGGGGCAGATCATCGCCGGTATCCTCGGAGTCATGCTGATCGGGGCCGAATACGCATCGGGCTCCATTCAGCCCACCTTCGTCGCCGTGCCCGACCGGCTGCGGATACTGCGCGCGAAAGCGCTCGTCGCATCTACCGCTGTCACGGCTGTCGCCCTGATCACGGTGTTCAGCGCGTGGGCGCTCACCACACCGATCTACGCGCAGTTCGGCCTCGCGGCACCGCTCGCCGCGCCGGGAGTCGTGCTCGCCCTGCTCAGCTCGGCCGCGTACCTCGGACTCTGCGCTCTGTTCGGTGTGGGAATCGGGGCACTGGTGCGGTCGACGACCGCAGGCGCGATCATCGTCTTCCTCGCCACTCTGCTGCTTCCCGTGCTCACGTCGCTGCTTCCCTACGGCCTGATCTCCCGCATCCTGCGGATCGGACAGCTGGGCAACGCGGGCGACGCGATGAGTCGTGTCGGCGCGGAGGGCGGACCGTTCCTCGATCTGTGGGCCGGACACATCAGCGTCGGCGCTGGCTGGCTCATCGCGTCGATCTGGGCAGCGGTCGCGCTCGCCGCGGGTGCGCTCGCTCTGCGCACGAGAGACGTATGAGTGGGCGGAGATCAGACCTCGCGATGCTCGGGGTCTACGCGGCCGTGTCGCTGGTGCTCGGCTATCTGTCTGTCGAGTCCTCGCTGACGACTCCGGCGTGGGCGCTGGTGGCGCTCTTCGTCGCCGGCGTCGCAGCGGTTCTCGTGTCGCGACGGCATCCGCTGGCAGCCTTCATCGTCGTGCTCGTGCTCCTGCCCCTGTCGTTCGCCGGCGGCTCCGGTGCCGAAGCGGTGCTGGTCGTCGGCGCGCTGTACCGCAGCGGCGTCGTCGCCCGCCCGCAGCGGGCGTGGCTGGCATTCGCCGCCGCGGCGGCGACCGGGACGATCGCTGCACTGGTGCTCGCGATCCGGGTGCGCGTCGGCCCGCCCCTGCTCGGGCTGGCGCCGCGGGTCGACGTGGACGCCTGGCCACTGGACTGGCTCGGGATCAGCGCGGTCGTGATCGCCGTCGCACTGATCGCCACCCTCGTCGGACTCGATGTCGGCCATCGGCGTCGCGAGCTGCAGGCACTCGTGGAGCGCGCGGAGCAGATGCGCCGAGAGCGGGACCAGGAGGCGCACATCGCCGCCGTCCTCGAGCGCGAGAGGATCTCGCGGGAGATGCATGACGTGATCGCCCACAGCCTCGCCGTGATGATCGCCGTCGCCGACGGTGCGCAGGCATCCGCGGAATCGCGCCCCGAGGAATCGCGTCGTGCGATCGGACGTGTCGCCGAGACCGGGCGCCGCACCCTCGTCGAGATGCGTCGCCTGCTCACCTCCGTCCGCGGTGAGACCGACGCCGTCGACCGCCAGCGGGTGCAGGCCAGCATGGAGCGCATCCCCGCCCTCGTCGCCGAATCGCGCAGCGCAGGACTGCCGGTCAGGTTCGAGCAGGTCGGTGCCATCGACCCCGATGCCATGGTCGGGCTCACGGTGTACCGCGTCGTGCAGGAGGCGCTGACCAACGTCCTCCGGCACGCGCGCGAGGTGCAGGACGTGCTGGTGAGGATCAGCGTCGCCGACGAGGGACTGTCGATCCTCGTGGAGGATCGATCAGCGCCGGTGGTGCCGATCGCCGATCCGGGCCGCGGTCTGGTCGGCATCCGCGAGCGCGCCGCGTTCTATGACGGACACGTCGAGGCGGGGCCCCGACCGGGCGGTGGCTGGCGCGTGTTCGTGCGACTTCAGACGGAGGCAGCGGGATGACCCCGGACGCACCCACCGATCGGATCCGCGTGCTGATCGCCGACGACCAGGAGCTCGTCCGCTACGGCCTCCGTCTCGTGCTCGAGGCGGAGGACGACGTGCACGTGGTCGGCGAAGCGGCCGACGGCGCCTCCGCCGTCGAGGCCGCGATCGCGCTGGTCCCCGACGTCATCCTGATGGACGTGCGGATGCCGGGGATCGACGGAATCCGGGCCACGCAGGACCTGGCCGCGCGTCTGCCGCGGACCAGGGTGCTGGTGCTGACCACGTACGATCTCGACGAGTTCGCCTTCGGAGCCCTGCAGGCCGGGGCCGCCGGGTTCCTGCTCAAGAACACGAGACCGGCCGAGCTCGTCGCCGCGATCCGCACGGTCGCCACCGGGGATGCGGTGGTCGCACCCCGCATCACCGCGAAGCTCATCGAGGTCGCCCTGCCGCACCTCGCGCCGCCGAACCCCGGGGCCCGTGAGGGCGCGCTCTCGGCGCTGACCGAGCGGGAACGTGACGTCTTCCTGCAGGTCGCGCGCGGCCTCACCAACAGCGAGATCGCGCAGACGCTGCATCTGAGCGAGTCGACGGTCAAGGCGCATTTCGGCCGCATCCTGGTGAAGCTCGATCTACCCAGTCGCGTCCAGGCGGTGATCCTGGCCTACGAACTCGGGATCGTGAGCCCGGGCAGCTGAGACCGCGGGCCGGTCCGGGCGTCGCATCTTGCCAGACTCGTTCCGGAGTGTCCACCACTGCCGCCGCGCGCTGTTCGTTGCCAGACTCGGCGCATGGTGTTCATCGGTTTTCATGCATCGCACGAGCAGATCCCCCCGAGCGCCCTGCTCGAGGCCGTGGTCGAGGCGGAGCGCGCAGGGTTCGACGGGGCGATGTGCTCCGACCACCTCGCACCGTGGACCACGACTCAGGGCGAGTCGGGTTTCGCCCTGAGCTGGATCGCCGCCGCGCTCGCCCGCACCCGCTTCTCGATCGGCATGGTCAATGCTCCGGGTCAGCGGTATCACCCGGTGATGATCGCGCAGGCGTTCGCGACGCTGGAGGAGATGTTCCCCGGCCGCTTCTGGGCGGCGATGGGCAGCGGCGAAGCGGTCAACGAGCACGTGACGGGCGACGGATGGCCCGACAAGAGCATCCGCAACGACCGACTGCGCGAGAGCGTCGACGTGATCCGCCGGCTGATCGGGGGAGAGGAGGTGGACCACGACGGTCTCGTGCGCGCGCATCGCGCGCGGGTCTGGAGCCGACCGGCTGAACCGCCGCCGCTGTTCGCGACCGCTGTGAGCGCCGAGACGGCGGAGTGGGCGGCCTCGTGGGCGCAGGGCCTCGCGACGGTCGCGCAGGAACCGGCCGCACTGCAGCGCGTCGTCGATGCCTACCGGGGTGCAGGAGGCACGGGTCCCTGCATCCTGCAGGTGCATCTCAGCCTGGCCGAGAGCGACGATGCGGCGTTCGCGATCGCGCGCGAGCAGTGGCGGAACGGACTGCTCGCGCCTCCGGTCACCTGGGATCTCGAGCAGCCGGAGGACTTCGAGGCGGCGCTGGTCGGGATCGATGAGGAGGGGCTCCGCAAGGCCGTCCTCATCGACCACGACGCGACCGCACTGGCCGACCGCATCGCGGATCTGGTTCAGATCGGGTTCGACCGCGTCTACCTGCATCACGTCGGCTCCGAGCAGTCCCGATACCTCGACGCCGCAGCAGCCGAGCTCATCCCCGCCTTGAAGGAGCGACTGTGAAGATCACCGACACGAGCGACCTCTGGTGGAAGACCGCAGTCATCTACTGCCTCGACGTCGAGACGTTCCTCGACTCGAACGGCGACGGCGTCGGCGATCTGCAGGGCCTTTCCCAGCGCATCGACTACCTCTCGCAGCTCGGCGTCACCTGCCTGTGGCTGATGCCGTTCTATCCGACGCCCGACCGCGACGACGGCTACGACGTCAGCGACTTCTACGGGATCGACTCGCGACTCGGCACCCACGGCGACTTCGTCGAGGTCATCCGCACTGCACGGGACCGCGGGATGCGAGTGATCGTCGACCTGGTCATCAACCACACCTCCGACCGGCATCCGTGGTTCCTCGCCGCGAAACGGAGTGTGGATTCGCCGTATCGCGACTACTACGTGTGGCGCGACGACGCGCCTCCGAAGGGACAGAAGAACGCCGTCTTCCCCGGGCAGGCGAACGGCATCTGGGGCAAGGACGAGAAGTCGGGGCAGTGGTACCAGCACAGCTTCTACGAGCACCAGCCCGACCTGAACATCGCCAACCCCCGGGTGCGTGACGAGATAGCGAAGGTCATCGGCTTCTGGTTGCAGCTGGGCATCTCCGGCTTCCGCGTCGATGCGGTGCCCTTCCTGCTCGAGATCCCCGAGGGCTCCGGCATCCCCGAGCCCCACGATCTGCTGCGCGACATCCGCCGCTTCCTGCAGCGCCGGTCGAGCGAGGCGATCCTGCTCGGCGAGGTCAACCTGCCCTACGACCAGCAGGTGCAGTACTTCGGCGGTGATGATGAGGACGAGCTCACCATGCAGTTCGACTTCGTCGGGATGCAGTCGCTGTACCTGTCGTTCGCCCGCAAGGACCCCGCTCCGCTGATCGAGGCGCTGCGGGCTCGACCCGTGCTCGGATCCGAGGTGCAGTGGGCGAACTTCCTGCGCAACCACGACGAGCTGACCCTCGACAAGCTCAGCGACAGCGAGCGTCAGGAGGTGTTCGACGCCTTCGCGCCCGATGAGCGCCAGCGCGTGTTCGGGCGGGGCATCACCCGCCGCCTTCCTCCGATGCTCGGGGGCGACCCCCGTCGCATCCGCATGGCCTACAGCCTGCTCTTCACCCTGCCCGGCACCCCGGTGCTGTTCTACGGCGAGGAGATCGGCATGGGCGAGAACATCGAGATCCCCGGCCGCGAAGCGGTGCGTACGCCGATGCAGTGGTCGGTCGACAAGAACGGGGGATTCTCGGATGCCGCGCCCAGCCGGCTCGTCGCTCGGCCACCGTCCGACGGGTACGCGCCGGAGCACGTGAACGTGGCCGCGCAGCTGGGTGACCGCGAGTCGATGCTGTATTTCGTTCGGGCGCTCACCTCGGCGTACCGGATCTCGCCGGAACTCGGCTGGGGAACGCTCGAGATCATCGACCAGCCGGCCGCCTCGCTTCTCGCGCACTCGCTCGCCGCGGACGTGGGCAGGATGATCGCCCTCCACAACTTCGCCGAGGTGCCGGTCACGACTTCGTTCCGGGTGGAGGACGAGCCTGAGGGCACGAGGCTCGTCGATCTGCTCGATCCCGCCCAGATCGCGCTGGGGCCGGACGGCGAGGTCGAACTGGAGGTGCCGGCATACGGCTACCGCTGGCTCCGGGTCTCGCGACCGGGCGACGGACGCGTGACCTGAGGCTCAGTCGGTGGGCGGCTGTGCCGCGATGAGCTTCATGAAGATCGTCAGCAGGCCGAGCGCATCGCGCGACGGGTCGAGGAGGGCCTGAATCCGCAGCCCGTCGACCATGGCGAGCACGAGCGTGATCTTCTCGTCGGCCGTCAGCAGCTCGCTGTCGCTCGTCGGCAGCGGCCCGTCGCTGAAACGGGATCGCATGCGTTCACGGCGGCCGAGGAAGAACTCGTGGGCCGGATGCTCGGGGTTCGTCGCGGCGATGGCGAGAGCCAGCCAGTTGCGCTGGAAGTCGGGGTGCGCGAACTCGTCGGAGAGCACGGCGCTGAGGATCTGCTCACCCGGCACGTGCGCGGTCATGATCCGTGCGGCGAGGTCTTCTTCGTGCTCTTCCCGCTGGGCAAGGGCTGCCGGCAGCAGTTCCTCCTTGCCGGAGAAATGGCGAAGCAGCGCCGCGTGGGTGAGGCCGGCGCGACTGGCGATGTCGCGCAGTGACGCCCGTTCGTAGCCGTGTTCGGCGAAGCTCGCGAGTGCGGCCTCGACGATCTCGGCGCGTCTCGCCGGTGTGGAAGCACTTGGTCCTCGGCGGCGCGGGGAGGGCTCGGCTGTCAGCGACGACGTCATGTTCCCACCTTCTCACTTTTGCCTTCTGTTACCAAAGTGGTTACTATCGCTCAGGATCGACAATCGGTTGCCAAACTGCTGACGATCACATTTCGCGAGGGACGCCCAGTGGAGGGCGCCGCGGATCACTGAACGATGAAGGAGTCCAGGTGACCAAGAGTGAATTCGACCGCAACGACACGATCGACTCGATCGCTGCGGCACAGCCGGTAGGCGGGAACACGCCTGACGGCACTCCGCTGGAGGGAACCCCCGTCGACTCCGAGCCGACCGCGAAGGTCAGCGGCGGGTACATCTTCTGGCTGATGCTGGCCAACTTCGGTGCATCCATCGCGATGATGGTGCCGCTCGCGTACGGCCTCGCGCTGCGCATCACGGAGCTCGCTCCCGGGCACGAGGAGGTGCTCGGATACGTCACCGGCACCGCTCAGCTGATCTTCCTCGTGCTCAGCCCGATGATCGGTATCTGGAGCGACCGGACGCGCTCTCGCTTCGGCCGCCGCACGCCGTTCCTGTTCCTCGGCGCTGCCCTCGGACTCATCGGCGCGGTCATCATCGGCTTCGCGCCGAACCTGCTCCTCGTCGGCGCCGGCTGGGTCGTCGCGATGACCGGATGGTCGACCGCCGGAGCGGCGATCCAGACCCTGCAGGCCGACAAGCTGCCCGAGGAGCAGCGCGGCAAGGTCTCAGCTCTCACCGGTCTGATGACGCAGGTCGCGCCGGTGCTCGGCATCGGAATCGCCTACGCCGTGTCGTACAGCACCTTCCTGGTGTTCTTCGTTCCCGCCGTGATCGGCGTCGTGCTGCTCGTGCTGCTCCCGACCTTCAAGAAGGAGGGAAGCTCGAAGGACCTGGTCGTCGACTCGTCGGTGACTCTCAAGAAGGTCATCTCGGGCTACGGCTTCAACGCTCGCAAGTACCCCGACTTCGCCTGGAACTGGGTCGGACGCATGGTGTTCTTCATCGGGCTCTACTTCAACACCACCTTCGGCACGTTCTTCTACGCCCAGCGTCTTGACCTGCCGGTGCGCGAGGTCGCAGGTGTCGTCGCCACCGTCGGAATGCTCGGGGTCGTCGCCGCCGCCGGTGGCGCGCTGCTGGGAGGCTTCCTCTCGGACAAGCTCAAGCGGCGTCGACTCTTCGTGCTCGTCGCAGCCTTCATCTTCATCGGAGGTGCGCTCGCCGAGGCGTTCGCCTGGTCGCTGCCGCAGCTCATCATCGGCGCCGTGCTCATGCAACTCGCGATCGCCGTGTTCGCCACGGTCGACCAGGCGATCGTCTACGCGATCATCCCCGATCGCGCCGAATCCGGTCGATACATGGCGGTCGTCGCGTTCGCCCAGAAGATCCCCAGTGCGATCGCTCCGCTGATCGCTCCGCTGATCATCACGATCGGCGCCGTGGGAGCGGAGAAGAACTACACGCTGCTCTATCTCATCGGTGCGGTGTTCGCCCTCATCGGCGGTCTGATCATCATGTTCAAGGTCAAGGGAGTGCGTTGAGATGACGCTCGCATCGAACCCGTCATCCGTGCCCACCGCGCCGTATGACCTGCGGATTGACAGCGGGGGCGACGAGTTCACCGTGTGCGAGGCTTCGCCCCGGCTGTCGTTCACGGTTCCGGTCGGCGCGGCGTGGACCGGGTTCGAACTCGAGGCGATCGTCGACGGTGAGCGTCGGGCGCAGGTGCCGCTCGCCGCCGACACGCACCTCTTCGTCGAGTGGCCGTGGCTCCCGCTGTCGAGTGGTCAGCGGGTGCGATGGCGAGCGCGCGCGACAAGCGGCGACACTCTCTCAGAATGGTCCGAGTGGGCAACCTTCGAGTGCGGACTGCTCGACGCTGACTGGACTGCCGCCTGGATCACCCCGGTCGAGCACGATGACCCCGGATACGGGGCGCGCCCCGCTCATTCGCTCACCCGTCGGTTCGATGTCTCCGGCATCGTCTCGGCGCGGCTGTACTCGACTGCACTCGGCGTCTACGACGCTCGCATCAACGGCGAGCGGGTCGGCACGGCCGAGCTGTCGCCGGGGTCGACGTCCTACGACCGCACCCTCTACGCCCAGGCTGCCGACGTGACACGCCTGCTGACCGATGGCGCGAACTCGCTCGAGATCGAGCTCTCCGACGGTTGGTACCGCGGGCAGGTCGGGGCGTTCCGTCTGCCGGCCGGGTGGGGCACCACTCTCGCAGCGCGAGCTGAACTGCACCTCGAGCTCTCTGACGGCTCGCGACAGGTGATCCGCACCGACGGAGACTGGACCAGCGCTCGGTCCAGAGTGATCCGCGCCGACCTGATGGACGGGCAGACGACCGACTTCCGTGCGGATGCCGGGTCTGCGGAAGCCGTGATCGTCGGCGCGGTCGAAGGTCCGCCGATCTCCTGGTCGCCGGCTCCGCCCATCCGGGTGGTCGAGACACGCGACGCAGTGAACGGGAATCATGTCGCGGACGACACGTGGGTGCTCGACTTTGGTCAGAACGCGTCGGGCTGGCTGCGGCTCACCGATCTCGGCCCGGCGGGAACGCGCACGGTGATCGACTACGGCGAGTACGTCGGGCCCGACGGTGACGTGAGCACCGCACACCTCGATTCCACCAAGCCGGGCGAGCCTGACGTGGTCTTCGTGCAGCACGACGAAGTGGTCTCAGCCGGTGGCGGCGAGATCTTCGAGCCGCGTCATACGGTTCACGGTTTCCAGTTCGCCAGGATCACGCGCCACGGTGCTCCGTTCGAGCCGGCATCCGCGCAGATGCAGGTCGTGCAGACGGATCTCCGTCGCACCGCATCTTTCGAGTCGAGCGACCCCGCGCTGAACCGCCTGCACGAGATCGCCGACTGGAGCTTCCGCGGCAATGCGGTGGATGTGCCGACCGACTGCCCGACACGCGAGCGTCTGGCCTGGACGGGCGACTACCAGGTGTTCGCGCCGACGGCCGCGCGCCTGTACGACGTGCTCGGGTTCACTCGCAAGTGGCTGCAGTCGGTGCGCGATGATCAGCTCGACGACGGTCGTATCGCGAACTTCTCGCCCGACGGCCGTCGCATCAAGCACAAGCTCGACGACCAGTTCGCCATGATGACGGGTTCCTCCGGGTGGGGTGATGCGATCACCTTCGTCCCCTGGGAGATGTACACCGCATACGGCGACGCTCGCGTTCTCGAAGAGAACTGGGACGCGATGGTGCGGTGGGTCGAGTGGGAGCTCGGGGCCGCGCGCGCGAATCGGCATCATTCTCGCGTCGAGCGCTCCGCCGAGCCGCTGCCGCACGAGGAGTATCTGTGGGACGGCACGTTCCACTGGGGGGAGTGGACCGAGCCCGTCGCGAAGGCGGAGGACGGCTCGCGCCTGGATCCGATCAAGACGAACCCCATGGCCTGGTTCATGGCCGACAAGGGAGAGGTCGGCACGGCCTACCTGTATCGCTCCACTCAGATCCTCGCTGATGCCGCGGCCGTGCTCGGTCGCACGGGTGAATCGGCGAAGTATGCCGCGATCGCCGAGCGCGTGCTCGACGCGTGGCGTTCCGAGTTCGTCACGGACGACGGGCGTACGGTGCAGGACACTCAGGCCGCCTATGTGCGGGCACTCTCGTTCGGTCTCATCCCGGAATCGCTTCGTGCCACCGCTGCGCAGCGCCTCGTCGAACTCATCCGCGACGCCGGCACCCATCTCGGCACCGGATTCCTCTCGACGGGAGACCTGCTGCCGGTTCTCGCCGACAGCGGGCACGCCGACGTCGCCTACGAATTGCTCTTTCAGCGCAGCGCTCCGTCGTGGATGTACATGATCGACAGGGGAGCGACGACCATCTGGGAGGACTGGGAGGGGATCGACGACGAGGGCGTCGCCCACGAGTCGCTGAACCACTACAGCAAGGGTGCGGTGATCCGCTTCCTCCACACGCACACCCTCGGGCTGCGTCAGGATGCGGACTCGGCAGCATGGGAGGCGTTCACGATCGCGCCGCTCCCCGGCGGCGGCGTCAGCTGGGCGAAGGGGCATCTCGACACTCCGCAGGGGCGGATCCGCGTGGAGTGGCGCGTCGAGGGGGACGAGCTGGTGGTCGAGGCGGACATCCCGGCAGGGAGTCGCGCGACCGTGGTCTTCCCCGACGGGACGACGCGGGCAGCAGGACCCGGATCCTTCGCCGGCGCGGGCGGGTTCTCCGGCGCCCGCTGACGGCGTGGATCAGTCGTCGTGCATCGCCGCGGCCTGCAGCTCCCGATTGATCGCGCGCAGGCCGAGGGCGAGGGATTCCAGCTCGTCGATCGTCAGCCCGTCGAGGATGTCGGCGCCCATCTCGGGGCGCGCCGCCATGATCTTCCCGATGACGTCACGCCCGAGAGCCGTGGGCGCCAGGCGCCGCACACGCTGATCGACTGCATCCGTCAGTCGTTCGACGAGGTGCTGGTCGACGAGGCGCTCGACGAGCTTCGACATCGTGGCGAGCGACACCTCGAACGACGACGCGAGGCCACTGATCGTGCTGTGGTCGGATACGACGATCGACGTGAGTACCTTGAGCTGCTGGATCGTCAGCTGCGTGCTCAGCAGGGAGCCGATCATGCGGGGAAGTGAGCGCACTGATACCGCCAGCGTGAGGGCATCGATGTTCTCCAATGCCTCCGCACGTCTCCGGTCATCGCTCACCTCAGTACCGTAACGCGCTCCGAGGCGATTCCCAGGGATATTTACTTAGCTTCGAGCTAACCTTCTGTGAAGGAACCGATCCGGGGTCGTGTCGGGTTCAGGTTCACGCCGTCCCCAGTTCGCGTCGACCTGGCCCGAGCCCCGGCGACAGGAGGACGGAACCATGACCGACCAGGCACAGGCCACCCAGGAGCAGGTCGCGCGGCTGCGGGCACTGCGGGAGAAGTACGCGCAGGAGCGCGATCGGCGCATCCGCCCCGACGGGGCGGCCCAGTATCGATCGGCTCTCGGCGAGTACGGCTACTACGCGAAGGACCCTTACACCCCCCGCACTGATCGAGAGCCGCTGCGGGATCGCGTCGAGGCTCTGGTGATCGGGGCGGGCTTCGGCGGGCTGCTCACCGGTGCGGGGCTGCGAGACGCCGGCATCGGCTCGGTGAGGCTCATGGACGAGGCGGGCGACGTCGGTGGAACCTGGTACTGGAACCGCTACCCCGGCATCCACTGCGACATCGAATCGTATGTCTATATGCCGCTCCTCGAAGAGACGGGATACATCCCGAGCAGGCGCTATGCGCCTGGCGAGGAGATCCGTCAGCACGCCGAGCGCATCGCGGAGCACTACGACCTCTACCGCGACTTCGTCGGGCATACCCGAGCGACGGGGCTGACCTGGGACGAGGATGCATCCGAGTGGGTCGTCGAGACCGATCGAGGTGACGTGTTCCGCGCGCGGTACGTGATCACCTCCTCCGGCACGCTCACGCAGCCGAAGCTCCCCGGCATCCCGGGCATCGAGCGTTTCACCGGGCACACCTTCCACACCAGCCGCTGGGACTACGCCTACACCGGCGGATCCGCCGAGGGGAATCTCACGAAGCTCGCCGACAAGCGCGTCGCGGTCGTCGGCACGGGGGCGACGGGCCTGCAGGTGATTCCGCACCTCGCCGAGCACGCGCGTGAGCTCCTGGTCTTCCAGCGCACGCCCTCGACCGTCGATGTGCGCGACAACCGTCCGACGGATCCCGACTGGGCGCGCACCCTCGCGCCGGGCTGGCAGCGCGAACGGATGGACAACTTCCTCGAGGTGCTGGCCGGCGAGCCCGTCAAATCGCTCGTGCAGGACGGGTGGACCTCGACGAACCGGCTGCAGCGGAGCATCCTCTCTGGCAGCGTCGACGGCTCTGTATCGGAGCAGGACCGCCTGCTGCGGGAGGAGCTCGACGACGCTGTGAAGATGGATGCGCTGCGCGCCCGGGTCGACGAGATCGTCGACGACTCGGCGACCGCAGCCGCCCTCAAGCCCTGGTACCGGTACATGTGCAAGCGGCCGGGGTTCAGTGATCTCTACCTGCAGGCGTTCAATCGCTCCAACGTGACCCTCGTCGACACGGCCGACACGCACGGCATCACCGCGCTCACCGAGACATCGATCGTGGTGGGTGAGGCGGAGTACGAGGTGGACTGCATCATCTTCGCCACCGGGTTCGATGTCGGAGTGTCGGGCGTGGTGTCCGGCACCCTGCCCGTGTCCGGGCGGGGAGGCCGAGCTCTTCTCGAGGCCTGGGGGATGGGCCCGCGGACGCTGCACGGATTCACCACGCACGGCTTCCCGAATCTGTTCCAACTCGGCCCGATGCAGAACGCGAACTCGGTGAACTTCGTGCACATCCTGCAGGAGCAGGCGACGCACATCGCCGCGGTGATCGAGCGGGCCGAGCGGGTCGGCGCTCGCCGCATCGAGCCGACCGCTGAGGCCGAGGATGCCTGGTGCCGCACTGTTGCCGAGACCTCGAGGGACGTCTCGGACTTCCAGGCCCAGTGCACGCCGGGCTACTACAACGGTGAGGGCTCGCGCACGATCGGCGGACTCACGTACTCCCCGGGGCCGGTGGCCTTCCATCGACTCCTGCGCGAGTGGCGTGCGGGAGACATGGCGGAGCTGCTCGTGGTCGACGATGCGGACGAATGCGTGCGCGAGTCGTCGGAGATCGGGGTGTCGGCGTGAGGGCGGCGCTGGCGGCCGCGGCAGGTGCGATCGGGGTGGTGGCTCTCTTGGTGGGGTGTGCGCCCGCCGATCCGGATGCCGCGCAGACCGATGCTCCATCCGACGGGCCCCCTGCGCAGCAGATCTCGGAACAGCTGCTCCAGGCGACGGAGCCTCACGAGCTCACCGGAGGGACGCTGCTCGAAGGGCCGACCTTCCACGAAGACGGGTCGCTCTTCCTGGTCGACGTGATGGCGCCGGCCGGGGAGGCGAAGGTGCTGCGCGTCGACGTGGAGGAGCGCACGGTCGATCAGGTCTTCACCGACGAGACGAGCGCGTTCACCTCGGCGCAGTTCCACCCGAGTGACGGTCGCCTGTACCTCACCGACTTCCTCGGCGGTGGCGTCATGAGCATCACGGCTGACGGAGAAGACCCGCAGGTGAACTTCTCGGGCGGCGTCGACGGCATCGCGATGCTGCCCGACGACATCGCGTTCCATCCCGACGGCACGATGTTCGTGACCGACACCCGCGGTATGGACGGACCGGGGTGGGAGACGCCGGGGCGTGTGGTGAGGATCGGTACGGACGGGCACGCATCGACCCTCGCGGACGACCTGCCCTCGCCGAACGGCCTCGTCTTCGACGAGGCGGATGCCGGGCTCTGGGTCGCGCAGTACAACGCGAACCGGATCGACTACTTCGCTCTCGATGAGACGCGCACCCGGGTCGTCTCGGCGTATCCCGCGATCCACGTCGACGGCGGGATCGGACGCATCGACTCGACCGCGGTCGACGCCGAGGGCAACATCTATCAGATGTTCCACGAGAAGGCCGAGATCGTGGTCTTCGCCAAGACCGGTGAGCAGATCGGCAGGATCCGCGTGCCGGGCGAGGGGCTCGAGTCGGCGACGAACATCGCCATCGCACCGGGGACGACCGACGGATATCTCGTCGTCAGCGGCCCAGCGGGCGGCTTCGTGCACACCTTCGAGGCCTACGGGGAGGGCATCCGTCAGTCCAACGGCGGGTGAGGGGCCTGTGGGCGTCCCATCCGTCGCTGATGGATGGGACGCTCCGTCCCTACTGAGGTAACCCGACGGGTCGCCCGGTCGACTCGCGCACGACGAGATCGAGCGGTAGGACGACCTTCGACGGGACGCGGTTCCGCTCGGGGTCGATGAGTGTCTCCATGGCCCGCGTGCCGATCTCACGCAGCGGCGAGTGGAGCGTCGTCAGTGCCGGCACGGCGAGCTCGGCGCTGAAGATGTCGTCGAACCCGATCACGCTGAATGCCTCGGGCAGCGTGAGGCCGGCGCCTCGAGCCGCTCGGAGCAGTCCATGAGCGACCAGGTCGTTGTAGGCGAGAACGGCGGTCACGCCGCTGGCGCGCACGCGCCGGAGCGCATCCGCACCTGCGTCGACGGTGGGGGAGTCCACGGCGATCTCCACCAGGGAGATGTCACGCGACATCGAAAGGTCGAGCGTGAGCTCCCACCGGGAGCGGTTGATCTGCAGGCCGCCCAGGCCGAGGTATGCGACCGACCGATGCCCGAGATCTCGCAGATGGTCGATAGCAGCGGTCAGTCCCATCGCAAGATCGGGGATCACGCTCGGCAGGGACGGTGCCGAGTGATTCGCCGCCACGATCGGCTTCACGCGAGCGAGGTCTGCGAGGGCTGCATCGTCGAGGCGCGAGGCGACGACGAGCAGGCCGTCGACAGACGACTGCAGAGCCTCGATGGTCTCCCGTTCGATGTCGGCTGCGGCTTCGGTCTCCGACACGACGAGGGTGAAGCCGCCGGCGCGGGCGACCTGCTCCGCGCCGCGGATCAGCTCGAAGTGCACCGGGTTCGTGATGTCGGGGAGCACGATCGCGAAGGTGCCCGACCGGCCGGTGGGGAGTGCTCTCGCCATCGGGTTGGCCCGGTAGCCGAGCTCCGCGGCCGCCGCGCGGATCTTCTCCTCGGTCGCCGCGTTCGTGCGACCCGGCTTGTTGAGGGCGCGGGAGACGGTCGAGGGGTTGAGCCCGACCCGCTGCGCGATGTCGTAGATGGTGGGTCGGCGAGCCGAGCGCTCCTCGTCATTCGGAAGCTCAGGGGATGCGTGTGTCTCGTCTGGCGACATCGAGTGTCTTCCCCTCCATCGTGGCGACCGGCATCCGGTTCCTCGATCGTAGGGCAGGAGTCGCTTCGTGCAGGCGCACAGCGGGTCGAAAGGCTTTGGCAACCGATTGACAAAATCGACGAGAACCGATCTGATAGGGGAATGCTCCAGCCGCAACGCCGCGACCGCGACCGCCTGCTTCCTGCCGACCCGGCGACGCGTTCCGTCGCACGATCCCTGTACGAGCGCGTGTCCTCTGCTCCGATCATCTCGCCGCACGGCCACGTGCCCGTCGAATGGCTCGTCGAGGATCGGCCTTTCGCCGACCCGGCGTCGTTGCTGATCACGCACGATCACTACGTCACCCGGTTGCTGCATGCCTCGGGCGTCGGACTCGATGCGCTCGGCGTCGGCGGGTCGCCGGCGGACCCGCGCGAGGTGTGGCGGCTGTTCGCCGAGCATTGGCACCTGTTCGCGGGGACCGCGTCAGGGTACTGGCTGAGCGAGTCCCTCGAGAACGTGCTCGATCTGCGGACGCCGCTCACGGCCGCGACCGCAGACGATGCCTACGATCACATCGCCGCGAAGCTCGTCGATCCGAGCATGCGACCGCGCGCGCTCTTCGAGAGCTTCGGCATCGAGGTGCTCGCGACCACCGATGATCCCCTCGATGATCTCGCGGGGCATGCGGCGCTCGCCGCCGAGGGCGCGGTCGGCAGAGTCGTTCCCACCTTCCGGCCTGATCGCTACCTCGACCCGGACGCGGCAGGGTTCGCCGCCAGCGTGCAGCGCCTGCTCGAGACCACTGGGCAGCCGAGCACATTCGCCGGCTACCTCGCAGCGCTGGAGGCGCGGAGGCGGTACTTCATCGAGCACGGGGCCGTATCGGCCGACCATGGCGTCGAGGTACCCGACACCCTCGATCTCGACGACGCTGACGGACAGACGCTTTTCGCCCGGGTGATGTCGGGACAGGCGGATGCCGCAGATCGTCAGGCGTTCCGGGCGCACATGCTGCTGCAGATGGCCAGGATGAGCGTCGATGACGGCTTGGTCATGACGGTGCATGCGGGTGTGGTGCGCAATCACAGCAGCGAGACGTTCCGACGCTTCGGCGCCGACACCGGGCATGACATCCCCCGACGAACAGACTTCGTCGGGGGGTTGCGGCCCCTGCTCGAGCGGTTCGGGCTCGAGCGCGATCTGCACCTCGTGCTGTTCGCGGTCGACGAGACCGTCTACTCGCGGGAGATCGCTCCGCTGGCCGGCTTCTATCCGAGCGTCTATATCGGCGCCCCCTGGTGGTTCCTCGACGCTCCCGATGCGATGGCGCGGTTCCGCTCTGCGGTGACCGAGACAGCGGGGTTCTCACGCGGGTCGGGTTTCATCGACGACACCCGAGCGTTCCTGTCGATCCCCGCGCGGCACGACACTGCTCGCCGAGCGGATGCCGCGTTCCTCGCGCGGCTGGTGGTCGAAGGACGTGTGGACGAGGAATCGGCCGCCGCGATCATCGACGACATCGTCGGCCCGCAGCCGAAGCGGGTGTTCAAGCTGTGAGCGGGGGGACACTCGGGGTGCGTACGTCCCCGGCACCGCCCGTGCGGATCGTGCACGTGGGTCTCGGTGCCTTCCATCGCTCTCATCTGGCCTGGTACACGGCCCATGCGTCGGACGCGTCTGAATGGGGGATCGCTGCGTACACCGGGCGAAGCGCCGGACTCGCAGAGGATCTCTCGGCGCAGGACGGTCTGTACACGCTGGTCGTGCGCTCGACGGCGGGGGACGAGGCCGAGCGAATCGGCAGCATCGTCCGCGCGCATCCTGGCACCGACATCTCCGGGTTCCTGACTGACGTCGCCGCTCCAGCGACGGCAGTCGTCAGCCTCACGATCACCGAGGCCGCGTACGCAGATCAGGCGCTGCCCCTCGATCGGACGCTCCTCTCAGATTCGAAGGACACCGATCTCTCCGACACCCGTCCGTCCACCGCTATCGGTCGTCTGGTGCTCGGTCTCGAGGCGCGCCGCCGCGCGGGGTCGGGCGCGCTTGCGCTGGTGTCCTGCGACAACCTGCCCGAGAACGGTGGCGTTCTGCGCCAGGCGGTCCACTCGGTCGCGACCGAGGTGCCGGGGCTCGTCGACTGGATCGATGCGCACGTGTCGTTCGTGTCGAGCTCGGTGGATCGGATCACCCCTCGGCTCTCGGACGAGGAGACGACCGAGCTCTCGCAGCGTTATGGGGATCGTGTGCCTGTCGTCGCAGAACCGTTCTCTGACTGGGTCATCGCCGGGGAGTTCCCCGCCGGCAGACCGCAGTGGGAGTCGGCGGGGGCCCGCTTCACCGGCGACCTCGAACCGTGGGAGGCACGAAAGCTCTGGCTGCTGAACGGTGCTCATACCCTGCTCGCGTCGCTCGGTCGGCTTCGGGGACATCTCACCGTCTCCGAGGCGATAGCCGACGCAGAGTGTCTCGGTGCCGTCGACGCGTACTGGGATGAGGCCTGCCGGCATCTTCCGGCAGAGCTCGAGCTGCCCGAATACCGTACGGCGCTGCTCGAGCGGTTCCGGAATCCCCGCATCCGGCACCTTCTCGCGCAGATCGCACTCGACGCAGACACCAAGATGCGAGTGCGCATCGCTCCGGTGGCCGAGCGTGAACGCGCGGCGGGCCGCACCGCTGCTGCGTGCGTGGCGGTCGTCGCTGCGTGGCTGGCAATCGACGGCGGGGCATCGGATCATGCAGGGGTGGAACGCGCGGTCGCCGACCTCAGCCCTGCGCTCGGTGCCGATGAGGTGTTCGTCGATGCGGTGCTCGCAGGTCGCCGGTCTCTGGGGGATCTCACGCTTCGGTAACATCTTGGCAATCGGTTGTCATCTTCCTAGAACCCTGCTTTACTGACAACAGACGCCGCCGTCTTCGTCCGCTTCACCCTCAGTGACAAGCGGTTGCGCATCAAGTCGTTTCATCCAAAGGAGTATGAACAATGTGGAATACCCGTAAGCATCGTCGCCGCGTGGCTCTACCCGCCGCGCTGCTCATCACCGCGCTCGTAGCGACAGGCTGCGCCGCAGGCAGCGAGCCCGCGCCGGACGACTCGTCGTCGGCCGTCGTGGAGAAGGACCTCGCGGTCGCCGCGGTGTCCGCCCCCAACTCGCTCGACCCGGCCCAGATCGTCGACGGGCAGCAGATGTTCGTCTGGTCGTCGGTCCTCGACACCCTGCTGCGCAAAGACCCCGAGACGGGAGAGCTGCTTCCGGGCGCCGCTGAGAAGTGGGAGTACAACGAAGACGGCACCCAGCTGACCCTCACGCTGCGCGACGGCATGACGTTCAGCTCGGGAGACCCGGTGGATGCTGCCGCGGTCGCTGCGACCCTGCTGCGTTCGAAGGCCACGCCCGGAGCCGTACAGAGCCGCCTCGCCGCGGTCGCGGACGTCGTGGCAGAGGACGACAAGACCGTCGTCATCAGCTTCTCGGCATTCGACCCCCAGTTCCTCGACAACCTCGCCCAGGGCCCTGGTGCCATCGGCGATCCCGCGACCATGGATGAAGAGCGCACGGCCACCGACCCGATCGGATCCGGCCCGTTCACTCTCGACGTCGACAAGACCGTCCCGGGCAGCAGCTACGTCCTCGTCAAGCGCGATGAGTACTGGGACGCCGACAATGTGCCGTTCAAGACGCTCACCGTCAAGGTGCTGCAGGACCCGACGGCATCCCTCAACGCACTGCAGGCGGGCGAGCTCAACGCGGCGACCGTGCAGTCGCAGGTCGTCTCGCAGCTCGACGCGAACAAGTTCACCATCACGGTGAACGACGCGGTGGCCGTGGGGTACCTCAACATCCTCGATCGCGCCGGCGAGAAGTTCCCGGCGCTCGGTGACGTGAAGGTGCGTCAGGCGATCAACATGGCGATCGACCGCGAGGGCGTGCTCAAGGGCATCTTCAGTGGAGTGGGCATCGCCACGACGCAGCTGGTCAGCCCGTTCGGCGAGGTCTACGACGAGAAGCTGAACGACGCGTACGAGTACGACCCCGAGAAGGGCAAGGAGCTCGTCGAAGAGGCGGGCTACGCCGGCGAGACCTTCCAGATCCCGAGCACCTTCCTCAGCACCACGATCGAGCCCGTGCTGACGCAGGCGTTCGCCGACATCGGTCTGACCCTCGAGTGGGTCACCGTACCGCCGCAGCAGGCGCAGGCAGCTGCCCGTTCCGGTGACTACGGGCTGTACTACCAGATCCTCGGATTCAACTCGGACTCGGCAGATCTCGCGACCACGATCGGCGCCGCCGGCTTCGGCAACCCGACCGGGTACACCGATCCGACGCTCGATGGCTACTTCGACGAGATCAACAACACCGTCGACTTCGCGGATGCTCTCCCGGTCTACAAGGAGCTGAACGAGTACGTCGTGGATCAGGCGCTCGTCGCCCCGATCGCCTATATCGGCGCGACGTGGGCGACCGCTGACGGGATCACCTACGTCGGCAAGGCGAACACCCTCGCAACCATCCGACAGTTCGACGTCACCGAGTGAGTGACGGGTGGGGATGCGGCGCGCCGCATCCCCACCACACACCGGGAGTCTCTTGATGCTCAGCTATATCCTCCGCCGACTCGGCGCCGGCGTCGTGCTCGCGATTCTGGTCACCCTCATCACCTTCCTTCTCCTCAGCACTTCGTTCAACGACGTCGCTCAGGCCATCCTCGGCACGTCGGCGACGCCCGATGTGGTCGATGATCTGATCGCAGCGAAGGGGTGGGATCGCCCTGTCATCGTGCAGTACTTCGACTGGCTGATCCACGCCGTGCAGGGTGACTTCGGCGTCTCGGTGTACACATCGCTGCCGGTCGGACCCTCGGTTCTCCAGCGGCTCGCGGTCACGCTCTCGATCATCGTCCCAGCACTGATCCTGACGGTCATCCTCTCCGTCTTCCTCGGCGTCTGGGCGGCATCGCGCGGCGGGATCGTCGACCGCATCGCCCAGGGGATCTCGCTCATCGGCTACATCGTTCCCGGTCTCCTCCTGGCGATCGTCCTCGTCGTCGTGTTCGCGGTGCAGCTCAAGTGGCTTCCGGCCACCGGGTTCACGCCGTTCGCCGAGGACCCGGGGGCATGGGTGCGCAGCATCACCATCCCGGTGATCGTGCTGACCATCGGCGGCGTCGCCAACATGGCGGCCCAGGTGCGAGGCAGGATGATCGACGAGCTCCGTCGCGACTACATCCGAACCCTGCGCACGCGGGGATCGTCGACCACCTCGATCGTCATCAAGCACGCTCTGCGCAACGCCGCGAGCCCCGCGCTCACGGTGATGTCGCTGGAGTTCATCCAGATGTTCGGCGGCGCACTCATCATCGAGAACGTGTTCGCGCTCCCGGGCTACGGAAGCTTCGCGTTCAACGCCTCCCTGCAGGGCGACATCCCCGTGATCATGGGCATCACCGCCTTCGGCGTGCTGCTCGTCACCGTCGTCAACCTCCTCACCGACCTGGCCAACGGTTGGCTGAACCCGAAAGCGAGAGTCCATTGAGCGACGAACGCCCACCCCAGACCACCACCGGCACCGTGACACCTCCCAGCACCGAGCTGCTCGTCACCCTCGAGAACGCGGCGAAGACCCGCACGTCGACCTGGCGCCGCATTCTGCGCGACCCGCAGGCCGCCGTGACGCTCGGGCTTCTCGCCGTGATCTTCCTGCTCGGGCTGCTCACGCCGTGGCTCGCGCCGCACGGCCCGAACGACGCCGAGCTCTCGATGATCAATGCGCCGGTCGGCACCCCCGGGTACCTGCTCGGTGCCGACGAGGCCGGGCGCGACATCCTGTCGCGGCTGCTGCACTCGATCAACACGGCAGCGATCTCGGCTCTGATCGGAGCCGGTGTCGCCCTGCTCGTCGGAGTGGTCGCCGGCCTCATCGGCGGCTACTTCGGAACCGTGACGCGAGCCACCACCGAGTGGCTGTTCAACCTCATCATGACCTTCCCCGGCATCCTGCTGCTGATCATCCTGATGCCGGTCACCGGGGGTGACTACCGCTTCACGATGCTGATCTTCGGCGTGCTGCTGTCGCCCGGCATCTACCGCATCGTTCGCAACCTCGTGCTCGGGGTGAAGAACGAGCTCTATGTCGATGCCGCCCGAGTGTCGGGGCTCGGCAACCTGCGTATCCTCGGGCGCCACGTGCTCTTCGTGGTGCGAGGGCCGATCATCATCGCCGCGGCCTTCATGGCGGGCTCTGCGATCGCCGTGCAGTCGGGTCTCGCATTCCTCGGTGTCGGTTCGCTGCAGATCCCGAGCTTCGGCTCGATGATCTCGTCCGGCTTCCGCAACCTCTACATCGCCCCGACGCAGTTCCTCTGGCCGAGCCTGCTGCTCGGCGTCATCACGGCGTCGCTCGTGCTGCTCGGCAATGCTCTGCGCGATGTTCTCGAGGGGTCCATGCCGAAGCCGGCCAAGGTCGGACGCGGTCAGCGCGTGCTCGACAGTGCAGGAGAGGCGACGGCTGCTCGGACAGGGCTGCTCGAGATCAACGAGCTCGCCATCGCCTATCCGCGTCCGAGTGGCGGCCTGAACGAGGTCGTACGCGGCGTCGACCTGTCGATCGCCCGCGGGCAGATCGTCGGGCTGGTCGGCGAATCCGGGTCGGGAAAATCGCAGACAGCCTTCGCCTCACTGGGGGTGCTGCCCAACGAGGCGGTGATCACCCGCGGGTCGATCCGCTTCGACGGGCGCGAGCTCGTCGGCCTCACGGATGCGCAGATGCGTCCGCTGCGCGGCAAGGAGATCGCGTACATCCCCCAGGAACCCATGTCGAACCTCGATCCGTCCTACAAGGTCGGCGCACAGCTCGTCGAGGGCGTACGGTCGGCGCTCGGCGTGACCCGCGCGGAGGCATCCGCCCGGGTGCTCGCGCTGCTCGAGAGGGTCGGCATCGCTGACCCGAAGCGCACCTTCGACTCGTACCCCCATCAGATCTCGGGCGGCATGGCGCAGCGTGTGCTGATCGCGGGCGCCGTCGCGAGCCGGCCGAAGCTGCTGATCGCCGACGAGCCGACGACGGCACTGGACGTCACGGTGCAGGCCGAGATCCTCGACCTGCTGCGAGACCTGCAGTCCGAGCTCGACATGGCGATCCTCCTGGTCACTCACAACTTCGGTGTCGTCGCCGACCTGTGCGACCGCATCGCGGTCATGCAGAATGGCGTGATCGTCGAGTCCGGCACCGCTGCGGAGGTGTTCTCGCACCCGACGCACGAGTACACGAAGATGCTGCTCGGTGCGATCCTCGACGAGAGCACGGTCCGCACCGATCCGCCCGTCGCGGCCTCCGATGAAAGGACAGACCGATGAGCCTTCTCGAGGTCGATGAGCTTCGTGTCGCCTTCCCCGGACGGGGATGGCGGGCCAAGCCGGTCGAGGTGCTGCACGGCGTCTCGCTCAGCGTCGCGCCGGGGGAGACCCTGGGGCTTGTCGGCGAATCCGGATCGGGCAAGACCACGATCGGACGCGCGGTGCTGGGCCTGGTGAAGCCGTCCGGCGGCGACATCCGGTTCGACGGGACGTCGATCGCCGGAATCTCACCTCGCGATCGTCGTCGCCTGTCTCGTGACATCCAGGTGGTGTTCCAAGACCCGTACACGTCGCTCAACCCGTCGATGACCATCGGCGACATCCTCGCCGAGCCGCTGGTGATCCAGGGCGCGACGGCGAAGGATGCACGCTCGCGGGTCAAGACCCTGCTCGACCAGGTCGGGTTGCCCTCGGATGCTGTCGAGCGACTGCCCCGAGAGTTCTCGGGCGGTCAGCGTCAGCGTGTAGCCATCGCGCGCGCGCTGGCTCCTGAGCCTCGCCTGATCGTGTGCGATGAGCCGGTGTCTGCTCTGGACCTCTCGACCCAGGCACGCGTGCTCGATCTGTTCGTCGAGATCCAGAGGGCGACCGGGGTCGCCTACCTCTTCGTGTCGCACGATCTCTCGGTCGTCCGCCACATCAGTCACCGGGTGGCCGTTCTGTACCGCGGCGACCTCGTCGAGACCGGATCGGCCGAGCACGTGACCTCGACCCCCGACCATCCCTACACGCAGAAGCTGCTGCTCGCGGCGCCGGTCGCCGACCCCTCCCGTCAGCGCGAGCGGCGACTCGAGCGCCGCCGCATCATGGAGGCATCATGACCCAGAATCCGATCATCCCCGGATACCACCCGGATCCGTCGATCTGCCGCGTCGGCGACGACTACTACCTCGCGAACTCGAGCTTCGAGTACTCGCCGGGCGTTCCGCTGTTCCACTCCAGGGACCTGGTCTCGTGGACGCAGGTCGGCAACATCCTCGATCGCCCCGAGCACCTCGACGTGCGTACCGGGCTCGCGGGAGCGAGCGGGGGGATCTACGCCCCGACACTGAGGCATCACGACGGCCGGTTCTGGATGATCACGACGAACATCCACGAGGTGGGGCGGGGTCACATCCTCGTGCACGCCGAGGATCCCGCCGGCCCGTGGAGCGATCCCGTCTACGTCGCCGGTCTCATCGGCATCGACCCCGACCTCGCGTGGGACGACGACGGCACCTGCTTCGTGACCTGGAGCGACGTGATGCGCGGCGGAATCTCGCAGGCCGTCATCGACCCGCGGACCGGTGAGGTGCTCTCGGAGCCGCGGTCGCTGTGGGCGGGAACCGGCGGTGCGCATGCCGAAGGGCCTCACCTGATCCGTCGCGGGGAGTGGTGGTACCTGCTGGTCGCCGAGGGCGGTACGGGGCCCGGCCATATGGTGACGATCGCGCGATCCTCGAGCATCAGCGGACCCTTCGAGCCGGCACCGACGAACCCCATCCTCACTCACCGCAGCACGAGCGCGGCTGTGCAGTCGACGGGGCACTCCGATCTGGTCGAGCTCGCCGACGGATCCTGGGCACTGGTCTTCCTCGCGACGCGGCCCCGCGGCACCTTCCCTCGCTGGCACACCAACGGGCGGGAGACGTTCCTCGCGGCGGTGGACTGGGTCGATGATTGGCCGGTGATCGACGAGGAGCGCTACGACGTCCCGCTCGCGAAGACATCGTTCGTCGAAGAGTTCCGAGGCGAGGAACTGCATCCGCGGTGGATCTCGCCGGGAATCTCGCCGTCGTCGTTCGCCCGCACGAGTGCAGATGGGCTGCACCTCGAGCGGGGGCGGGGTGCGCTCGCCGCCAGTGCCGAGCGGCTGCTCGCGGTGCGCGCCGAAGACGAACTCTGGTCGGCCCGCCTGCACGCGACAGGCGACGTCGCGCTCTCGGTCCGGATGGACGACGCGCATCAGCTGATTGTCGAGCGCGTCGGTGCAGAGGTGCGCGCACGGATCGTCATCGGTCCGCTGAGCGACGTCGTCGCGCGGACAGAGGCTCCGGCGGATGCGGTGCTCGAGATTCGAGCCACGGAGTTCGAAGCCGAGCGCGGCGCGCGGCGCGGTCCCGACCTGCTGCGCGCCGGTCTCTCTTCGGTGGAGGGCTTCGTCGAGCTCGCCACGCTCGACGGCCGCTATCTGTCGACCGAGGTCGCCGGTGGATTCACAGGCAGGGTCATCGGTGTCGAGGCTCTCGGAGACCAGGTCGTCGTCAGTCGGTTCGAGTACGAATCGGGTGCCGCTGCGGAGTGATCAGTCCCGCGCGTCGGGCTTCAGCTCTGGCACGAACGTCGACATCAGCGACGTGACGCACGCATCGACGTCGATCGCCGAACGGTCGAAGAGCCACTGCGTGTGCAGCCCGTCCATCGCGCCGATCGTGATCGCTGCGAGGTGTGCCGGGGGCAGGTCGGTCGACAGGCGCCCCTCGTCTCGGAGCCGGGTGAACAGGCGAGTCATGAACGAGCGGATGTTGCGGTATCGCGTCTCGAAGTAGTCGTGCGCCGGGTGAGCGGGCGCCGTGGCCTCGCCGGTGAGCACGGCGCTCAGCTCGACCAGTCCGACCCGCTGGTCGCGCTCGATCAACGTCGTGGCCATGCCGCGGAGCACGTCGAGCGGATCGGCTCCGGCGCTCAAGACCTCGTTGCGTGCGAGGTAGTCGGCGCTGCGCTCGTCCTGCAGGGTGAGAACAGCCATGAGCAGGTCCTCCTTGCGGGGGAAATGATGCAGGAGCCCGGTGTGGCTGATGCCTGCCCGACGAGCGATCTCGGCCATCGAAGCCCCGTGAAACCCGGATTCGCCGAAGATCGTGAGGCAGGCATCCAGGATGCCGCGGCGGACGGCTGCGGTCTTGGCGTACTGGGCCATCGATACCTCCGGCGATAAAAATAGTGAGGACTTACTATTTTATGTTACCGTTAGCTGGCAATCGGTTGTCACGGTTGCTCCGATCGAGAGGATCCCTCAATGACGAACTTCCCCACCGGCTTCCTCTGGGGGGCCGCCACTGCCGGACACCAGATCGAAGGCAACAACGTCAACAGCGACTGGTGGGAGCGGGAGCTGACCATGCCCGGCATGGAGCCCTCGGGCGACGCCGTCGACAGCTACCACCGCTTCCGCGAGGACATCGACCTGCTCGCCGATGCCGGCCTCGACACCTACCGCTTCAGCCTGGAATGGTCGCGCATCGAGCCGATCGAGGGCCAGTTCTCTCGCGCAGAGCTCGCGCACTACCGTCGAGTGATCGACTACTGCCTCTCGCGCGATGTCACTCCCTTCGTCACGCTGCAGCACTTCACGACGCCGCGATGGTTCGCGAACGACGGCGGCTGGACGTCGCCCAAGGCCAAGGACCGCTTCCTCAGCTTCGTGACCCAGGCCACCACGATCCTCGACGGTGTCGAGTGGGTCGCGACCATGAATGAGCCGAACATGCAGGCAGCCATCATGACGGCGATGCGTCGCATGGCCGCTCAGGGCGGACAGTGGACGAGCCCCACGGTCGAGGCGGACGCGGTCGAGAGCGAGGCACCCGCGGAGCAGAAGGAAGAGAAGAAGCAGCACGGCTCCTTCCTGCAGGACGCAGACCCCGAGATCGGCCGCGCGTTCGTCGAGATCCACCATGCCGCCCGGGAGATCGTGCGCGCCAAGACGAACGCCAAGGTCGGCTGGACCATCGCCGCAGGCGCGCTCACCGCGGCCCCCGGTGGCGAGGAGAAGCTGAAGCAGATCCGCTACGGCAAGGAAGACGTCTACTGGGAGGGGTCCCGCGGCGACGACTTCGTCGGTGTGCAGGCGTACTCGTCGCAGGAGGTCGATGCCGACGGTCTTGTGCCGCATCCGCCGCACCCCGACAACACGCTCGTCGGCACCGCCTTCCGCCCCGACTCGCTCGCCATGGCCGTGCGCCACGCATGGGAGGTCTCCGAGGGCGTCACCGTGATCGTGACCGAGAACGGCATCGCCACGGCCGACGACACCCAGCGGATCCGCTACACGGATGCCGCGCTGCGCGGACTCGCCGACACCATCGACGAGGGCATCGACGTGCGCGGCTACCTGCACTGGACGCTGCTCGACAACTTCGAGTGGGGTCACTGGGCTCCGACCTTCGGCCTGATCGCCGTGGATCGGGAGACGTTCGTGCGCACGCCCAAGCCGAGCCTCGGCTGGCTGGGCGAGGTCGCGAAGCGCAACGGTCTGGCCTGACCGAAGCCGCGTACAGAGGCCGAGCAGATGACCGTCGACGTCGACGATCCCCAGGGCGAAGGCCCTGCGGAGGCTGCGGGGCGCGTTCCCGAGGGAAACCTCGCGCTCCCGCAGCCTTCCTCCCTGGTCCCCGCGCCCGACGATCGCGCGGGGACCGGGCAGGCATCCGTCTCGGGGTGGTCGATCGCCCTGCTCGTCGCCGCGACCTTCGGGGCCGGCATGGCGATGATCGTGCCGATGGCCTACTCGCTGGCGGTGCGGCTCGACCAACTGGCACCCGGGCGCACCGAAGCCCTCGGCATCGTCCTCGCGGTCGGCTCGGCGGCCACGCTCGTGCTCGCGCCGCTCACCGGCATCCTCAGTGATCGCCTGCGCAGCCGCTGGGGGCGGCGGCGTCCGTTCACCGTGATCGGTCTGCTGATCGGCGCGGCCTCTGTGCCGGTCATGGCCCTCGCCCCGGATCTCAGCGTTCTCACGATCGGGTGGACGCTCTCGACTGTGGGGTGGGGAACGGCGGCTGCGTCACTCGGAAACTGGCAGGCGGATCGTCTGCCGCCGCACCAACGCGGCCGTGTGTCCGGCCTCACCGGCGTCACCATGCAGGTCGCGCCCGTTGTCGGGATCATCCTCGTCGGACTCTTCCGCGATCAGGTCATCCTCGTGTTCGCGCTCCCTGCGGCGATCGGTGTCGTACTGGTGATCGCATTCCTCGCGGTGGTGCACGACC
This sequence comes from Microbacterium sp. 4-7, assembly GCF_014332665.1. NCBI lineage: Bacteria > Bacillati > Actinomycetota > Actinomycetes > Micrococcales > Microbacteriaceae > Microbacterium > Microbacterium sp. 4-7. The sequence goes on from NZ_MCRH01000006.1 coordinate 94,908, forward strand.
CCGACAGCAGGGGGATGCTGATCGAGCGGCGGCTGACCGTCGGCGGACTGCTGCGGAGCTACGGCTTCGATCCGCGTGATGCCCCGGACTTCGCATGGAACTGGCTCGGGCGCTTCATCTTCTTCTCCGGGCTGACCCTCACCACCAGCTTCACCGTGTTCTTCGTCGCCCAGCGCCTCGAGCTGCGCGTGCCCGATGTCGCCGGAGTGCTCGCGATCGTCTCGGCGTCGAGCATCGTGACGGCCACCGTTGGCTCCCTCGGGGGCGGATGGCTGAGTGACCGGGTGGGCAGGCGCAAGCCGTTCATCCTCGCGGGTGCCGCTCTCTTCGCGGCGGGATGCAGCGTCTCGGCGTTCGCCCACGACCTGCCGACGCTCATGGTGGGCACCCTGCTGAACTCCCTCGGCATCGCCACCTTCTCGGCTGTGGCTCAAGCCCTTCTGCTCGACGTGCTGCCCGATCGCGAGAGGGAAGCGGGTCGCTACATGGCCATCGCCCTGTTCGCGCAGAAGATACCCGGCGTCTTCGCGCCGGTGCTCGGCGGGGCGGTGCTGGCCATCGGTGCCGGCGCCGAGAACTTCACCGCGCTGTATCTCCTCGCTGCCGCGCTCGCCTTCGCCGGCGGTCTCCTCATCACCCTCTCGGTGCGCAGCGTCCGCTGAGCATCACCCATTCGAAACGGAGCAATGATGTCCTTTCCCTTCCCCGACGTCTCGTCGACCCCCCTCGGCTCGCTGATCGATCTGACAGGACGCACCGCGCTCATCACGGGAGGCGCTCAGGGCCTCGGCCGTGCCATCGCGGATCGGCTCGCCGAGGCCGGTGCGAGCATCGTGATCGCCGACCTCGACGAGGGCCGTTCGCGAGCGGCGGCAGACGAGATCGGCGAGCGCTTCTCGGTGCGGACGGTGGGCGTGCGCATGGATGTGACCGACTCGGCGTCGGTGGCTGCGGCGACCGACGCCGCGGCGGCTGAGGTCGGTGCTCCGGATGTCTGGGTGAACAATGCCGGAATCTTCCCCAGCCAGTCCCTGCTCGAGATGAGCGACGAGACCTGGGAGCAGGTGTTCGCCGTCAACACCCGAGGTGTGCGCAACGGTGCTCGCGAGGCGGCCCGTCGGATGCCGCAGGGCGGCGTGATCGTCAATATCGTCTCGACCGCAGGCTTCCGTGGGACTGCGCCCGGTCTGTCGGCCTATGTGTCGTCGAAGCACGCGGTGCGGGGGCTCACGAAGCAGCTCGCTCTGGAGCTCGCGCCCCAGGGGATCCGCGTTCTCGGTGTCGCTCCCAGTTACGTGCCGACCGAGGGGAACATGGCGATGGCAGCTGCGGCGATGGAGCAGATGGCAGCAGCCGGCATCGACCCCTCGACCATGCCTTCGGCGATGTCGCAGAGTCTGATCGGTCGTCAGGGCACGCCCGACGACATCGCGCGCGTGGTGCTGTTCTGCGTCAGTGACCTATCGGTGGTGATGACCGGCAGCACGCTGCTCGCGGACGCTGGCGAGACGATCTGACTGGCAATCGGTTGCCATTTCTCCCGAACTCTGCTGTACTGAAACCAAGAACGCAAAGAAGCGCACGAAAGGCCATTGATGCTCAAGCCCATCGCCACCGCGACCCGTGACCTCGTCAAGCTCGACGGAGTCTGGAAGTTCGGGATCGACTCCCGCCTCCCGGAGGAGCCCTGGCTCGCCTCTCTCGACACGCCTCTCGAAGCAGCCGTTCCCGCGAGCTACAACGACCTCTTCACCGATCCGGCGATCCGCGACCACGTCGGCTGGGTGTATTACCAGCGGTCGGTGCAGGTGCCGCGCGGCTGGGCGGGGGAGCGGATCCTCCTGCGTTTCGACGCCGCGACGCACTCGGCGAAGGTCTATGTCGACGACCAGCTCGTCGGTGGACACGTCGGCGGGTACACGCCGTTCGACATCGACGTCACCGATGTCGTGAAGCCGGGCGCCGCGTTCCGGCTCACGGTCGCGGTCAGCCCCGACCTCAGCAACACCACCATCCCGCCGGGCAAGATCGAGGTCGGCATGACCGGCGTCAAGACCCAGACCTACTTCCACGACTTCTACAACTACGCGGGCCTCGCCCGGTCGGTGTCGCTGTACTCGCTGCCGCAGGTGCACGTCGACGACGTCACGGTCGTGACGACGTTCGAGGGCTCGACCGGATTCGTCGACTACCGCGTCGAGACCGTCGGCGATGCCGCCGTGCGGGTGAGCCTGGCGGATGCCGCGGGCAGTGTCGTGGCGACGTCGTCCGGCCCGGAGGGCCGTCTCGAGATCGCCGACGTCGTGCTCTGGAAGCCGGGCGCCGCGTACCTCTACGAGCTGACGGTCGAGGCCGTCGACGGAGACGACGTGCTCGACACGTACTCCGTGGCAGTCGGTGTGCGAACGGTCGCGGTGCGAGGCGAGGAGTTCCTCGTGAACGGCGAGCCGTTCTACTTCACCGGATTCGGCAAGCACGAAGACACGTTCGTCCGTGGCAAGGGTCACGATGACGCCTACATGGTGCACGACTTCCAGCTGATGGAGTGGACGGGCGCCAACTCGTTCCGCACCTCGCACTACCCCTACGCCGAGGACGTGCTGGACTTCGCCGACCGCCACGGCATCCTGGTCATCGACGAGACCGCGGCCGTGGGGCTCAACATGGGTGTCGTGGGCGGATTGACTGGTACCCCGCCGTTCCCCACCTTCTCGGAGCAGTATGCCGGGGCGGAGACGCACGCGGCGCACGCGCAGCACCTGCGTGAGCTGATCGGACGCGACAAGAACCACCCGTCCGTCGTGCTGTGGTGCATCGCCAACGAGCCCGCGTCGAACGAAGACGGTGCACGCGAGTACTTCGAGCCGCTGGTGAACCTGGTGCGCGAGCTCGACCCGACGCGCCCGATCACCTATTCGATGGTCATGTTCGCGACCTTCAAGAACGACCAGATCATCGACCTGTTCGACGTCGTGAGCCTCAACCGCTACTACGGGTGGTACATCAACGCGGGCGACCTCGCGACGGCCGAGATGTATCTGCAGGGCGACATCCAGGGCTGGATCGACCGCACGGGCAAACCGATCATGATGCTCGAGTACGGCGCCGACACGATGCCGGGCCTGCATTCGGTGTGGGACCAGGTGTGGACCGAGGAGTACCAGACCGACCTGCTCGCGATGTACCACCGTGTCTTCGATCGCTTCCCGCAGTTCGTCGGTGAGCAGATCTGGAACTTCGCCGACTTCGCCACGACCAACGGCCTGCACCGCGTCGGTGGCAACAAGAAGGGCATCTTCACCCGCGAGCGCCGGCCGAAGTCCGCCGCATTCGCTCTGCGCCAGCGCTGGCGTGGGCTCGACGGACGCAAGCCCGGCGCGGACGCCTGACCTACCGCCTTCACGCAGAGGAGAAGCACATGACCATCGACAGGGCCGACGTCATCGTCACGAGTCCCGACCGCAACTTCGTCACGCTCAAGATCACGACCGCAGACGGCGTGACCGGACTCGGTGATGCGACGCTGAACGGGCGTGAGCTCGCGGTCGTCGCCTACCTTACCGAGCACGTGGTGCCGTTGCTGATCGGCGCCGACGAGTCTCGCATCGAAGACACCTGGCAGTTCCTGTACCGCAGCGCATATTGGCGTCGCGGACCCGTGACGATGGCGGCCATCGCAGCCGTCGACATGGCGCTGTGGGACATCAAGGGCAAGGTTGCCGGGCTTCCCGTGTACCAGCTGCTCGGCGGAGCCAGTCGGAAGGGCCTGATGGCCTACGGTCACGCGTCCGGCAAGGAGCTGCCCGAGCTGTTCGACTCGATCCGCGCGCATCAGGCACAGGGATATAAGGCGATCCGGGTGCAGACCGGGGTGCCGACCCTCAAGGCGATCTACGGCATCGCCGCGCAAGGTGCGGACGTCGGCGATGCCAGCGTCCGGTACGACCACGAGCCGGCGCGTCGAGGCGCGAAGCCCGTAGAGGAGGACTGGGACACGCGCGCCTACCTGAATCACCTGCCGGGTGTCTTCGAAGCCGTGCGCAACGAGTTCGGCCCTGACATCCCGCTGCTGCACGACGGCCACCACCGGATGACGCCGATCCAGGCCGCACGCCTCGGCAAGGACCTCGAGCCCTACGACCTGTTCTGGCTCGAGGACTGCACTCCGGCCGAGAACCAGGAGGCGCTGCGCCTCGTGCGCCAGCACACCACGACGCCGCTGGCGATCGGCGAGATCTTCAACACGGTCTGGGATTTCAAGGACATCATCCGCGATCAGCTCATCGACTACGTGCGTGGAGCCGTCACCCACATGGGTGGCATCAGCGCCCTGAAGAAGACTCTCGACTACGCGGCGATGTACCAGATCAAGTCGGGCATGCACGGGCCGACCGACATCTCGCCGGTGGGCATGGCGGCGGCGATGCACCTCGGTCTCGCGATCCACAACTTCGGCATCCAGGAGTACATGCAGCACGGGTCGCGCACCGACCAGGTGTTCCAGCAGTCGTTCACCTGGACCGACGGCTACCTGCACCCCGGCGACAAGCCCGGTCTGGGTGTCGACCTCGACGTCGACGAGGCGGGCAAGTACCCGTACGAGCAGGCCTACCTGCCCTACAACCGGCTGCTCGACGGCACCGTCCACGACTGGTGAGCGCACACGCATCGCCCCCGGTCGTGGTGATGGGGGTCTCGGCCGCCGGCAAGTCGACAGTGGGGCGCCTGCTCGCGACCGATCTGGGCGTCGAGTTCCTCGACGCGGACGACCTGCATCCCGCATCCAACCGGGCGAAGATGAGCGCGGGCACACCGTTGACGGATGAGGACCGGATGCCGTGGCTCGACCGCGTCAGCGATGAACTCGCCGCACGGTCGGCATCGGGGTCAGTGATCGCGTGCTCGGCGCTCCGGCGGGTCTATCGGGATCGGATCCGCGAGCGGGTGCCGGGTGTCGTGTTCGTGCACCTGCACGGCAGCGACGAGCTGCTCGCCGAGCGCGCGGCCGGCCGAACCGATCACTTCATGCCTCCTTCCCTGCTTCGATCGCAACTCGACACCCTCGAAGCGCTCGACGCCGACGAGGTCGCGGTCGTCGTCGACGTCGGTCGCCCGCCCGCGGAACTCGCCCGCGCCGCCGTCGAATGGCTCGAATCGCACCGGTCATGACACGCTGGGAGCTGGGAGGAACCATGGACGACGATCTGCCCGGTGAACTCGCGGAGCGCATCCGGCGTCGCGGCGGCGCCGCGACCATCTACGACATCGCGGAACTCGCGGGTGTGAACCCGTCGACGGTGTCGCGCGCGCTCAGCAAGCCCGGTCGCATCAGCAAGAAGACGGAGGAGAGGATCCGTCTCGCCGCCGACCGCCTGGACTTCCAGTTCAACCCGATGGCGCGTGCCCTGCCGACCGGACGCAGCCACACGATCGGGTTGATGGTCGCGGACATCACCAACCCCGTGATCTTCGGCATCGTCCGCGGCGCGGAGCACACGGCAGCCGCGGCCGGATACACGCTGGTGATCGCCGAATCGCAGGAGTCCGGTGAAGCGGAGGCCGAGGCGGTCTCGCGGCTGCTGCCGAGCGTCGACGGGCTGATCCTGGCGACCACCCGTCTGGCTGACGAGCGGATCCTGCGGCTGGCGGAGCGCAAGCCCGTCATCCTGATCAACCGGCAGGTCGACGGCGTGGTCGGCGTCCTCCCCGAGGTGGAGCAGGGTGTCGCGGACCTCGTCGCCCATCTCGCCGACCTCGGTCACCGGTCGATCGCGTATCTCTCCGGCCCCGAGACATCGTGGATCAGCCGACGACGGTGGGAAGCTATGCTCGACGCCGCCGAGCGCCTCGGCCTGGCAGTCGTCGAGATCGGCCCGCACATGCCGACGATCGACGGCGGTCGCGAAGCTCTTCGTCGAGTGCAGGCATCGCGGGCGACCGCCGTCATCGCGTTCAACGACCTCATGGCGATCGGCCTGATCCAGGCTGCGTCCGCCGCCGGCATCCTCGTGCCCGACGGACTGAGCATCGCGGGGTTCGACGACATCTTCGGCAGCGAACTCATCGTGCCTGCGCTGACCACCGTGCGCGCCCAGTTGCAGCTCGCAGGGGAGCGCGCGGTCGGTAAGGTCCTCGAAGCTCTGGGCGATGCGACCGAACCGGTCAGCGACGATCCTCTCGCGACGACCCTGGTGGTGCGGGGAAGTACAGGGCGCGCTGCTCGGAGCTGAGTGCCGTGCGCTGCGCTGCGCGTCTTTCTGTGGACGTGTGGCAATCGGTTGCCGAAACCATCGATCTCTGATTTGATGTAACTGTCTCAACAGTGAGACGGTCTGGAGACTTCGATGACGAAAGCACAGCTGGGGAAGCCGCGATCATGAGCGAGCAGATCACGCATCGCACCGGGGAGGAATCCCGGTGGACCTCGAACATCGGTGTGCACTACGACGCGAAGAAGCCGCTCTCCCGATACATCCGCTGGTACCTGCTGCTCTCGCTGGCTGTCTCGGCAGTGTGGGCGGCGACGAACGGCATCCTCATGCCGAACAAGATCCAACTGCTGGAGTTCGGATCCTTCTTCAATGGGGCAGACGCCGGCGTCGACCTGCAGGCTCTCACCGAGTTGGGTCGCGCCGTCGCTGCCGGCGAGGTCACTCCTACGACGGATCAGACCAGACAGCTCGCCCTGCTCTCTGACTTCGAAGCAGCGCGAGCGAACGGGCTGGCGCTCGTCACGACGACCAGCGCCATCATCGTGATGATCCTCCAGCCGGTGATCGGCGTGCTGTCCGACCGTACACGCTCCCGCCTCGGACGCCGGGCGCCGTGGATCCTCTACGCCGGACTGATCGGCGCCGTTCTGTTGGTCGCTGTCCGGTACGCGCCTTCGCTCGTGGTGCTCGTCGTGCTGTGGTCTGCCGCCGAACTCGCGCTGAACGTCGCAGGAAACCCGCTGCAGGCCACGGTCGCCGACAGAGTGCCGCGCGACCGACGCGGCCGCGTGACGTCGTGGACGAGCATGGGCTCGATCATCGGCGGAATCCTGGGTGGAATCGGCGCCGGTGCACTGTTCGGACTCGTCGGGCTGGACTTCTATCTGATCCTCGGCCTGCTCGTGGCGATCGCCACAGTGCTCTTCGTCACCCGGAACCGTGACGCGTCATCCGTCGATGTCGAGCGTGAGCCCTTCGCCTGGAAGCCGTTCCTGCTCGGCTACGCGAGTGCTCTCAAAGCCCGCAACTACCGGTGGCTGTGGATCTCGCGCGTGCTCTTCTTCTTCGGCTACAGCACGTCGACGGTGCTCAATCTCTACATGCTGCAGAGCTACGTGCGCCCCGCGCTGAGCGCCGCCGAGGCATCGGCGATGGTGCCGATCCTCGGGCTCGCGGGCATCCCCTTCACGCTCATCGCCGTGGCGATCTCGGGGCGGCTCTCCGACCGTGTCGGCCGTCGCAAGCCCTTCATCGTCGTTGCGTCGCTGCTCATGGCGGTGTCGATGGCGATCCCGCTGATCTCGCCGACGCTCCCGGCCCTCTTCGCCCAGGTGATCATCACTGGCCTCGCCTTCGGCATCTACCTGCCGGTCGACAACGCGATGTTCATCGACGTGCTCCCTGATCCGGCGCGCGCAGGGCGGGATCTCGGTCTCGCGATCGTCGCCATGAACCTCGGTCAGGCGCTGGCACCGGCGCTCGCTGCGGTCGTGGTCTCAGCGACCGGCGGGTATCAGCTCGTCTGGGGAGCCGCACTCGTGCTCGTCGCCCTCGCGACGCTCACCGTGGCGCCGATCCGCGAGCGGACGGCCACCGATGCTTAGATGGGGCATCGTCGGCACCGGCGACATCTCCGATCGCCTCGTCTCCGATCTGCTCGCCATCGGCGGTGACATCTCAGCCGTCTGGGGGCGAACCGCCGAGCGCGCGTCCGACTTCGCGACGCGGCACGGCATCCCGACGTCGACCGACGATCGGGCAGCGCTGTTCGCTCGCGACGACGTCGACGTCGTCTACATCGCCACCCCTGCCGTCACGCATATGGCGATCACGCTCGAAGCCCTCGACGCGGGTAAGCATGTGCTGGTCGAGAAGCCGATCGCGACCTCGGCCGCTGACGCCGAATTGCTCTTCGCCCGCGCGGCTCAGGTGGACCGATTTCTCATGGAGGCGATGTGGATGCGGTTCAACCCGCTGCACGTCGAGATCATCGACCGGATCGCCGCGGGAGAGCTCGGCGCGATCGGAAACGTGCGGGCGAGCTTCGGCACCCCGTTCTTCCCGCGCCCGGGCAAAGAGCGGCCGGAAGACGGCGGAAGCATCCTGCGCGACAGGGGGATCTACCCGGTCACGCTGGCCCATTGGTTCCTCGGCGAGCCGCGCGCTCTCGACGCCCGTGGCGTCATCTCAGACGGAGTGGACCTGTCGGGGCATGCGACGCTCGAACACTCCGGTGGGGCCTTCGCGCAGCTCGCGTGGTCAGGAGTGGACTTTCTCGATCTCTCGGCGGCGATCAGCGGCGAGCGAGGCTGGATCACGCTCGATCCCATGTTCTGGGCGGGCAGCGACGCCCGAGTTCATGCAGGGTCGGCGGAGCGCATCTTCCGCGAGCCGGAGCAGGTGCGGCATCCGCGGGTCGGCAACGGATACGGCCCGATGCTCGAGGCTGTGACTGTCGCGATCGAATCCGGTCTGCGCGAGCACCCCTGGCATGACGCCGCGACGACGATCTCGATCACCCACACCCTCGACCGCATCCTCGCGGACTTCTCCTCCGAGTCGCGCTGATCGCGCTCGGAGCCCATTCACAGAAGGAACAGCATGGACATCTCAGGCAAGGTCTTCGTCGTCACGGGCGCAGGAAACGGCATCGGACGCGAGGTGACGCTGCGTCTGCTTGCCGGTGGCGCCTCGGTTGCCGGCGTCGACCTGAACGCCGCAGGCCTCGAAGCGACCGCAGCACTCGCGGCTGTCGGCACGCGATTCACTCAGCACGCGGTGAACATCACCGACCGGAATGCGATCGACGCGCTTCCCGGCGCCGTGATCGCGGCTCACGGCCAGGTCGACGGCGTCGCGAACATCGCCGGTGTGATCCAGAAGTTCGTCAAGGTCAACGACCTGCCGTTCTCCGAGATCGAGAAGGTCATGAATGTCAACTTCTGGGGCGTGATGAACGTGTGCAAGGCATTCCTGCCCCATCTCCTCGCCCGGCCGCAGGCATCGCTGCTCAACGTCGCGAGCATGGGATCGTATGCCCCGGTGCCCGGTCAGGCCGTCTACGGCGCCTCGAAAGCCGCGGTGAAGCTCCTCACCGAAGCGCTCTACGCCGAGCTGCTCGACACGAACGTGCACGTCACCGTTATCTTCCCGGGCGCGATCAGCACCGGCATCGCCGCGAACTCGGGCGTCGATCTCGGGGGCGATGCGTCGGCCGAGACCAGCGCGTACAAGACGACCACGCCGCAAGAGGCCGGCCGGGTGATCGTCGACGCGATCCGCAAGGACCGCTTCCGAGCGACCATCGGTTCGGATGCTGCGGCCATGGATCGCCTGTCGCGCCTCAACCCCAAGTTCGCGACGACCATGATCGCGAAGCAGATGAGCGGTCTTCTCGCCTGAGCATCCGGTCGACGGGACCCAGCCGTGGTGATGCCGTCAGTCGACGCCGCCTCGAGCCCCGTCGACGTCGAGCACGGCGGCGGGGAGTTCGCGCACCAGCTCGCGGGCGAGGTAGCCGAGACCCCTGCGCTCGGCGAGTCGGTCTCCTGCGCGGGCGTGCGCCCATGCTCCCCAGACGGCGGCGCGTTCCGGGGCGAGTCCTCGGGCGGCGAAGCCGGTGATGGCGCCCGCGACGACGTCGCCCGATCCGGCCGTGCCGAGGCCGGGGCCGCCGTCGTCGAGTTGCCATGCGGCGCCCGAGGGTGAGACCACGGCGGAGTAGCAGTGGATCACGGCGTCGAGCTCCTGAGCGAGTCCCGGCAGCTCCGAGAAGAGGTCGTCGACGGGGCGGCCCAGCAGGAGCTCGGCCTCGTCGAGATTGGCGTTGACGATCAGGGACGCCGGAAGATCCGAGCGCGGCACATCGCGCAGTGCACCGACGGCGAAGGCGTCGACCACGAGGCAGGAGATGTCGTGGCCCGCCAGCCGCCGCAGCCACCCGAGGGCATCCTCGGGGTCGTCCAGCCCGGGCCCGACCAGCACCGCATCCGCTCCCTCGCAGGCGCTGCGCAGGTCGTCGGTCATCGGTTCGCCCGGATCGGGCGATTCGTAGACCCCGGCCTCGGGGAACGCGATCCGCACGACATCCGCGACCGAGGCGTCGGTCGTGACCGCGACCTTGCCCGCTCCGACGCGCAGCATGGCCTCTCCGCCCAGCACGACCGCGCCGGCCGAGAGAGGCGAGCCGCCGATGATCATCGCCGTGCCGCGGGATTTCTTCGAGTCGCCGGGGTCGGGCAGACCCCACTCCTGCAGCAGCTGCGGCGTCACCCGCGTCGGCTCATCCCGGGCCGACATCGGGGCTTCCCGGGTGCACGGTGATGTCGGCGCCCAGCTGTGCGAGGTGGCGCACGTCGGAGAAGTCCTCGAGCTGCCACTGCCGGCCGTCCAGGCGCAGCCGCGTCACCGAGGCGTTGAGCACCGGGTTCGTCGAGGCGAACTGCATGAGGCGCGTCTCGTCCATCCCGGTCAGCAGTGCGACCAGCAGCATCACGACCGCGTCATGCGCGACGACGAGACCGACGCGGGCGTCGTCGGCCAGTGCATCTCGCAGGAACGACCGCAGGCGCAGGGACACATCGGCCCACGACTCTCCTCCGGGCGGCCGGTGGTAGTACTTGCCCAGTCGCGCCCGACGGTCGGCCTCTTCGGGATGCCGGGCGGCGACGCCCCACCGGGTCAGCAGATCGAGGATGCCGAGCTCTCTGTCGCGCAGCCGTTCGTCGGTGAGCACCCGCTCGACGCCGGCGACGCCCTCCACGCCCTCCATGCTGAGCGCGAACGTCTGCTGCGCCCGCACGTACGGCGACAACCAGGCGACCTGGGGCGTGACAGGGCCGCCATGCAACGCGGCCGCCAGCGCTCGCGCCTGCTCGGCACCGGTGGTCGACAACGGCACATCGGCGTCTCGGGTCGCGAGGTCGATCACCTCGGCGCGGGCGGTCTCCGCGGCTGTCGCGGCGACGTTGCCGACACTCTCTCCGTGCCTGACGAGCCACAGCTCCTGCACGTCACATCTCCCAGTCTTCGAACGGGAGGTCCCAGGAGGCGTGGTCCGGTTCGATGCGTCCGGTCGTATCGACGTGCGCGGCCTTCTCGACCGAGATCACCACGCGCGTCGTGGGGCGGATGAGCACGCTGATGCTGCGGTCGTCGCCCGACAGGGTGATGAAGGTCGGCGCTGCGGATGCGGCGGCCTCGATCTCGTCCATCACCTGCCTCAGAGGGCGATCGTCACGCAGCACGAAATTCCGGCCGTCGATCTCGATGTTCGTGCTCATTGTGCGCTCCTCCCTCTCGTGTGGCCGACGCTAGGCGATCGAAGCGAGTGTGCCGAGGGCCTTGCGTCAGAGGCCGACGAGGGTTAACCGAACTCTCTACGATGAGATCATGCAGATGCTCGACACCCTCGCGCTCGTCGGCGAGGTGCTGTCGTGGGTCGGTCTCGGGCTCGGTCTGCCGATGCTGCTGATCGGCGTCCTCATCCGGACGATCGAGGGGCCGTGGCTGCCCGCAGAGATCGCCATCATCGAGCGTGACGGGGCTTTGCTCGCCCGCTGGTTCGCCGGCGGAGACTTCCACGAGCGACCGCTGAGCCGGCAGGAATCGGCGACCGCGGAGGCCGGCTGGGCCGACGGAGTGGTCAGCGCGAACAACCCCTCCCACGCGCGGGTGGGGGAGCCGCCGCACGCACGCCGCGTCGTCCTCACCCTCGGGATCGTGTTCGCCGGCGTCGGGTTCGTGGGTCTCGTGGTGTCGCTGCTCCCGCTGCTCTGGTCGTAGCTCGTAGGGTGACGGTCATGGAGGACTCCGCCGACATCCCCGCATCCACCCCGATGGACGACTGGTTCGACGCGCTGAGTCGTCCGACCGGTTCTCCCGGGGGAGGCGCCGCGTCGGGAGTGATGCTCGCGATCGCCGCCTCGCTGATGAGCATGGTGGGCGGGTACTCCGATGACGACCCTCGAGCATCGGAGCGCCTCGATCCGCTCACCGGGCGACGCGTCGAGGCGCTGCGGGCGGTCGAGGCGGACGGCGTCGTCTCGGCACGCTTCGGAGCTGCCCTCGCACTGCCGAGCGACGACCCGTCCCGCGACGAGCGCGTCCGCGAGGCGGCCGTCGAGGCGGCCGAGTCCGCGGCGCAGGTCGGTGGCATCGGCGTGCGGATGCTGCGCGACGTGCGGGTGCTCGTCGAGGCGGGCAACCCTCACATCGCCGTTGATCTCGCCGTCGCCGCAGAGGCCCTGGGCGCCGGATTGTCGGGGGCGTCGCTGAACATCCGGGCGAACCTGCAGATCGCACGCCGTCACGGATCGTCCGACACCGCGCTCGCCGGCCTCGACGCGGAGATCGAACGGTTGGCGGATGCGCGACGCGAGGTCGCGCAGATCATCGAGGAGCTGTCCTCTCGACTCGACTGAGAACATTTCGCCGCGGTTGACAAGAAAACTGAGTGCGCTCATAATAGAGTTCAGTCGTTATTCTGCGACGGATTCCGGAGATCACGCATGAGAGCTTTCGTCCTCTCGAAGTACGACACCGCCGTGCACGCGGCCGACGTGCCCGAGCCCTCCGTGGGCGAGCGCGACGTGCTCGTCCGCGTGCAGGCGGCGGGTGTCAACCAGCTGGATGAGAAGATCCGCGCCGGCGAGTTCAGAGCGATCCTGCCGTACCGTCTGCCGATCGTCCTCGGGCATGACGTCGCGGGCACGGTCATCCGCGTCGGCGCCGGCGTGAGCCGTTTCGCGATCGGCGACGAGGTCTACGCGCGTCCGCGCGATCGTCGCATCGGGACCTTCGCCGAGCGGATCGCGGTCGACGAGAGCGACGTGGCGCTGAAGCCCGCGTCGATCACGATGGACGAGGCGGGGTCGCTGCCGCTCGTCGCGCTGACGGCCTGGCAGGCCCTGGTCGAGATCGGCGAGGTGCGGCCGGGCCACAAGGTGCTGATCCATGCGGGAGCCGGCGGCGTCGGATCGATCGCGATCCAGCTCGCGAAGCACCTGGGCGCGGAGGTGGCGACGACCGCGAGCGGCGCGAACGCCGACTTCGCGAGGATGCTCGGCGCCGACCATGTCGTCGACTACCGGTCTGAGGACTTCGAGGAGGTCCTCAGTGGATACGACGTCGTGCTCGACAGCCTCGGCGGCGAGAACCTCGAGAAGTCGCTGCGCATCCTGCGGCCGGGAGGCAGGGCGGTCGGGATCTCGGGTCCGCCCACACCCGAGTTCGCCCGCGCAACCGGCCTCAATCCACTGCTCCGACTGGCCATGGCTGTGCTCAGCCGCAAGGTCCGGGCCCAGGCGAAGCGCCTGGGCGTCGCCTACACGTTCCTCTTCATGCGGGCGAGCGGCGAACAGCTGCGCCAAATCGCAGAACTCGTCGACGCGGGAGCCATCCGCCCGATCGTCGGTCGCGTGCTCCCGTTCGAGGAGGCCGCCGACGGCATCGCGTCGCTGACCCGGGGCGGAATCCGCGGCAAGGTCGTGATCAGGGGAGCCTGAGTCCTGATCGCTGCAGAGCATCCGGACGCACGAAGGCCCCGGGAGCGATCCGATCGCTCCCGGGGCCTTCGCCGTGTGGACTACTGCTCCGAGGTGCGCGCCAGCTGCGGGTAGAGCGCCTCGAGCGGGGCGCTCAGGGCGGCCCTGACCTGCACCGAGGTGTCGTCGGCGAGCACCTCGTACTCGCCCGCCTCCGTGGCATCCAGCACTGTGGTCACGAGCACGGCCGGGTCGAGCTTCGGGTCGGTGACGTTCGCCGCCATGGCCGTGTCGACGTATCCGACGTGCACCCCGACGACGTGCACTCCGGCCGGGGCGAGCTCGAGGCGCAGCGAGTTCGTCGCCGACCACAGCGCCGCCTTGGTCGCGCTGTAGATGCCGGCGACGGCGTACCAGCTCAAGGCCGAGTGGATGTCGATGAGCGCCGACTGCGGCTGGGCCGAGAGGATCGGCGCGAAGGCGCGAGCGAGGAACAGCGGGCCGAGGAAGTTGGTCTCGACGTTCGCGCGGATCTCCTCGTCGCTGTGCGAGAGGATGCCGGGGCTCGAGGGCGAGGCGCCGGCGTTGTTGATGAGCACCGTGACGTCGGGTGCGGCCGCGACGGCTGCGGCGATCGATGCCGGATCGGTGACGTCGAGGGCGAGCGGCACGATGCGCTCGTCGTCCCACTCGCGGGGCGTGCGTGCGGAGGCGTAGACCTTCGCGGCGCCGCGTGCGAGGGCCTCGCGGACGAAGTGCGTGCCGATCCCTCCGTTCGCGCCGGTGACGAGGACTACTGCTCCAGAGAGAGAAGGCATGAGGGTGGGCTTTCTGTGGGAGGGATCGAACGGATGCCGTCACGGCTTCACCGTGGATCGATGAGGCGCTCGTGGGAGAATGGGCGGACCGAGCCCACGCCCTGGTGACTATGATCAGAACTGAGCGTGATCATTATTTATTCCGAAGGACGTCATGACTGTCGACTCCCGCCCTCTCGGTCGACGTGAGCGCAACAAGCTCGACAAGCTCGAGCGCATCACGACCGCTGCCGGCGAGCTCTTCGCCGAGCGAGGGGTGGACGACGTCACGACGCAGGAGATCGCCGATCGCGCCGACATCGGCACGGGAACGCTCTTCCTCTACGCCAAGACCAAGGGCGAGCTGCTGCTGCTCGTGCAGAACTCGATGTACGCCGAGGCGCTCGAGCGCGGACGCGCCGCCGCCGCCGACGCGGACGGTGTTCTCGAGGGTGTGCTGGCGGTGATCCGGCCGGTCATCGAATGCAACCGCACCCAGATCGACAACGGCCGCACCTACCTGCGTGAGATCGTGTTCGGCGACCCCGAAGAACCGCATCACGGTGAGGCGCTCGCCCTCACCGGGCAGACCGAGCAGCTGGTCGCCGACGTCATCGCCCGTGATACGCGGGTCTCGGCCGACGAGGCCGCGGCGCTCGCCCGCATCGTCTCGGCCGTCATGTTCCTGACCATGTCCGCCACGATCAACATCGCTCACTCGGTCGAGCAGATCGTCGACGAGGTCGCCGCGCAGATCAGAGTGATCCTGCCGGCCTGACCGGACGTCAGTGCACGAACGCCTTCAGCACGACGAAGGCCACCCCGAACAGCGCTGTGCTCAGCGCCCCGAGGATGCGGACGGGGATGGAGCTGCCCCGACGGAGGAAGGCCACGTAGCCGAGGAAGGCCAGGATGACGGTTCCTGACCACAGGGCGACGTCGTTCGCGGCATCGTCGGGAATGACCCGCGTCGTGCCGGCGACGAGGATGAGCGCGGGGATCCCGGCCGAGCTCAGCATCCCGAGTGAATGGCGCACCGAGCGGCCGATGGCCGTGCGCACGCCCATCTGCTCGGGATCGTCTCGGCCGAGCCGGGCGACGGCACCCGCGTAGACATGCGCCGCCCAGAAGACGATGACGGTCACTCCGACCGACAGGAGCACCGCGGCAGACGTCTCTCCGTGTGCGGACGAGACGGCGATCAGTCCGCTCACGAGGATCGTTCCGTAGACCGCCGCTTCGGTGCCGAATCCCGGACGCAGGGTGCGGTGCGCGCGAAGCAGCGGGTGCTCATCGGGGGAAGACGCCGTCATGCTGCCGAGCGTAGTGCGGATTCCCCGGCATCCGAACCTCCCGTCGAGCGGTTCAGCGACGGGATGCGCTCGCGCGATCGACGCGGCGGAAGCCGTCACCGTGAGGTTCCACGGCACCGCCCTCGATGAAGCTGTCTATCCAGCCGCGCATCGGCCACTCGCCCCATCGCTCGGCGAACAGAGCGCCGTTGCGCAGGATGTCGTCGAGGTGGCGCCAGGGCGGAGAGCCGGCCGGATGCCACTGGTGGTAGGCATGCGCGCCGCCGACCCAGCGCAGACCGATGCCACGCGCCCGTGCGCGTCGACCCAGGTCGGTGTCTTCGGCGCCGTAGCCCTCGTACACCTCGTCGAATCCGCCGAGACGCGTCCAGGTCTCGGGGGTCACCGCGAACGAGAGCGACCAGAACAGGTCGAACTCGTCATCGGTCGCCGCGACGACGGCGTCGCCCGCGGGCAGTGGGCGAGCGGGGTGCGGACGGGTCAGGATGCCGAGATCGTGCGGTGTCGACGGGCGCTGCACACTGTGGAGATAGGTCACCGGGCCGCAGAGGAGGTCCTGCGGGTGCGTTCGCGCGGCACCGATATATCGCTCGACGAGTCCCGGTCCCGGCAGGCAGTCGACATCGAGGAACACCAGCAGGTCGACGTCCCGAGCGAGCGCGAGCGAGGCCGCCGCGTTCCGCGCCGCGCCGACGCGCATGCCGTGGTCGCCCGGCGGCACATGCACGAACAGGGCCGGGGGCTGCACGGGCGGGGCCTCCGCATCCAGCCACGCCTCGATGCGGACGATCTCGACGCCGGGCGTGCTCACCTCGTCGAGGAACCGCCGCTGACGCTGCAGATGGTCGAGACGGTTGACCGAAGCCGGCGTGATGACGGCGACGCGGACGCTCATCACGCCACCTCCTCGATCGCGCTCGCGGCGCGGGCGGCAGCCCCGTGCACCTGCCACGCGTGCCAGCGGGGAGCGGTCTCAGCAGCTCGGCGGATGCCGTCCACGACCTGGGAGGGCTCCGCATCGACCGGAAGACTCTGGGCGAAGCCCTGTGCGGCGAGCACGCGGGCCATGTCCTCCTGCTCGCCGAAGGGCCTCTCCTGGGCGATCACGACGGCGCGGGCATCGGCGGCGGCGAGGTCGGCGATGCTGTTCTGGCCCGCCGCGCTCACCACGACCGTGGCACGGCAGAGCAGGGGCCAGACGTCGTCGACCCGGTCGTCGCCGTTCACACCGGCGGTCTCGACGTCCCACCCGTCCGCTCTGAGCAGCTCGACGGTCTCCGAGAGCGCGTCACGGTCGAGAGCGCGGCCGAGGAACAGCACGCGACGAGGGTGCTCGTCGCCGGTGTCGACGCGGGCTCGGCCGTCATAGCGAGACACGCCGCCGACCGCTCGCACGCGCTCGCGGCCGACGAGCGCCGTCGCCTCGATGGTTCCCTGCGGCCACGGCGTCAGGATGAGGTCGGCGAGGTCGTATCCGAGCCGGTGCGGGGCGTCGGTGCGCTCGCCCGGTTGAGCGAAGACGATCGTCGGCACGCCCATCAGGCGGGCGAGCATCGTGATCTCGACGCTGACGTCGACGACGAAGGCCGCGGTCGGGTGGACGGCCACCCAGTCGGCGATCACCGAGAGGCGAGCCTGATGCCCGGGATGCCCGAGGGGTGCCCAGTGCAGGCTGCCGTTCGCGGTGACATCGCCGAGCTCGTGCGCCTCTCGGCGCACTCCGTCGGCCCCGACGACCGGGTCGGAGTCGGAGGGCAGCTGAACCCATGTCGTCCGCGGTGCCAGGGACTCGGGCTCAGGCAGGCTCGAGAACACCGTGACCTCGTCGGCGAGGTGCGGGCGGATCGCCTGCATCCGCGTCAGGTGGCCCCACCCGTGATGGTGCACGTACCAGGCGATCATGCTCCGACCGCCTCCACGAACTCGTGGGCGGGCATCGCGCTCTGAGCGGCGACGGTGAGGACCCGTTCGATCTCGCGATGCCGATGGTCGAGCGAATGCCGCGCGGAGGCGGCGTCGCGCACATCCCGTCGGCGCAGTCCGCTGCGCGACTGCGCGACCAGGTTCGTCGCGGCGCGCGCGAGCGCCTCGGTGTCGGCGGACGGCACCACGGCGGTGCCGGGGATTCCGGCGAGCACCTCACTGGTGCCTCCCGAGTCGAACGCGGCGACGGGCGTGCCGGTCATGAGCGCCTCGGCCATCACCAGCCCGAAGGGCTCCGACCACACCGGTGTCACGAGGGCGACCGATGAGGCCCCGACGAGCGCGGCGAGCTCGGGCTGTCGCAGCGCGCCGACATAGTCGATGCCCCGGCCGAGACGCGGGCGCACCTCGCGGTCGAAATAGGCGGCGTCGCCGACGCGGCCCGCGAGCTTCAGCTGCGCGCCGGCGCGTCGAGCGGCATCGATGGCGAGATGGGGTGCCTTCTCGGGCACGATCCGGCCGAACCACACCCAGTCCCCTCCGCCAGGTCCCAGACTCCACTGGGCGGTGTCGACGCCGTTGGTGAAGACGAACGCCTCGACGCCCTCGGCCGACCACGCGCGCGCCGTGTACTGGCTGACCGCGAGGAACCTGTGCGGCGACGAGCCGTCGAGAGCATTCGACGCGATCACCATGTCGGCGAGGGGAGGGGTATGCAGCGTGGTGACGACCGGAACCCCGATCTCGCGGCTCCACAGGATCGGATCGCCGTGGAGGCTGTGATTGTCGACGACATCGACGCGAGTCTCCGGCGCGTCGAGCCGATCGCGTACCCGCGCGAAGGCGTCGGTCATGAGACGGCGGTGCCCCTCGGGGAAGTCGGTGTCGGACGCATCCCGCGCCCGGTGCCACCGCGGACTCGGCAGGTGCAGGTCGGTGTCGGCGTCGAGGAAGTCCGATCCCTCCGCCGCGCACAGCTCCACATGGTGGCCGCGGCTGCGCAGCCAGCGCACGCGGTTCCAGACCACGGCCTCCAGCCCGCCCGCGTGCGGTTGGCGAAGAGGATGACGTTCGGGCGCCACGACCAGCACCCGCAGCTGCTCGCGACCGATCATGCGCGGACCCCCTCGGTGACGCGCGCACATGCCTCGGCGTACAGCCGCGCATGGGCGGTGCGCACCGCCTGCCGCTCGGCCA
The DNA here is from genome assembly GCF_014332665.1 of Microbacterium sp. 4-7. NCBI lineage: Bacteria > Bacillati > Actinomycetota > Actinomycetes > Micrococcales > Microbacteriaceae > Microbacterium > Microbacterium sp. 4-7. The sequence goes on from NZ_MCRH01000006.1 coordinate 113,834, forward strand.
GCCTCTCGGACCTGCGCGTGTCCATCGGCGGCCGGGGCGGCGCGTCCGACGCGCGCGACACGGCCGCTGCCAGCGTCCGCGCGTCGTCGAGCTCGATGACGAAGAAGTCGTCGGGATGCTGCGAGCCGATGTGCCCCACCTCGGTCCCGGCCACGGGGACCCCCAGGTCGTGGCAGAGCTCGACCCATCCCGAGTGGGTTCCGTGCAGGTACGGCAGGACGAAGAGGTCGAGGCCGCCGATCCACGCGGCGATGTCCGCGTCGCTCAGCCGCGGGGTGCGCCGCACGTGCACGGACGGGTGGTCGGCCGCGGCGGCGACCACGCGGGCTGCCGCCTCGTCATCCCGCGTGCGCTCGTTCAGCAGGATCTCGAAGTCGACGGCGCGACCCGCCTCGGCGAGCTGTCCGGCCGCGTCGACAGCCGTGCGGACCGCACGCTCCGCGTCGATGTTGGGACGCAGGTCGCGCAGGTGGATGCCGACCCGCACGGTCGCGTCGCCCGAGCGCACGATCACCGGCGCATCGTCGAGCAGAGTGGGGTGCGCCAGCACCTCGCTGCTCCGGTGCCACCGTCGTTCGATCTCGTCCGCCGCGGTCGCGGTGAGCGTGACCAGGCGATCGGCCGACGGGATGATCACATCGAGCAGCTCTCGGTACGGCGCCTGCTCGACCAGCTGCGGGTTCTCGAGGTCGTGCACGGTGTACACGACCGGGCGGCCGAGCCGGTGCGCGGTCTCGAGCGCCTCGCGCAGCTCGTCGGGCGAGAAGGATTCGAGGCCGAAGTGCACGTGCAGCACATCGAACTCATCTGCGTGCGACACCAGCCACTGCGGGGTGAGAGCCACCGGAGGCCACCAGACGCCCGCAGCTGCGCCGGGAACGGGCGGATCGGGGAGGACCTTCACTCGCTCCGTGTCGGCGATGGCGCGCACGTAGGGATGGGTGGCCGGGATCGAGGCGACGCGGATGAGGGCGGGTTCGGTGACGATGTGGTTCTCCGTGGGCGGGCAGAGCATCGACGTGCGGGGTCGCGATGACGGGGGTGACCGCACAGCAAAGGGGGCGCACGACTGATGCGATCGAAGGGGGTACGTTCGAATCATGAGCCACGATCCCGAACCGCGCACGGGCGTTGCGCCGACCGGCTCCGTGGTGCTAGCGCGTCAGAAGCACTACTCGGAGTTCTACGGGCTCACCCCGCTTCCCGAACGATTCGGCGTCGTCCTCGGCAACTGCCAGGCCGAGTCGCTGCGCGTGGTGATGGATGCGCCGGAGCACCGATTCGTGCGCGTCCCCGCCGTGCACGAGATGACCGCCGCCGACGCCGCGCGCCTGCACGAGATCGCCGGCCTCGCCGACGTCGTGGTGAGCCAGCCGATCCGCGACGACTATCGCGATCTGCCGCTGGGGACGCAGCAGATCGCCGCGGTGACCGATGCCCGGGTCATGACCGTGCCCCCGGTGCGCTTCGCCGGACTGCATCCGTTCCAATCCGCCTTCCGGGTTCCCGGCGTCGAGGGAGATCCGCCCGTCGTGGCGTACCACGACGTGCGCACTCTCGCCGCCGCCGCGGGCATCCCCGTCGTCGCCGCGCTCGCGCCCGCTGAGATGCGGGCCGTGGGACAGACGTCGATCGACACGCTGCGCCTGCGCGAGCAGACCGCCGACGTGGCGGTCTCCGACCTCTTCGACTCCGTCACGGCCGATCACATGCGCACGGTCAATCATCCGGGCGATGCGGTGTGGATGCCGTTGGGCGGCCGCATGCTCGAGATGCTCGGCCATACGGGCGGCCCGACCGACCCCGGGCGCCCGCTGCTGAACTCGGTGCGCGCGCCGTTGGAGCCGGAGGTCGTCGACGCGTGGGGGCTGGCGGACGAGCCGCGCGCACACTGGATCGTCGACGGCGTGGCGGTCGACGACGCCGAGGTGCGTGCCGCTCACCGCGAGTGGTACGCCACGCACCCGGAGTTCGTCGACGCCGCCGTGACCCGTCTCGCGCCCCTTCTCGACGTCTGGCGAGCACGATGAGCGTCACCCCGCTGCTGCTCGTCCACCCTGGAACGCACGGCGTCGCCATGTACGGACGGCAGATGGCCGATGCGGTCCGCGTCGCGGATCCGTCGATCCGCACCGTGGAACCGCACGACCTGGATGCGGACGACGACCGCGCCCCGTTGCACGTGCACTTCACCGACCGGCTCTGGGGTCGCTCTCCCGAGGAGGCGGCGCAGGCGTTCGGGGACCTCGCCGCCGGGCGCGCGATCAGCGTCACCCTGCACGATGTGCCGCAGGCGTCGGACGGCGAGCGCAACCTGCCCCGGCGGCGGGCCGCGTACGCGGCGGTGGCGGCGGCGGCGCGTGGAGTGGCGGTGAACAGCGACCATGAGCGTGCGCTGCTGCGCGAAGAGCGGGTGTGGACGGGCCCGGCGGTGAGCATCCCGCTGCCCGTCGAGCTGCGGCCCGATGTGCCGCGGACGCCGGCGGACGCGTCGATCGGAGTGCTCGGCTACTTCTACCCGGGCAAGGGACACGACGAAGCGGCCCGCGCAGCCGCGTCCGCGGGCATCACGAGGATGACGGTTCTCGGCCGGGCGTCCGACGGCCACGCCGCGGAGCTCGAGGAGTTCGTCCGTCGCGCGGGCGCCCTCGGGGTCGAGGTCGACGTGACGGGCTGGCTCGACGACGAGGAGATCGCCCGGCGGGGACGCGCGGTGTCGGTGCCGGTGATCGCCCATCGCCATGTGTCGGCGTCGGGGTCCCTCGCATCGTGGATCGGCTGGGGGCGCCGTCCCGTCGCCGTGCGCAATCGCTACATGGACGAGATGGCGGCGCTGCGTCCGGGAACCGTGCAGACCGTCGACGGATCAGAGCTCGCCACCGCGGTGCGGGCGGCGTTCGAACGACCCGAGACGACCTGGCACGGACTCACTCGGCTGCCGATGTCGTGGCCGGACGCGGCGGAGGCCTACGTGCGCTGGTGGGGAGGGCTGGCGTGGTGACACGGCGCCCGTGGGTCGTCGGCAACAGGTGGGACTCGCTCGACGGGGTCCAGCCGCAGACGCTGCCGAAAGTGTCGGTGATCGTCGCCCACTACGAGCAGCCCGGGGAGCTCGCCCGCACGCTGTCGGCGCTGTCGACGCAGGACTATCCGCGCGAACTCCTCGAGATCGTCGTCGCCGACGACGGCTCCGCCGGGGATGTCCTCGTGCCGCCGGGGGTCACCCTCGTGCGGCAGGACGACCGGGGCTTCCGCCTCGCCGCTGCGCGCAATCTCGGCGCACGAGCGAGCACCGGGGACGTGCTCTGCTTCCTGGATGCCGACACCGCCCCGGAACCCGGGTACGTGCGGGCGCTCACCCGTCTTCCGGCGCTGCTTCCCGAGGCGGTCACGGTCGGACGGCGTCGCCACGCCGACTTCTCGGGCATCGATGCGGAGACTCCCGTGACCGGGGCGGTGATCGGCCGGGAGCTCCCGGAGCCGGCCTGGCTCGCCGAGGAGTACGCACGCAGCCGTGACCTGCTCGACGCCGACGACCGCTCGTACCGGTTCGTCATCGGCGCGGTGATCGCCTGCTCGCGTCGCCTGTTCGAGGAGACCGGCGGCTTCGACGAGTCGTTCTCGACCTACGGCGGGGAGGACTGGGAGTGGGCGCATCGGATGTGGCAGGCCGGCGCCGTGCTGGCGCACGTGCCGACGGCCGTGGCCTGGCACGACGGGCCCGAGTGGGCCGAGCGCACGGATTCCGGGCTCGAGCGCGCGAACGCCCAGACCATGACACTCGTCTCGTCGATCCCGGTCGACGGCTCGGCTCCGCGGGGACTGCTGTCGGCGGTCCCGGATCTCGTCGTCCGGCTGCGCGGCACGCACACCCGGGAGGCGCTGTTCATCGCGGTGGACTCGATCCTCACCGCGTTCCCGCGGTCGCGCGTGATGCTCGATGCGACGTCCGGACTCGACATCGACGACCCGCGCATCGTGATCGACGGCGACGAACCCGATGCCAGGGTGCTCTGGGAGCTCGACCGCCCGGTCGTGGTCCTCGAGTCGGCAGGGATCGCCGAGCTCGTCGCGGGCCTCGGTGCGGGTGACGTCGGCACCGTCGATCTCGTCGACTCCGCCGGCTCGTCCGCCGGTGTGCTGCACTCGCGACGAGCGCTGCGGCGAGCCGCGCGATGGGGCACGGCAGAGGGATTCGAGACCCTGACCGTCCGTGCGGAAGGCGTGCATCTGCTGCGCTCGAACCCGCACGTGGAGGCATGGGTCGGAGGGTGGGGCGGTCCCGATCGGTTCCGCTGAGCGTACAGTTCTCATCATGGGGAAATTGGAGTACAACAGCTCGCGGCCCGCGATCGAGATCGAGGACGCCACTCTGGCGCACGTGAAGATCGTGATCGGCACGAAGCTGCGCCGCAATGAGAGCTTCATGATGACATGGCTCTCGAAGCCCGAGGCATCGTCCGGCCGCATGACCATCTGGGTGCACCCCAGCATCCCATTGGTGCTCGAGTTCGATGATCCGACGATGCCCGCGATCGACCCCAAACGGGTCGCCCACATGATGGATCAGCTGAACTCGCGCGGCGAATTGGTGCTCGACCAGCTCTGACGTCGAGCGCTCACTCGTGCTCGGGGAGGATCGGACTCGACCACCCCGGGTCGCGCCCCAGCTGAGCGGCGCGCGAGACGGATGCCGCGCCGAAGCGACCGCGCAGGGTGTCGAGCACCGTGTCGAGTCGTTCGTCGTCGCCCCAGTCGATCGGCAGTTCGGGTGGCGCGTTCTCGGCGCGGTCGAGCTGCGACAGCGAGATCCCGATGAGGGTGATGCCCCGCGCCTCGATCTCGGGCCAGGCCGCGGCAAGCAGGGTCCGCGCGACGTCGAGCAGGATCGCGGTGCGATCGGTCGGCGCCCGGAGAGAGCGTGATCGGGTCGCCTTGGCGAAGTCCCCGTAGCGAAGGCGCAGCACGACCGTGCGGCAGACGCGCTCGCCGTCGCGGAGCCGGCGGGCGAGCCGGTCGATGATCTGCGTGAGGAAGAGGTCGAGCTCGTCCGCTGTGCGGGCGCGCGAGCCGAGGGCGCGCTGCGAGCCGATCGAGCCGCGGCGCCGGGTCGTGTCGACCGGGCGCGGGTCGCGCAGGCGGGCGAGGGCGTGCAGGTGCGAGCCCGCAGCCTTGCCCAGCACCCGCTCGGCCGTCGCCGCCTCGAGCTCCGCCAGCTGACCGACCGTGTGCACCCCGTAGCGGTGCAGCTTCTCGGCCGTCACCGCCCCGACGCCCCACAGGCGCTCGACCGGCAGCGGCAGCAGAAAATGCTCCTCCCGGTCGGGTTCGACCACGAGCAGCCCATCGGGTTTGCTGACCGCGCTGGCGACCTTGGCGAGGAACTTGGTGCGCGCCACGCCCACCGAGATGGCGAGGCCGACCTCTGTGCGCACCCGATTCCGCAGCCGCACTGCGACCTCTTCGGGGGTGCCGACGATGCGCCTCAGCCCACCGACCTCGAGAAAGGCCTCGTCGATCGAGAGGCCCTCCACGAGCGGGGTCGTGTCGCGGAAGATCGCGAACACGTCCTTGCTCGCCGCCGAGTACGCCTCCATGCGCGGCGGGACGACGACGGCATCCGGGCAGAGCTCGAGCGCCTGGCGGCCACCCATCGCAGTGCGCACCCCTCGGGCCTTGGCCTCATAGCTCGCCGCCAGCACCACGCCTCCGCCGACGATGACGGGCCGGCCGCGCAGAGCAGGCGCATCGCGCTGCTCGACCGAGGCGTAGAACGCGTCGAGATCGGCGTGCAGCACGGTGGCTTCGCCCCGCATCGTGTTCTCCCGTCGACGTGCAGATCGTCGCACGGGCCGGGGACATCCGGGCCGGGGCTGTCAGGCCGCGATCAGCCGCGACGACAGCGCGCGGATCCTCTGGCAGAGCGTGTCGAAGGCGCTCTCGAAGGCGGCGGCCGTGCCGACCCTGGCAGGATCCCGCACCGACCAGTGCAGGTCGTCGCCCGTGAGCATCCGCTCGTGCGCGTCGTCGCACACCGTGATCACCAGGTCGTCGTCGGTGCGCACCTCGTCGACGTGGCGGGGTGGCCGGGCCGGGTCGATGATCAGCCCGTGGCGTTCGGCTGTCGCCAGCGCCTCGGGGTTCACCGCGGAGGCGGGCTGGGTGCCGGCGGAGGCCACGTCGATCGCGCTCATGTCGCGCCAGATGACCTCGGCGAGCTGCGATCGTGCCGAGTTCGCGGTGCACACGAACAGCACCCGGCGCGGGGGAGCGACGCTCGGCGGTGCGAGCGTGTCGAACACCTCGGGACGGAGCCCGATGTAGCTGCGCCGCCTGTCGAACTCGGAGCGCGTGCGCGTGATGATGCGCGCGGACTCGAGGACGCCGAGATGGTGGGCGATCAGGTTCGATCTCAGGTCGAGCGTCGTGCCGATCTCCGACGACGAGAGGTCGCCGAGGGTGAGCAGGTCGACGATGCGCAGGCGCGTCTGATCGGCGAGTGCGGCGAAGATCGCCACGCGGCGTTCGAGATCAGTCATCGTTCCCATCCATATCACGGGATGATGGACGTGTCCACGGGTATTGACTCAATCGGTGTTGACCATATTCTGGTCGTCGCGAGACCGCGGACGCGGTCTCGGAGAGGAATGGACATATGGGCATCGGCAGCGGCATCGCGCTCTTCGTCATCGGAGCGATCCTGGTCTTCGCACTCAACATCGACACCGGCGGCTACGTCGATCTCGATCTGATCGGCTACATCCTCATGGGCGCAGGAGTCGTCGTCTTCCTGATCAGCCTCATCCTCACGATGCGCAGCCGTCGCACCGAGACCGTCGACCGCACCGCCGTCGACCCGGCGACCGGCGACCGCGTGACCCGTCGCAGCATGCGCGACAACGAGCCCCTCGCCTGATGTCGGCGTGACCGAGGTGCAGCGCGGCACCGGCGCGATCGTCGTCGGTGTCGCAGCGACCCTCGCCTTCGTCGTGCTGCGGGCGGTGGTCGCCCTCGGCGGTCACGAGCCGCTCGCGATCGACGTCTGGTGGCACGACCTCATGGTCGCGCTGACCAGCGACATCTGGGTCGTCGTCGCCTGGGTCCCGGCGGTGGTCGGCGGCACCATCGGCATGATCGTCGTCGGAGCGCTGCTGATCGCCGCGCTCATCTGGCGCGGTCGACGGTGGGATGCCGCGACGCTGGCGATCGCGATGGTCGCCGTCGTGGCGATCGGCGCGACCATGGCGGCAGTGATCGGGCGCACGCGACCGGCGGACTCGCTCGCCGAGAGCGTCGCGACGTCCTTCCCATCCGGGCACACGGCTGTCGCCACGACCGTCGTGGTCGTCCTCGCACTCGTGCTGCGCCGTCGATGGGTCTGGGTCGTGGGCGTCGTGTGGGTGCTCCTCATGATGTGGAGCCGCACCTACCTGCATGCCCACTGGCTCAGCGACGTCGTCGCGGGAATGCTCGAGGGCGTCGCCGTCGCGACATTCGTCTGGGCCTGCATGGAGGCGATCCGTGCGCGGCGCCTCGCGTCTGCGACCCCCACTCCCGACACCTCCGAAGAACCGATCGAAAGCACCGTGAATCCATGAACACTCGCGACTCGGCCGCCTCCACCGCGAGAGCCGCCCAGGACTCGACCGCCTTCCGCGTCCTCGCCCGCGTCGGCTACGTCGTGCTCGGCATCCTGCACATCCTCATCGGGGGCATCGCGATCTCGATCGCGACCGGCGGTGGCGGCGAGAACGCCGATCAGGGCGGTGCCATGCAGCAGATCCAGGAGTCTCCCGCCGGCGTGTTCCTGCTGTGGCTGATCGTGCTCGGCCTGTTCGCTCTCGCGATCTGGCAGATCGCCGAGGCGGTCGTCGAGCGCGATCCCGACGCGAAGAAGAAGTGGGCGCACCGGGCGAAGTTCCTCGGCACGGCTGTCGCCTATCTCGCGATCGGCGCGACGGCTCTGGTCTATGCACTCGGGGGCCAGTCGCAGTCGTCCGAATCCTCCCAGTCGTTCAGCGCGAAGCTGCTCGCGGTGCCGGCCGGCGTCGTGCTCCTCGTGCTCGTCGGACTCGGAGTGGCGGCCGTCGGCGTCGCCTTCGTCGTCCGGGGCATCACTCGCGCGTTCATGGAGCATCTGTCCGTGCCGTCCGGAAAAGCGCGATCCGGCATCGCCGCCTTCGGAACGGCCGGCTATGTCGCCAAGGGCATCGCGGTCGGGGTCGCGGGTGTGCTGTTCGTCATCGCGGCGCTCACGCATGACCCCGAGACCGCCGGCGGCCTGGACTCGGCGCTGCGCGCTCTGGCCGGACTCCCGTTCGGCGCCGTCATCCTGTGGGTGGTCGGTGCCGGCCTCGCTCTGTACGGCCTGTTCTGCTTCGCCCGCGCCCGCTACGCCCGGATGTGAGCTGATCCCGCCGGTCAGGCTTCGCCCGCATATCGAACCGTGCGCCGCCGCGCAACCCTGCGCTGCGGATCGGCCGAGTCGGCCAGGATGGATCCATGAAGATCGTCTCGTACGCAGGCCAGCAGCTGGTGACCACGGATGACGTGGCGGACTCTCTCGTGACTCTCGCCGCAGCCGTCGCCAAAGAGGGGGAGGCCGACGCCGTCGAGATCCCCATCCTCGTCGGCGGGCGCGAGGACTGCGCCGACCTCGTGATCGGCGTGGGCAACGACCTGCTGGTCGGGCCGCACGAGTTCGATGACGACGAGCCCGACTTCAGCGAGCACGCGGCGAAGCTGCAGGCGCACCGCCTCTATCCCGATTCTCCGGACTCGGGAGAGCACGGCGGCCACAGCGACTGGTACGTCGATGTGGACCTCGACCTCGACGGTTCGGCCGCGGCGGCACGCTGACCGCGAGGTTCCTTCGCCGACGGCGGAGGGCACGAGACAGGCGCCCGCCGCCGTCGGAGGTTCTGATCAGTCGGTGGTGAGCAGCACCTTGGTGGCGCGGCGCTCGTCCATGGCCCTGTAGCCCTCGGCCGCCTGCTCGATCGGCAGCGTCAGATCGAAGACGGCCCCCGGATCGATCTGATCGGTCATGATGAGGTCGATCAGCTGGGGCAGGAAGCGGCGCACCGGCGCCGGCCCGCCCAGAAGGCTGACGGTCGAGAAGAACAGGTCCAGGCCGTCGAGCTCGACGCCGTGGCTCACGCCGACGTACCCCACGTGTCCACCCGGACGCGTGGCGTGGATCGCCTGCATCATCGACTCCTGGGTGCCGACCGCCTCGACGGTGGAGTGGGCGCCGTACCCTCCGGTGAGCTCCTTGATCTTCGCGACGCCTGCGTCGCCGCGCTCCTCGACGATGTCGGTGGCCCCGAACTTCGTCGCCAGAGCCTGACGGTCGGCGTGGCGGGACATCGCGATGACCCGCTCGGCTCCGAGCTGCCTCGCCGCGAGGATCGCGAGCAGGCCGACGGCTCCGTCGCCGACCACGGCGACGGTCTTGCCCGGCCCCGCCTCGGCGGCCACGGCGGCGAACCATCCGGTGCCCAAGACGTCGGATGCCGCGAGCAGGCTGCGCGTCTGCGCGGGGGTCGGATCGCCCTCGACGGCGACGAGAGTGCCGTCGGCGAGAGGGATGCGGGCGTAGTCGGACTGGGTGCCGACGCCGCCCATCATGACCTGGTGGATGCAGCGCGACTGGAATCCCGCCTGGCAGATCTCGCACGTGTTGTCGGACGCGACGAACGACCCCACCACGAAGTCGCCGACCGCGATGTCACGGACCTCGTCGCCGACCTCCTCGACGACGCCGATGTACTCGTGACCCATCGGTGTGGGGTGGTCCACCGGCTCGATGCCGCGGTAGGGCCAGAGGTCCGAGCCGCAGATGCAGGCGGCGGTGACGCGGATGACCGCATCCGTCGGCTCGACGACGGAAGCGCGGGGGACCTCCTCGACGCGGACGTCTCCGGGGGCGTGCATGACGACGGCGCGCATGGTGCGGGTGCTGACGGTGTCCGTGCTCATGATGTTCTCCTTCAGTGGGTGAGGGCGGCGGATGAGGTCGTGTGCGGCGAGTGCCGTGGCGTGCGCCCGCGTGCGGTGCCGATCAGCACCAGGGTGACGGCCGCGAGCACGGTCGCGGAGACGGTGACCACGCCGAGCGGCAGGATGCTCAAGGCACCGGCGACGCCGACGAGCGGGGCGGCGATGCCCCCGAAGCCGAACCGCACCATCCCGAGAAGCGACGAGGCGGTGCCGGCGATCTGCGGGTATCCGACGAGAGCGAGGGTGGTGGCCGGGGGAGACGAGATGGAGACGCCCGCGGCGAGGGCGAACAGCGACGCGAGCACGACCCACAGCGGCATCGTCGTGAGTCCGGCGGCGAGCAGGCCGAGAGCACCGGCGGTCGCGACCACGACACCGGCGGCGAGGACGGCGTGCACGTGCCCTCGTTCGGAGAATCGGCCGGCCAGGTGGCCGAAGACCATGAATCCCGCGGAGTTCGCGCCGAACGCGAGGGCGTAGCCGAGGGGCGACAGGCCGTAGATGTCCTGCAGCACGAACGTCGCGCCGGACAGGTAGGCGAAGAGCGCGGCGTACATCAGCCCCTGATTCAGGACGGCGCCGACGAAGACGCGGTCTCGCAGGAGCGTCCGATAGTCGCTCAGGGTGCGGGTCAGACCGCCGGTCGTCCGTGCCTCGATCGGCAGGGTCTCCCCGAACCGCGCGAGCGCGATGATCAGGATGGCGGCGCCGATGACGGCGAGGAAGACGAAGAGTCCCCGCCAGTCGATGATCGTGTTGAGGAGGCCCCCGAGCAGCGGGCCGACGATCGCCGCGAAGCCGCCGACGACGGTGAGCCGCGCGTAGAAGCGGATCAGCGTCCCGCCGGAGAAGACGTCACGCCCGGCCGCCTGTGCGATCACGATGCCGACGCCGCCGGCGAGTCCCTGCACGAATCGGGCGGCGATCAGCAGCTCGACCGTCGGACTGATCGCGCACAGCATCGACGTGACGATGTACGCCACGATGCCGATGAGCAGGACGCCGCGGCGGCCGTATCGATCCGACACCGGCCCGGCGATGAGCTGACCGGCCGCCAGACCGATGAGGCAGGCGGTCACGGTGAGCTGCGCGACCGACGTGGCGGCGCCCAGCGCTGCCGTGAGGGCCGGAAGAGCGGGCAGGTAGAGGTCCATCGAGATCGGCCCGAAGACGGTCAGCAGAAGCAGCAGGGCGGGGAGCACCCGGTCGACGGAGGGGCGGGCTGCGGATGTCATGCTCTCCACTCTGCGCCTGTCGGGTGCTCCGAGGGAGTCCCTGTCGAGGGGTGTACTGCGAGAACCTCCCTGCGAAGCACGGTCGGGGGTAGCGTCCTGAGCATGGACAACAGATCCGAGGTCCGCGAGTTCCTGATGACCCGCCGCGCGCGTGTCGCGCCCGAGTCGGTCGGCATCCCGGCCGGCGGGAACCGACGTGTCGCCGGCCTGCGGCGCAGTGAGGCCGCAGCGCTCGCCGGAGTCAGCGTCGAGTACTACGCGAAGCTCGAGCGCGGCGCGATCGCCGGCGCCTCCGCCGCGGTGCTCGACGCGCTCGCGTCAGCCCTTCGACTCGACGACGCCGAGCGCGCGCATCTGCTCGATCTCGCCCGCGCCGCCGACGGCATCCCGTCGAGCGGCCGCTCGCGTCGCCGGACGGCGAAGCCCGGGGCTGCACGACCCAGCCTGCAGTGGGCGCTGTCGTCGATCACCGATGCGATCGCGTTCGTCCGCGACCCCCACCAGAACCTGGTCGCCACGAACGATCTCGCCCGAGCCTTCTATTCGCCGGTGATCGGCGACGGCGGCCGCACCCCGAATCTCGCGCGCTTCCAGTTCCTCGACCCGGCAGCGCACGACTTCTATCCCGACTGGGATCTCTTCGCCGAGATGTGCGTCGCGATCATGCGAGCCGAAGCCGGGCGGGATCCGCACGACAAGGGTCTGCAGGATCTCGTCGGCGAGCTGTCGACGCGCAGCGAGACGTTCCGCCGGCTGTGGGCGGCGCACGATGTGCGCATCCACGGCGCGGGCACGAAGCGATTCCGGCATCCGCTCGTCGGCGAGCTGACCCTGGCGTACGAGGAGCTCGCGATCACCGCCGAGCCGGGCAACGTGCTGCTGATCTACTCGGCCGAGCCGGGCTCGCCCTCGGCCGAGCGTCTCGCGCTGCTCGCGTCGTGGTCTCTGGACCAGCGCGTCGTCGAGCCGACCAGGGACGAGAGCCGCGGCTAGCGTCCCACTCCATCGACAGATGGTTGCCTCCGGTCTACAGTTGCACTTTCGCAACCAATAGGCGTATAGTTGACTCTTATCAACTTTCTACACAGGAGCTCTCCACTGTGACACACATCTCACCCACCTCCTCAGGCGACGCGGTGCGCTCGCCTCGCGAGGTCTTCACCGCGATCTCGGGCCTCGTCGTCGGCATGTTCGTCGCCGTGCTCTCGGGCACCGTGGTGTCGACCTCCATGCCGGTCATCATCGCCGACCTCGGCGGCACCCAGTCGCAGTACACCTGGGTCATCACCGCCAGCCTCCTCGCGACCGCCGTCTCGACCCCCATCTGGGGCAAGCTCGCCGACCTCGTCGATCGCAAGATCCTCGTGCAGCTGTCGCTCATCATCTTCACGGTCGGCACCGTGATCGCCGGCTTCTCGACCGACACCAACATGCTCATCGCGGTCCGCGTGATCCAGGGCATCGGCGTCGGCGGACTGATGTCGCTCGTGATGATCGCGGTCGCCCTCATCATCTCGCCGCGCGAGCGCGGCAAGTACATGGGCGTGGTCGGCGGAATCATGGCCCTCGGCACCATCGGCGGCCCGCTGCTCGGCGGACTCCTCACCGACGTCTGGGGCTGGCGCTCCAACTTCTTCGTCGGCGTGCCCTTCGCCATCCTCGCCCTCGTGCTGCTGCAGTTCACCCTGCACCTGCCCAAGCCCCAGCGCGACCGCAAGGTGTCGATCGACTACTTCGGCATCGTGCTGCTCGCGGTCGGCGTCTCGACCCTGCTCATCTGGGTCTCGATGGGCGGCAGCCAGTTCGACTGGGACTCCTCGACCAGCATCATGCTCGCCGTCACCGCGGGTGTCGCGATCGCCGCGTTCATCACCGTCGAGTTCTTCGTCAAGGAACCGATCGTGCCGATGTCGCTGTTCCGCAACCGCACCTTCACGCTGTCGGTCATCGCGTCGATCGCCATCGGCGTCTCGATGTTCGCGACCTCGGTGTTCCTCGCCCAGTACTTCCAGCTCGCCCGCGGTGCCACACCGACCGAGTCCGGCCTCATGACGATCCCGATGATCGTCGGACAGATGGGTGCGTCGATCATCATCGGCCAGCTCGTCAGCCGCTTCGGCAAGTGGAAGGGATGGATGCTCACGGGCTCCGTGCTGACCACGATCGGCGTCAGCCTGATGGCGACCCTGCGCTACGACACCCCGTTCCCGCTGGTCGCGACCTACATGTTCGTGCTCGGCGCAGGTCTCGGCATGGTCATGCAGAACCTCACGCTCATCGTGCAGAACGACACCGCGCCGCAGCAGCTGGGCGCCGCCTCGTCGAACGTCAACTTCTTCCGCACGATCGCCGGCACCATCGGCGTGACGGTCATGGGCGCCTCGCTCTCGACCAGCGTCGGCAACTACATCTCCGACGCGCTCGAGGGATTCACTCCCACGACGCCCGATGAGATCGACGCGCTGAAGCACCTCGCCTCTGGCGATGTGCCCAAGGTCACGCAGCTGCCCGACACGATCCGCACGATCGTCGAGGGAGCCTACGGCCACGGCATCGCGGATGCGTTCATCATCGCCATCCCGCTCGCAGTGATCGCCATCATCGCGATCGCGTTCATCAAGAACAAGCCGCTGTCGACGAAGAACGCCGCCGAGCAGCTGCGCGAGCAGGCCGAGGAGTCCGTTCTCGAGGTCTCCGAGGCCGAGGTCGGCGCCACCATGTCGACCGGAGCCATCCGCATCTCGGGCACCGAGTCCGCCTCACCCTCGACCGGCTCGGTGACGACCGTGCTCGAGCGCGACGAGCGGGAGTCGGGGCGCTGACATGGTCACCTCCGAAGCGGCGGCGCCCGCCGACGTCGACACCGCCCTCGGCGACCTCCAGACGCATCTGAACCTCATCTTCGCGAGGACTCGGACGCTCTGGAGGGAGTCGGCGGCGCGCATCGACCCCGAGCTGCAGGTGGGCGGCTACAAGCTGCTGACCTTCATCGATCGGGCGGGCTCCGCCAGCGCTCACGAGCTCGCCGAGCGCTTCGAGATGGACAAGTCCGTCATCAGTCGCCAGGTGCGGATGCTCGAGGAGCTGGGCCTGATCGAGTCGAGGCCGGACGAGCGTGACGGCCGGCTGCGGGTCCTGACGGCGACGCCGTCGGCCTGCGCCGCCCTCACCGAGCTGCGCAGCGACCACGCCTCGCGCCTGCGCACGGTCGTGGCCGAGCTCACGCAGGACGAGATCCACGCGGCATCCAAGGTGTTCCGTCTGCTCTCAGAGGTCTGACCGAGAGCCCGGGCCGATCACGCGACGTGTCGGCCCGGGTTGTCGAGAGCGATATTCTGTGGTTCAGTCGAATGTCTTGACTTCGCGATTCGGCGTCCCAAGACCGTAAAGAACGGTACTTCGGATGAACTGGATCGCCTCCAACCTCGGATTGATCTTCGATCTGACGATCAATCACGTGCGTCTGGCGATCATTCCGATCATCCTCGGCTTCCTGATCGCGGTGCCGCTGGGCTGGGTGGCCAGCCGCAATCGCGTCGCCCGGACGTTCATCATCACGACGGGCAGCCTGCTCTACACGATCCCGTCCCTGCCGCTCTTCGTCATCCTGCCGGTCATCCTCGGCACCCGGATCCTCGATGACACGAACCTGGTCGTGGCGCTGACGATCTACGCGGTCGCGATCATGCTGCGCTCGGCGACCGACGCCTTCGGATCGGTCGATCGGTCGATCATCGAGTCGGCGAAGGCCATCGGCTTCTCGCGCAGCGGCCGGTTCTGGCGCGTCGAGTTCCCTCTCGCCGGCCCCGTGCTGATCGCCGGCCTCCGCGTGGTCTCCGTGTCGACCATCGCCCTCGTCTCGGTGGGCGTGATCATCGGCTCGGAGAACCTCGGCTACCTCTTCCAGAACGGCAAGCAGCGCGGCATCCTCGAGGAGGTCGTCGTCGGGATCGTCATGAGCCTGCTCATCGCTCTCGTCTTCGACCTGATCCTCGTGGCGATCGGGCGGGTCCTCATGCCCTGGAGCCGCGCCGCCGGCGTGCGCGGCAAGAGCGGCGAACCGACCGACCCCGACCCCGCGACCGACAGTGTCAGCACCCGTCGAGTGCTCGCGCCCCCGGGGGCCGGTGTCCGATGAACTTCTTCCTCGACGCCATCGCCTGGATCCTCGACCCCGCCAACTGGGTGCCGGGCTCGCAGAGCCCGCTGCCCATCGGCGACCGACTCGTCGAGCACCTCATCTACTCGGGCGTCTCGCTCGTCATCGCGATGCTGATCGCTCTGCCGCTCGGCTTCTACATCGGGCACACCGGGCACGGTCGCCAGTTCGTGATCGGCTTCACCGGTGCGATGCGCGCTCTCCCGACGCTCGGGCTCCTGTTCTTCCTCACGATGGTGCTGCGCTCCGGTCTCAGCACCACTCCGGCCGTGCTCGTCGGCTCCGTCGTCGCCTTCGTGCTGCTGGCGATCCCGTCACTGCTCGCCGGCGCCTACGCCGGGCTCGAGAGCGTCAGCCGCGAGTCGATCGATGCGGCGCGCGCGATCGGGATGACCGAGATGCAGATCCTCCGCAAGGTCGAGATCCCTCTCGGGCTGCCGGTGATCATCGGCGGGATCCGCTCGGCCACGCTGCAGGTCATCGCGACCGTGACGATCGCGTCGTACGTCGGACTCGGCGGCCTCGGGCGGATCATCTCGTCGGGCATCGGCCTCAACGACTACACCGTGATCCTCGGCGGGGCGCTCCTGGTGACCGTTCTCGCGCTGAGCGTCGACGGCGTCTTCGCGCTCCTCCAGCGCTTCACCCGTACTCGGGGGCAGACGAGCCGTCCCCTCCGCAGTGTGCAGCGAAACAGGTCGGAGGCCGCTGTGGCGCCGATCGTCGACGAAAGGACCCCGGCATGACCTCTCGAGCCCGTAAGACCTGGCTGACGGCCTGCCTGCTCGCCGTCAGCACCACCGTCGCGCTCGCCGGCTGCGCGACCGCCGACCCGACGTCCTCGGGCGGTGACGCCGCCGAGGGCGACGCGATCGTCGTGGGCTCCTTCGCCTTCCCCGAGAGCGAGATCCTCGGCGAGATCTACGCGCAGGCGCTCGAGGCCGAGGGCTTCGACGTCTCGACCAAGTTCAACATCGGTCCGCGCCAGCAGACGATCCCCGCGCTGCAGGACGGGTCCATCAACCTCATCCCGGAGTACAACGGCAACCTGCTGGCGTACTACGACACGGCGTACGAGGAGCGGACGACCGAGGACGTCGATGCGGCGCTGCCGGATGCGGTGGGCGCGGACGACCTGCAGGTGCTCGACTCGGCCGAGGCCGAGGACAAGGACGCCTACGTGGTGACGAAGAAGACCGCCGAGGACAACGACCTGACGGCCATCGGCGACCTGAAGGCTCTCGAGCCGTTCTCGCTGGCGTCGAACCCGCAGTTCGGCGAACTCGGCTACGGGATCCCGGGGCTGCGCGACGTCTACGGCGTGGGCGTCGAAGCGGGACAGGTCACGTTCGTCCCGTACGAGGACTTCGGCGGTCCCGACACGGTGCAGGCGCTCGTCGACGGCACGGTGCAGGTTGCCGACATCTACACGACGTCGCCGGCGATCAAGTCCGAGGACCTCGTCGTCCTCGAGGACCCGGAGAACATGATCTCGGCGCAGAACGTCATCCCGCTGCTCTCGAAGGACATCTACACCGACAAGCTCGCCGAGGTGCTCAATGCGATCTCCGCGAAGCTCACCACCGACGACCTGATCGATCTGCGCGAACGGGTCGAGGGCGACGAGAAGGCGTCGGCTGCGACCGCGGCGGAAGAATGGCTCACCACCGCAGGTCTGCTCGACAAGTGATCGTGCGGACGGATCACGAGTCGGTGATCTGATCGAAGCCCCGCCGGCACAGTGCCGGCGGGGCTTCATCGTAAGCTGGCGAGCATGAGTGCCTCGTCCGACGAAGTCGCCCCGAAAGACGGCGCCGCAACCCCTGACCTCGATCAGGCGATCTCGAGGGTCGAGCACGAGCTGGGCAGGCTCTTCGCCCGCATCCGGGTGAGCTGGCGCGAAGCCGCGACCACCGTGCATCCCGACCTGCAGCCTCTCGGATACCAGGTGCTCACGTCGATCGCCACCGGAAAGGCGACCTCGGCCGGCGCCATCATCGAGCGGCTGCAGACCGACAAATCGGCCGTCAGTCGGCACGTGCGCCAGCTCGAGCAGCTCGGTCTCGTCGAGAGCGTCCCCGACCCGGACGATCGCCGCGCGCGGGTGCTCGTCGCCACGGAGCTGGCGCAGGAGCGGGTGGCCCTCGCCCGCGCTCGGTACGAAGAGCGCCTCGGCGAGAGGCTGCGCCGCTGGACGGCCGAGGATCTCGACCACTTCGCGGAGCTGCTCGCCGCCTTCGGCGACTGAGCCGAAGGCGGCGGACCGTTCGCCACGGGGGCTGGACGCAGACGCGAGCCCGGACGAGACTGATCTCACGACTACGGGAATGAGGAACAGTCATGGCATACAGGGTCGGATACTTCGTCGGAAGCCTCTCGTCCACCTCGATCAACCGCATCCTCGCGACGGCGCTGATCAGGCTGGCGCCGGATGATCTCGAGTTCTTCGAGATCCCGATCCGAGACCTCCCTCTCTACAGCCAGGACTATGACGCCGACTACCCCGCGGTGGCCGTCGATCTGAAGGAGTCCATCGCCTCGGCGGATGCCGTGCTCTTCGTGACGCCCGAGTACAACCGCTCGATCCCCGGCGGCCTCAAGAACGCGATCGACTGGGCGTCGCGGCCGTGGGGGCAGAACTCCTTCGACCACATCCCCGCCGCGGTGATCGGCGCCTCGGTGGGCGCGATCGGCACGGCGGTCGCCCAGCAGAGCCTGCGCGGGGTGCTGAGCTTCTGCAACGCCCGTCAGATGACGGCGCCCGAGGCCTACATCCAGTTCTCGCCCGACACCTTCGCCGATGACGGGACGGTCCACAACGAGGGCACCGCGACCTTCCTCCGCGACTACCTGGTCGAGTTCCGAGACCACATCGAACGCGTGCTCACGGTGCTGCCGCGCGACACCGACGTGTGAACCCGGGGGCGCGAGCCGCGTAGCCTGAACCACATGACGCTCACGAAAGCCCGCACCGCCGCAGAGGTCGTCGACTGGCGACGCCGTGTCTTCGCCCTCTACGACGCCGTGCGTCGGGCGGACTCCGCCGAAGACGCGCACGAGCTCTGGCGCATCGAGCGCGACGACCTGCTGCTGCACCATGCGGCGACCCCGCTGATGGCCGACGATCGACCGCTGTTCGAAGGGCTCCCGATCGCGTCGTACGATCCGCAGTGGCGCTTCGAGCTGCCGATCCTCGAGGCCGAGCCCGGGGGCTTCGAGTTCGCGACCGGCACCGACGGCGTGGTTCCCTTCGAGCGCATCGGCAGGGTCGAGGTCCCCGACACCGGGTCGCTCGACGTGTGGCGTCTGACGACCTACGGCGGCGGGATCTTCATCCCCGTGCGCGACGCTCTCGCCGGTCGTCCGGGAGGAACCTACGGAGGCGGCCGCTATCTGATCGACACGATCAAGGGCGCCGACCTCGGGTCGGATGCCGAGCGCGGCACGATCGTGCTCGACTTCAACTTCGCCTACAACCCCTCGTGCGCCTACGACCCGGCGTGGGCCTGCCCGCTCGCCCAGCCGGGCAATGTGCTCGAGGTCGCGGTGCCCGTGGGGGAGATGTACGGCCGCGTCGCCGACTGAGCATCCGGTCTGCACATCTCCGCAGGGGAATACTCGGCACCCCAGGGCGCTTGTCCCTGAGCGTGACCCTCTTCGAATCGGCCGTCTTCGGCGCCCTCCCGCTGTCCAACCGCGTCGTCATGGCGCCGCTCACCCGCACCCGTGCGGACGACGACGGTGTGCCCACCGAGACGATGGTGGAGTACTACCGCCAGCGCGCGGGCCAGGGTCTCATCATCTCCGAGGGCACGTGGCCGGCTGCCGAGGGCAAGTCGTACTCCGGGCAGCCCGGCATCGTCACTCCCGCGCAGATCGACGGATGGCGGCGGATCGCCGACGCCGTGCACGAGGCCGGCGGCACGATCGTCATGCAGCTGATGCACGGCGGCCGCGTCTCGCACCCCGAGATCTCCGGTGAGCCGCGTGTCGTGGGCCCGAGCGCGCTCGCCGCCCCCGGCCAGACGCACACCCCGGTCGGCAAGGTCGACATGCCGGTCGCTCACGCTCTCACGCTCGACGAGATCCCGATGGTCGTCGAGCAGTTCGTGCAGGCCGCACGCAACGCGATCGCCGCGGGCTTCGACGGCGTCGAGGTGCACGGCGCGAACGGCTACCTCGTGCAGGAGTTCCTCTCGCCGGTGTCGAACATCCGTGACGATCAGTACGGCGGATCGCCCGAGAACCGCGCGCGGTTCGCGATCGAGGTCACGTCGGCGGTAGCTGAGGCGGTCGGGGCCGACCGCACCGGCATCCGTCTGTCGCCGCAGCACAACATCCAGGGCGTCCTCGAGGAGGACGACGCCGACGCACTCGCCACCTACCTCGCCGTCGCCGAGGGCCTCGCACCGCTCGGCCTCGCATTCATCGACGTGCTGAGTGCCGTGCCGACCAGCGAGCTCGTGCAGCGCATCCGCCGCACGGCCGGTGCCCCGCTGATCGTCAACTCCGGATTCGCCGCGCAGACCACCCGCGACGAGGCCGAGATGCTCGTCTCGGAGGGGTGGGCCGACGCCGTGGCAGCGGGCCGTCCGGTGATCGCGAACCCCGACCTCGTCGAGCGCTGGCGTCAGGACGCCGAGCTCAACGAGCCGCGCCCTGCGCTGTTCTACGGACGCACGGCTGAGGGATACACGGACTACCCGTCGCTCGAGAGCGTGCGCGCCGACGCCTGACGCGCGCGGCTGCGCGAACTACCCCTGTCGGCGCGGAATATCGGGGCGTACTGTGACCGCATGGTCACCGACGATCCCACTGTCACCAACCCCGATCACTACCGCACGCTCTGGGAGAACGATCTCGTGCGCGTGCTCGAGTACACGGATGAGCCGGGCGACCGCACGACTCCTCACGATCATCCGAACAGCGTGATGGTGACCCTCAGCGATTTCTCGCGCCGTCTGTCAGCGGGGGAGCGCACCTTCGACACGTCGTTGACCGCGGGTCAGGCCGTCTGGCTGCCGGCCCAACGCCACTGGGGAGAGAACACGGGCGCGACGTCGACGCACACCATCCTCGTCGAGTTGAAGGGCGACGCCGCGGGGGAGCCCGGCGGCGGCGCGCTCGGACCCCAGGTCTGAGTCGCTCGCGTCGTTCGGCTCAGCGCCGGACGACGCGCGCCCGGTTCTTCGCGACGCTGCTGAGGGTGGCGCGCACGGGCGTTCCCAGATACAGGCCGAGCGATGCGCCCGAAGCCAGTGCGATTCCGATCACCGCGGCATCGACCAGAGAGCCGCCGATGCCGACGACCCCGGATGCCGACCCTGCCGCGTGAATCATCTCGAGCAGGCCCTGGAACACCGCGACACCGGGCACGAGCGGCACGATCGCGGCCGTGGTGACCGCGACCGACGGGACGTGCAGCTTCACCGCGATCAGCATCCCGATGAAGCTCGCGAGCAGGGCGCCGATCGCGCTCGCCGCAGCCGGATGCAGGTTCAGACCGACCATCGTCGAATAGCCGGCGATGGTGACGGCGCTGAGCAGCGCGCTGACGAGGATGATCCGAAGACCCGCGCCATTGAAGACGGC
Organism: Microbacterium sp. 4-7; assembly: GCF_014332665.1. NCBI lineage: Bacteria > Bacillati > Actinomycetota > Actinomycetes > Micrococcales > Microbacteriaceae > Microbacterium > Microbacterium sp. 4-7. The sequence continues at coordinate 134,822 of NZ_MCRH01000006.1, forward strand.
GACGGCGATCGCGATGATGATCGCCCCCGCGAACTGGTTCAGGAGCGGACCGAACGGGGCCGGGTCATCGGGCAGACCCATCGTGAAGCCGAGCACGCTGCCGAGTTCGAGGCCGACGAGGATGCCGATCACGACTCCGAGCGTCTGCATCGTCAGATCGAGGATGCGTCCGCCTGCGGTGAGCGCGAATCCGTCGATCGCATCCTGCGCGGCCCCCACCACGGTGAGTCCGGCGAGCATGAGCACGATTCCCGACGCGACGATGATCGATGGTCGGATGCCGACGAAGGGCTCGATACCGGCGGCCCCGAGGGCCGAGACGGCGACCGCGACGACCGTGGTGACGAACCCTCCGGCGATCTGACTGAAGAACAGCGGAACGCGCACGCGCGCGAGGCCGGCCTGGGTCAACGCCGCGCAGAGCGCCGCGATGAACGTGAGACCGACGATGAGCGGCGAGGCCCCGAGCATGATGCTCACTCCGACGGCGAGCAGCGCTCGTGCCACGATGACCACCGGCTGCTGGTAGCCGAAGGGCACGCGCCGCAGGGCACGGAACGTCGAGCGGGCCGATTCGAGATCCAGTCCGTCGTCGATGTCGGCGACCAGGGCCTGCACTCTCTGCAGCTTGGCGTGGTCGGGTGCGGCGACGCGCACGACCCGCACGAGCGTCTCGGGCCAGACCTCACCGCTCAGGTGGAACGAGACCGTGATCGAGTTGTAGGTGACATCGACCTGCACGTCCCGCATGCCGTACGCGGCGCAGATGCGGGTGATGGCGAGCGTGACCTCGTGCGCCGAGGCGCCGACCCCGAACATCGATTCGCCGATGCGGGTCGCGAGGTCGAGCACACGCGGCACGGTGCGTTCGTCGATGATCGGCATCGCCTCGGTGTGGGCGACGGATGAGGGATCGGTGTGCAGGATCCTGCGCACGGAGGCGAGCAGTCGCCGCTGGGGATTCGGGGACACGATCCCATTCTTCCTCCTCGCGACCGGTGCATCCGACGCCGCGAGGACTGGGGAGGAGAAGATCCGTCAGGCCTGCGCCGGAACCTCGACGCGCTCGACCGGCGGCGCCGTGCCTTCGGCCGGCTCGCTCACCAGGCGCAGACCGCCGGGGGCGTTCGCCGTGAATGCCAGCGCTTCGATCCACGCGCGGTTGATCTGCGGCTGACGGCTCCCGCTGTACTTGAAGACGAGGGAGCTGCCGGCGTGCACCCAGACAGTCGTCCGACCGCCGCCGACAGCCATGTCCTCGCGCCAGGAGAACGAGAAGGGCTCGCCTCTCCTGAGCTTCGCCGTCATCACGAGCTGCAGGTGCGTGAGCGCCCTGTCCTCGATGTCCGATTTGACGGTGCCCTCGTAGATGAACTTGCCCATGATGATCTCCCCAGTACGCCACAGTGCCCGCGAGACGAGGCGTATCGAATGATCACCGATGGTGGATCCAGTTTCCCATATTCCGATGTGCACCGCGCCTGTCGAACGTTCAGGAACCGCCTGTCAACCCTCTGTCACTTCGCGCGCCGTCGATGGAGGGTGGCCGTTCGACACGTAACGAGGAGGATGACGATGAAGGCACTCACCTGGCAGGGAACGCGCAACGTGGCGGTCGAGGAGGTACCGGATCCGACCATCGAGCACGCGACCGATGCGATCGTCCGGATCACCTCCTCGGCGATCTGCGGTTCCGACCTGCACCTCTACGAACTGCTCGGACCGTTCCTCGACAAGGGCGACATCCTCGGCCACGAGCCGATGGGGGTCGTGGTGGAGGTGGGCAGCGGTGTGCGCGACCTCGCGGTCGGCGATCGCATCGTCATCCCCTTCAACATCTCGTGCGGGCACTGCTTCTTCTGCCTGCGCGGCCTGCAGTCGCAGTGCGAGACGACGCAGGTGAAGGAGTACGGCAGCGGCGCCGCGCTGTTCGGCTACACCAAGCTCTACGGCCAGGTGCCGGGCGGGCAGGCCGAATACCTGCGCGTCCCGCTCGCCGATTACAACCACATCAAGATCGCGTCCGATCTCCCCGATGAGCGGTACCTGTACCTCAGCGACATCCTGCCGACGGCCTGGCAGGGTGTGGAGTACGCGAACGTGCCGGAGGGCGGGACGCTCGCGGTGATGGGGCTCGGCCCCGTCGGGCAGTTCGCAGCCCGCATCGGAGCGCACCGCGGATACCGGGTGCTGGCCGTGGACCCGGTCGCGGAACGCCGGGAGATGGCGGCACGCCACGGAGTCGAGGTCTTCGACCTCACGGATGACGTCGTGGCCGAGTTGCGGGACCTCACCGACGGACGCGGCGCGGATTCCGTGGTCGACGCCGTGGGCATGGAGGCGCACGGCAACGCCGGCGTCGCCCTCGTGCAGAAGGCCGTCGGACTGCTGCCGGATCCGGCCGCCCGCGCCGTGTTCGACAAGGCCGGGATCGACCGACTCGCCGCCGTGTACGCATCGATCGACGTCGTGCGCCGGGGCGGCATGGTGTCGCTCAGCGGCGTCTACGCGGGCGATGCCGACATCCTGCCGATGAAGACCCTGTTCGACAAGCAGATCGGCATCCGTATGGGCCAGTGCAACGTGAAGCGCTGGACCGACGATCTGATGCCGCTCGTCGAAGACCTCTCCGACCCCCTCGGCGTGATGGATCTGATGACGCACGATGCCCCGCTCGAGGATGCGCCGGAGCTCTATCGCACCTTCCAGCGCAAGGAGGACGGCTGCATCAAGGTCGTGCTGCGACCGTCTGCCGCCTGACTCTGCTCGACGCGACCGCGGATGAAGAACAGGCAGATCACGCCGACGACGATCACCACGATGTTGCCGAGGTTCGCGATCGAGCCGAACGCGCTCTCCGCCGGGTACGCCGTGTGCAGGAAGATGCTCGGGTCGGTGCTGGCGTGCAGCAGGATCGGCGCGACGATGGTCCCGGTCACGCGCATCGCGAGGTACATGCAGATGCCGAACGCGAAGGTGTAGGCCAGCTGGATGAGGGTCGCGAACAGGGACTGGCCGGTGAGCAGATTGCCGGCGTGGAACAGGGCGAACAGGGCCGAGGAGATCACCGCGACGACGAGCTCACGCTGACCCGCCTTGCGCAGCAGGTTCACCACGAGGCCGCGCGTCAGCACCTCCTCGGCGAAGCCAATGAACAGTCCGGCGAGGAGCCAGGTCGCGACGACCTCGAATCCGGCCGCTCCGTAGTCGATGGCGAACAGGTGGAGCACGTTGAAGAGGAGCACGACGGCGATCGCGATCCACATCCATCCGCGTCCGCGGATCGGCTGCGGACGGAAGATCTCACCCAGCCAGCCGACGGATGCCGCGAAGCCGATGAGCAGCAGGCAGCCGACGAGAACCGGGATCGCGTAGAACACGAGGATCCCCGCCGCGCTCTGCGGATCCTCGATCTGAGCCGCGAACGGGGTCAACAGCAGCGACAGCCCGTTGTAGAGCACGAAGTAGACGACCACGAGGATGACGGCCCGCCACCAGCCGCCCTGTTCCCAGAAGCGTCGCCAGGCGGACTGCGTCACATCGGTCATCGTGCGTCCCTCCGCATCCGCGGAGGTCGCGGCTCACGACCCAATATATGGGCAGGAGCGGGTCAGGACGCGCGCCCCTCCGCGAGGTAGGCGAGGCGGTGCAGGGTCTCGGAATTGCGCCAGCGCAGCAGGGGAGCGGTCACCAGTCCGGGCAGCAGCGTGGCGGGGCCGTTCACGGGTTCCTCGTCGATGCGCACCATCGTGCCGCCGTCATACGAGCGCACCCGCAGAGTGACGCGGGCCTCGCCGATCGGCCAACCCTTCGCGCGCATGACCATGCGGTTCGGGGGCGACCATTCCTCCACCACGGTCGTGTCGTCGAGCAGAGCGGGCCAGACGCCGACCGAGTGATGCAGCTCAGCGCCCGGCTGCGGCCACGACTCATCGACGTCGCGCATGCGCGAGGCGCCCACCACCCACGCCGGGTACAGCCATCCGTTGCCCAGCACCCGGAAGACATCGTCGGGCTGACAGTCCATCGTGCGCACGTTCTTCGCCATGTCGGCACTCCTCTCGCGTCGTGAAAATGATCGCGTGGCTTCCGATTCGCAGACAGGGGGTTGACGACCGCGCGTGGGGGAGTGCGGGTCGCGCGGCACGAGTGAGGCACTAGCACAGAGGCTTCGCTCGCGCCTCCCCCTGGTTCGGCGACCACGTCTCTGCGAACGTCGCAGCATGGCACTCATCGACATCCCCGCGCGTGCGGCGCGAAAGCTCGGCGCACTGGCACAGGACGACGCTCCCACCCTGCTGACCCGCGGCTACGGGTTCGGGGCACGGATCTGGCGACGGGTGCCGCCGGGTGCGAGATCGGCGCCGATGCGCCTGCTCGGCAGTGACGCGGTCTTCGTCAGGGGAGTGGAGGGGGTCGAGCTCTTCTACGACGAGACCCGCATCGCGCGCTCCGGAGCCATGCCCGCGATCGTGCAGGAGAGCCTGTTCGGGCACGGCTCCGTGCACAGCCTCGACGGCACAGCCCACCGGCACCGCAAAGCCGCCTTCGTCGGCGCCCTCTATGAGGACGAGCAGGTCGCACGACTCACGCCCTGGCTCGAGCGCGAATGGCAGAGCGAGCGCTGGGCGTGGCTCGACGGCGGCACCCGCAGCGCCTACGACGCGGCCGTCGGCGCGCTGGGCCGGGCGATCATGGGCTGGGCGGGTGTGCCGGGCACGCCGGCGGCCCAGACCCGATGGGCGGCGCGGCTCGCCCAGATCGTCGACGGCTTCGGCTCGCCGTACTCGCCGGTGTACATCGCCGCCCTGGCGAACCGGTGGTGGTCGGACCGTCATTCCGCTCGGCTCATCGAGGCGGTGCGGCACGGCTCGCTGCGCGCCGAATCGGGCACGGCGCTCGACGTGTGGGCGCATCACCGCGACGAGGACGGCGAGCTGCTCCCGGCGCGCGTCGCCGGTGTCGAGCTGCAGAACAGCATCCGTCCGATGATCGCAGTCGCCCGGTTCGTGGCCTTCGCCGCGAAGGAGCTGCACGAGCGTCCCGACTGGCGCGAGCGCATCGCGGCCGAGGCCGTCGAGCGCGGGTCGGTCGTCGGCGGACCGCTGTCGATCATGTTCGCGCAGGAGATCCGTCGCACCTCGCCCTTCGTGCCGATGCTTCCCGGCTGGGCCACTGCGGACATCGAGATCGACGGTCAGACGGTGGATGCCGGAGGACGCGTCGTCCTCGACCTGCAGGGCACCAACACGGACGACCGCTTCTGGGCGCGCCCCCAGCGTTTCGACCCCGAGCGCTTCCGCGACATCGAGGACTACGAAGCGCTCGCCGCATTCGTTCCTCATGGTGGCGCCGACGTCCCGACGGGTCACCGCTGCCCGGGCGAGAAGCTCGCGATCGCAGGGCTGGCCGCGGCGATCACGGTGCTCAGCGACCCCGACCTGCGGATCCTCGACGAAGGGCTCGACGTCGACCGGCGTCGGCTGCCCACCAAGCCGCGGTCCGGCGGTGCGGTGCGCTCGGCGGCATCCGTATCGGCGTCGTCATCGGCATCCGCGTCCCGTGGGTGCCCCTTCCACTGAGTGGGTGAACGCGTTCTGTCAAGGGGCGCGCATCGGCTGCTCCGCCCCGGCATGCTGACCGGACTGCCCACACCGACGAAGGGAGCACCATGTCAGACATCGAATCCACCCCCGACGACGGGCGATCCGAGGCGGACGAGACGCCGATGATCCCCGACGAGCTCGCGCCGCGTCAGCAGTCCGAGGACCCGGTCCCGAACGATCCGGACGCCGCGGGCTCGGAGGACGGCGACGACGAGGACGACCTCTGACGCCTGCCGAGAGCGGCCGGTCGCCCCGAGCGATCGGCTACGGCGCCCGCCGCACGGACTCCCCCTAACTGGTGCGGTGGGCGTCCTGCCGTCCGGGGTCTCGCTCCGAGCACGGTCAGTCGCGGCCCGAGGTGTCGACGCCCTGGGGGAGCTCCTCCACCGGGACGACGACGACATCCTGCACCTTCCAGTCGAGGTCGGTGATGCGCGTCGCGAGGTCGGTGACGTCGCCCATCGACACCTTTCCGCGATGCGGGACGACGAACGCCTCGATGTGGAAGACCTGCCCCTGATCCCGCATCCGCACTCCCGCCTCCGTGACCCAGGGGCGGGAGCGCATGGTCGAGATCACGTCACCGGCGAGCGGATGCGGGTGCTTGCTGTCGTACGTCCTGGCGCGCTGGTCCATGAGATCGATCACGGCGGTCTTGGTGTTGCGCCAGCCGTCCCACACGATCCCGAGCGAGATCACGAGAGCCGCAGCGCCGTCGAGCCACCACACGCCGGCACCCACACCGAGCACGCCGACGATCGAGGCGACCGTGGTCTGCCAGTCGGCCTTGGCCATGTCGGCGTCGGCGAAGAGCAGCTTGTTGTGAAGCACGGGCGCGAGCTTCGCCTTCGCCGGTCCGTAGAAGAACACCGGGCCGACGATGACCACGGCCATCACGGCGACCATCAGCCAGCCGAGCCAGATCGTCTGCCCGAACAGCTGCACCGTGCCGATGGTCGGGTGCTCGCGGGCGATGAGCCCGGTCACCGCTTCGACCGCCAGATTGAGTCCGACCGCCAGCAGGGCGACGCCCGCCACGAGGTGTCCGATTCCCATCACGCGGTGCAGGCCGTAGGGATGCTTGACCGAGGGGCGCTTGCGGATGAAGATCAGCGCGACGAGGAAGGCGATCTGCGGGATCAGCGACAGCATGTCCTCGATCCACGCGGTGCGCATCGCCTGCGAGTTGCCGACGACCAGGGCGATCACCGCGATCGTCACTGACGTGTAGGCGATGGTGAACCATTCCCACCCGATCGCTCGGCGGAGCGCTGCGCGCTGCTCGTCTGGCAGCTCGGTGCGGCCGATCCGCTGCACGGTCATCGCGACCCCACCGCCTCGTCGAGGTGACGTTCGAGAGCGCTGAGGAACGCGTTCTCGCCGAGTGGCACGAGCATCACGATCTCGCGACCGTCGGCTCCGTCGATCTCGGGATAGCCGCGGGTGACCCCGGCCTTGTCGATCCAGGGGGTGTCAGAGGTGAAGCCGCCCGCCACGAGGTCGAGGTCGCCGCGCTCGAGCATCCCGACCAGCGTCTCCTCCGACCCGTAGGTCCAGTCGATGTCGGCGTCGATGCTGTCGGCGAAGCCTGTCACGAGGTCGGCGATGCTTCCTGTGGGGGTGTCCCGATCAGTGTCGACCAGCCCGGGATCGGCCGAGACGCCGACCCTCAGGTCAGCGCCGGTCGCCGACGCGAGAGTGCCGTCCGGGTCGGCCGGGATGGTCAGGCCGCAGCCCGAGAGTGCGGCGGCGAGCAGCAGCGCCACTGCGGCCGAGACCGCGCGGCGGGGAGTCCACGTCGATGCGTTCACGACGCCATGGTGCCCCCCGCAGGGCGGCGGTGAGAACCGGGTTGACGCCCGATGTGGCGCGAAGTATGCCGCTGGCGTGAGCCGGGGTCGGTGTCCTCATGCCGCTCGACGACCGCGATCCACCGGTACGGTAGGGCACATGTCACAGGCCCTCCGCACGTTCGGGCGCATCCTCGCCCGACACTGGCCTGCGCTCATGGCCTGGTATCTCGGGGGCGAGGCGCTGCATCGCGTACTGATCGAGCTCGCCGGCTTCGTCGGCGGTCACACCACGCTCGGGGGCCTGCTGCTGCTGCCGCTGGCGGTCGCCGCCCGACTCGTCGCGTACGTCGCGATGTATCTCACTGTGCGCCCCTCCTTGCCGCACAGCCGGAGGGAGGATGCCGGCGGCCTCCGCGAGTTCGCCTCCGCGACTCTCGCCGCGATCCTGCCGTTCTTCGCCTTCTACACCGCGTGGGGTCTGCTCGATGCCGACCAGATCGAGTTCTTCCAGATCGCGAGCGCGATCGCGCTGGCCGATTCCGGGTACGACCTCGTCCAGATGGGCGATCGCGGTGGTGTCATCGCGGTCGGCGTGCTGCCGGTGACGGTGCTCGTGATCGCGTTGATCGCACGACTGCTCTTCACGCGCTTCGCCGACCGGCTGCCGCGGTGGACGATCATCCTGGCCACCTATGCCGAGGTGCTGTGGACCTTCATGCTCTTCACACTCGTCGCACGGTGGTGGGTCAGCGTCCTGGACTGGTTCGGTGAACGAGAGGCGGCCGGGTGGCTGCAGAGCCTCGGCGACTGGTTCTCGGTGAACATCGAACCCATCGCCGCCGTATGGGAAGGGGCGACCTGGCTGGCCGGAATCCTCGTCGCCGCACTCCTCGTCCCCGCGGCCTGGCTCACGGTCGCCGGTGTGATCTTCGGCACGACCTTCGACTCGACTCCGCCGTTCGCACGCGTCGGCGGGGGAGCGGCGCGAGGGGCGGCCCTGAGCATCGCGCGCACGCTGGTGATGCGACTCGAAGGCCTCTGGGCTGCCGTCGCGGTGATCTGGCGTGGCGGGCCGTTGCTCTTCGGCGTCTACGCACTGGCCTACGCCGCGTGGGGCTTCGCCGAGCAGGCGGGCACCCGGGGAGTCCTGCTGCTGATCGGGGGCCACGAATCGTCGTTCTGGGCGGGGTTCTTCCCGCTCGTCACCGTCGCCATCGGTGCCGTCGCCGAACCGCTCAGGGTGGCGATCGTCGCCACGGCCTATGACGCCGTCATCGGCCGGCCCCGGTCTGGCCTCGACACCCGCCCGTCAGGGCTCGATGCGGAAGCGGGCGAGGTCGTCGTCACTGCCCTCGATGTCGAGCAGGAACGGGCCATCGGCGTCGTCGGGAAGCAGGAAGGTCAGCAGGATGCGGTACGACGCCGGCTCGGCGATGCATGAGCTCTCGCCCTCGTCGTAGGGCACATCGAGGTCTGCGCGAGAGCTGAGCCAGGTGCGATCGGCGTCGATCTCTGTGAGCGTCGTCTGTCCGCAGAGCGATGCCGCGGATCCGCCGCTCGACGACAGTCGGACGCTGAGGGTGCGGGTCCCCGCAGGCGCCTCGAACTCCGCCCATTCCGTGGGCCCGAGCGTGAGGGTCTGTCCGGCGATGTCGACCGTCGTGTCGGCGTCGATCACCCGATCCGTCGGCCGGATGCTCGGCGCGATGTCGAGCCATGCCGTGGCGCTGACCATCGCGACGGCCGCGATCGCCAACGCGATCAGCCCGGTCCGCTGCGTCCGCCACCAGCTCATGGGATCCGCAGTTCGGGGTCATCGAGCTCGAGACTCGGCGTGCGAGGAAGGTCGTCCAGTTCGACCGCGATCGCGATCACGTCGTCGAGCTCGGCGGTGAAGTACGAGGAGATGAGACGCAGGTCCGCCTGCCCCGATGTCAGATCCGCTGGCAGCTCGAAGGCCAGCGTTCCGACCGTGTCGATGCCGAGTCGCAGCGGGGTCGACGTCAGCGTCGCGTCGGGTCGCTCGCTGGCCTGGAACACGCGATCGTCGATCGTCAGCGTCGCGAGCCGGATGGCGGCATCCATCTCCGTGCGGGGCGCCGAGGCGATCACCGTCACGACGAGCCAGTTCCCCTCCGCGCTCCAGTCGCCACCGGACACCGCCACCTTGTCCGCGAACGTCGCGTCCGTCGCTGCCGCGATCAGAGTGCGGGATTCGACGGGGTCGCCGAAGGCACCACGCACGACGGTCGGACCGATGACGTCGTCATCGGTCGGGGTGACGGCGGTCAGCACGCCGGCCGCGACGACCAGCGCCGCGCCGACCAGCCAGGGGGTCGCGCGTCTCATCGTGTCTCCTGGGCGGTGACCGAGATGCGTGCGCTGAGGGCGGCGGGGCGCCACGTGACCGCTCGTGATGAGAGGATCACCGCTCCACGCTGGATCTGCACCTCGTGCACGTCGAGTGCGACGGAACCGTCGAGGAACGCGTCCTCGGGTATGGTCCAGGCGAAGGTCACCTGGCTGGGGACGCCCGGCTGCAGGATGACCTGGCCGGATGACCCGTCCGCTCGCCAGACCGCCACCGAGTCGCTCGCGGGGACGCCTGCGAGGTCCAGAAGCGGACGGCCGGTGTTCACGAACCCCGTGCTTATGCGGTCGACGGTGGTGCCGACTCCGATCGGAGCATCCGAGAGATTCTCCATGCGCGTGCTCATCACGAGCAGCTTCTCGCCGGGCTCCGCCTCGAGGTACTCCGACTCGACCTCGGTGGCGAACTCGGCGTCGAGCACGGTGATCGCGTACTGCGAGGTGCGCACTTCCTCATCCGCGCCGAGCAGCGTCGGCGAAGCCTCTGCACGGGCGAACCCGCCCATCGCCGCGACGACGATGGCCACGGCGGCGACCGCGACTGCGGCGAACCAGATCCATCGGGGCAGCTCGGCGATCCCGCGCGTCCACCGGGAGGCAGCGTGCCGCACGACCTGCGCGGGCGCCGGGCGCGAGGCCGCAGGCGTGGCGCCACCGTGATCCCCCGTCATGCTCACGGGGCCAGCATATCGATGTGCATTGCTGAGGCGACGGTCAGCGATCGCAGGTCTCGAACACGTACCCGTCGTCTGACGGCGTGACGAGGTCGCGGTCTCGCAGCACCATCGACGAGGGGGCGTCGTCGTCGGCGCACATCTCGTCGAACGACCGCGGCAGCTCGTCGGAGTACTCGATGTCGATCACGGCGTCTCCGTAGACGTCGGTGAATGCCCCGCACTCGTCGAAGACGCTGCACTCCTCGACGACGGCGAAGTCGAATCCTGCGTGCTCGCGCAGCACCGGTGCGTCTTCGGCGGCGTTCTTCTGCCCGGCCGCGAGTCCGGAGTCGTGCGCGACGTCGACCAGCAGCGCCGCGAGGGCGAGGTTGTCGTCGAGAGTGAGCGCGTCGTCCGAGCGGGTGTACGAGTCGAGGTTGTCGAACTCGACCGCGTCGAATCCCGACTCGGCGCACCCCTCGATCCACGGTCCGACGATCTCGGCGATGCGCTCGCGGCGCTCGTCCGTCGACGTGTCGAGCAGAGCCTCATCGGGCCAATCGGGGTCGAACACCGGCTCGCCGTCGCTCTGCAGCACGAGGTCGTCGGGCCAGGTGTCGAGCTCGCCCGGCTGGGTCTGGAATCCGTTCACGTAGCAGACCGAGTACAGCCCGTCGGCGGGCTCATCCGAGCGGTCGCGGCCGACGATGCCGACTCCGTCGGCGGGGTCGTAGCCGCCGCCGAGCTGATAGTCGGGGGTCGCCCCCGCGGGGGGAAGGGCGAACTGCGCCGGAGGGTCGGAGATGGTCGTGACGCACCCTGTGAGCGTGAGGACCAGCACGGCGATGGCGGCGACCGCGACCGTGGCGCGCCTCAGTGGCCGGCCCCGTACAGTGCGGCGATCTCTTTCGAACCCATCCCTTGAGAATACGTCTCATGCTGGGGCCAGCCGGCCGGGGAGTCCTCCCACTCCTCCTGTCGGCCGAAGGGCAGCAGATCGACGAGACCCTGCAGCTGGCTCATGCGCTCGGTGCCACGGCCGTTCGTGTGCCACGTGCGATAGACCGTGTCGCCGTCGCGGAGCAGCACGTTCACGCCGAAGCCCTCGTTCGGCCCGGCGTCCATATCGGCACCGAAGGTGCTGTCGGCGCTCGAATACCAGGTCATGCGGTTGCCCACCCTGTCGCGGTAGGCAAGTGCCTCATCGATCGGTCCGTTCGTCACGATCACGAAGCGGGCGTCGTAGTAGCGCTCGAGGAAGTCGAGGCGGGTGAACTGCGACGTGAAGCCGGTGCAGCCGGGACATTGCCACTCATTGCCGTCGGTCCACATGTGGTTGTAGACGATGAGCTGGCGGTGCTCGCCGAAGATCTCGGGCAGCCGCACCGGCCCGTCTTCTCCGACGAGCGTGTAGTCGGGCAGCTCGACCATCGGCAGTCGTCGTCGTTGTGCCGCGATCGCATCGAGTTCTCGCGTCGCCGCCTTCTCACGCACGCGCAGTGCGTCGAGCTCGCGACGCCACGTGTCGACGTCGACGACGGGCGGAAGGGGCGTCTGGGGCGTGCTCACGGTGGACCTCCGGGTGCTCGGTAGGACGATGCCCCCAGTGTGCGCCCGACCACCGACATCGTCAACCGATCGGCGAGGGTGCCCCGTCGACGGCCGGAGCCTCGGCCTCCTCGGCCGGATTGCGGCGGATGCCGATCCACGACACCACACCGCCGAGCACGAGCAGCGCGGCGGTGACCCAGGCCGCGTTGTGGAAGCCCGCGAGATCGAGCGTGCCGCCGATGATGGTCGACAGCATCGCGACGACGAGCAGCCCGGCGACGCGGGAGACCGCGTTGTTGACCGCGGAGGCGATGCCCGAGCGGGATTCGTCGATGGCGCCGAGGATCGCCGAGGTGAGCGGAGCCACGGTGAGCGAGAGCCCGAGGCCGAGCACGATCATCGCCGGCAAGACCTGCCACCAGTAGTCGAAGTCCTCGCGGACGAGCAGCAGCATCAGCGCGCCGACCGCCATGATGAGCGGACCGACGGTCATGAAGATGCGGGGCCCGAAACGACCGGCCCAGGATCCGGCGCGCGAGCTGACGAGGATCATCAGGATCGTCATCGGCAGGCTCGCGAGGCCGGCCGTCGTGGCACTGAGACCTGCGCCCTGCTGCAGGTAGACGCCGACGACGAAGCCGTTGAGCGACAGTGCGGCGTAGACGAAGAGGGTGGCGAGGTTGCCCCAGGCGAAGTCGCGCACCCGGAACAGCGACAGCGGCATCAGCGGGGAGGCCGAGCGCTGCTGGCGCACCAGGAACCAGGCGAACAGCGCCGCTCCGGCGACGCCGGGCATCCAGATCGCGGGGGACTGCCACCCGAGGTTCGGCTGCTCGATCAGCGCGAAGACCACAGCGCCCAGACCGATCGCGCACAGCGCCCCGCTGAGCCAGTCGACCCGCACACCGCTGGGGTGCTCCTTCAGCTTCAGGCGCGAGAGCAGCACGAGCGTGACGGCGATCGGCACCACGTTGATGAGGAAGACGAATCTCCACGAGAGGAAGTCGACGAAGAGCCCGCCCAGCAGGGGGCCGACCAGCTGTGCCGCCGTCGTGAACGCGGTCCAGACGCCGATCGCCCGCGACTGCACGTCGGCGCGCATCGTCGCCGTGATCAGCGCGAGCGAGCTGGGCACGAGCAGCGCACCCGCGGCGCCCTGCGCCGCGCGCGCGATGATCAGGATGAGGGGATCGGGTGCGGCGGCCACCGCGACGGATGCCACGCCGAAGGCGATCAGGCCGATGCGCATGACGAGCACCCGGCCGTAGGCGTCCGACAGCGACCCCGCGAGCAGGATCAGCGCGCTGAGGGTGATGAGGTACGCGTCGACCACCCACTGCTGAGTGGTGATGCCGCCGCCGAGCTCTCGGCTGATGGCGGGCAGAGCGACGGTCACCACGGTGCCGTCGAGGAAGGTCACGAAGGACGCGAGGACGGCGACGGATATCACGAGCCGCTGCAGCGGCGCGAAGCGAGAGGATGCCACACGGCGACACTACTGCCGCCAGGAGACCTCCGGGGCGGTCAGCGGGTCGCGGTGCTCGTCCGATACAGCTCGCGGAGTCCGGCGGCGCCGTCATCCGCGTAGGCGCGGTGCTGGCGCTGGGCGCCGGTGCCCTCGGATCGGAGGCGGGCGAGGCCGTCGACCACGAAATCGTCGTCGCCGAGCTGGGAGAGCGCCGGGCGCAGCCGTTCGAGCAGCCGGTCGGCGATCGTCCAGGCCGGTTCGATCGATCCGTTCACCGGGTCGACGAGGCGAGCATCCGTGCCGTATCTGGCCGCGGTCCACAGCGAGGCGTCGATCGCGTCGAGGCTCAGACCGTGACAGTCGTCGAGGGCGTCGCTCACCAGCAGCGCGCGAGTCAGGGCCACAGCGAGCAGCGTGTCGTCGACCGTCAGCTGCGCATCGAAGACACGCACCTCGACGGTGGGGAACCTCTCGGACAGGCGGACGGTCCATGACAGCGAGCTGGCTTCGGCGATGGCGCCCATCGAGACCAGCTGATCGACGTGCGAGCGGTAGTCGCTCAGATCGTGGAAGAGAGGAGGACTCCACGAGGCAGGAAGTCGGCGGATCAGGATGCTGCGCCAACTCGCGTAGCCCGAATCCCGCCCGTGCGCGAACGGCGCATTGCCGGTGATGGCGAGCAGCGGAGGCAACCAGGCCCGCACGCGGTTGACCACGCGGACGCGCTCCTCCTCGTCCAGCACCTCGACGTGGATGTGCAGGCCGTTGACCTCGTGCTCACGCGTGATCTCGACGAGCTGGGCGGACACCGCGTCGTAGTGGGGCGACGACGAGACCACGAGGCGGTTGGGCGAGATGAAGGGGGTGCCGGAGGCGGCCACGATCGATCCCTGCTTCGCAGCGACCTCGCCGAGAATCCCTCTCGTGCGACGCAGCTGCCCCTCGGCATCCGCTCGCGTGACGCACGGCTCGGTCGCCGACTCGAGCTGGCAGGTCAGATACTCAGGAGTGAGACCGGCGCCCGCCGCGTCGAGGATGCGCTCGCGCGTCTCGGGAGTCATGGCCGACGGCACGAGTGTCTGCTCGTCGAGGAGGACGAACTCCTCCTCGACACCGAACCGGGCCACAGACGCGGACCTAATGATCGCGCAGCGCCGAGATGAGCTCGGCCTTGCGCTTGCCGCTGTAACCGGTGAGGCCGATCTCCTTGGCGCGTGTGCGCAGTTCGTCGACGGTCCAGTCCTCGTAGTCGCCGTGCTCGCCGCCTCGGCGCCCGACCGTGCTGCGGCCGTCTCTGGCTGCGGCGTTCGAGATCCTGGCGGCCTTCTCCTTCGAGGCGCCGTCATCGCGGAGCTCTTCGTACAGCTCCGGATCCTTCAGTGAGTTGTTCCTGCGTCCTGGCATGTCGTCTGCTCCTCTCGCACGGCGGGAAGCCCCGCGTCAAGGCCCTCCGGTGACAGGCCCCGGGGGTCTAGGTTGAGTGACCGATGGGCGCACTCCCCCGCGCCCCCAAGAAGGGAAAGACCGATGAACATCCTGCTGATCATCATCATCGTGGTCGCCATCATCCTGGCGATCACCGGCGGGCTCGTGCAGTCCCTGCAGTTCCTCCTGTGGGTCGGCCTGGTGCTGCTGGCCATCGCGGTCATCGCCTGGTTGATCCGAGCGATCTCCGGCAGCCGCACCCGCTGATCCACGCAGTGAGGCCCGCTTCGGCGGGCCTCACTCCGTTTTCAGGGATCAGTCCCGGGAGGCGTCCCGCAGGCCGTCGCCGACGTTGTGTGCGGCGTCCTTGACGTTCTCTCCGGCCTGCTTGACCGAAGCCTTCGTCTGGTCGGCGCGACCCTCGGCTTCGAGGCGCTCGTTGTCGGTCGCCTTTCCGACGCCCTCCTTGATCTTTCCGCCGGCCTTCTCGGCTGCGTTCTTGATGTCGTCTGCTCCACTCATGGCGCGATTCCTTTCATCAGTCGATCAATGGATGTCCACCGTCGCACGGACCGAGAATCCTGCACACGGGATTGACAACCGCGGTCGGGCGTGACAGCGCCACCTCCCCGTCGACGCGGACGTCGGCGACGACTAGCCTGGCCCCAGGCGGGTGGTCCTGCCCGCTCTCACCTCGGCTGCGGTCGACGAAGGAAGCGGTAGAACATGGACTCGATGATGATGGGCGCCATGCGCTCGAACATGATGTCGATGCCCGACATGGCGACCATGGACATGTCGGTCATCCAGGCCTGCATGGACGCGTGCTCGGCCTGCGAGCAGGCCTGCACGGTGTGCTCGACGCAGATGATGGACTGCTCGCCGGCATGCATGAACTGCGCGGACATGTGCAACACCATGATGCGGTCGATGATGCGGATGCAGGGCATGACCCCTGCGTCGATGATGGCGATGCTCGACGCCTGCATCGCGATGTGTCAGACGTGCATGGATGAGTGCATGGCGCACGCCGACCACAGCGAGGTGTGCAAGATGTGCGCTCAGACCTGCAAGGACTGCATGGACGCGTGCATGGCCGTCAAGGACATGATGATGGCGGCCGCCTGAGCGGCAGCGAGGCGCACGGCGCCCTCAGGAGAGCGCGACGTTGAACTGCGTGCGACCGACGGCCAGCACGCCGTAGCGCACGTGCAGCGCGATCGGCGTGCCCGCAGGAGCCTCGAGCGCTGCGCCGCCGCTGTTCCACAGTGCGTGAGTCGCCCCGTCGAGGGTGCGCACGGTCAGCTCGCCGGTCGCCGCGTCGGCGTGCTCGACGATCGCGTCGGCCCATTCGGTCGGGGTCGCCGATGCGATGCGCGCTTGGATCAGGTGCAGCGCGTGACCCGCCTGGAACGAGGAGCACGCGAAGCCGTGGCGGCACATGCACGCAGAACGCTCACGCACCGAGAGAGGCGAAAGGCGGTTCAGCGGCGTGGACACGGTGGTCTCCTTCATGAGCGGACGTTCCGGCAAGAGTAGGTCGGCCGTGGCAGCGAGGAAACCCGAGCCGACATGCTCCGAAACAAACGGGCGTAGACTCTCGGGGTGCTGTTGTCGAAGAGCGCTCTCCGGATTCCGGATCGAGCGCGGAATGGAGCCGTGGGCGCGTTCAGCGCCACGGACAGAGGCTGACGATCGGCCGGAGGCGGAACATCCCGTCCCCGGAACCACGTCGTGCCCGGCATCCGTGCGGATGCCGTCCTCCATTCCTCTTCCGCCGCCCGCTGCGGCCCACACGAAAGCACCGACCCATGCGTCCCATCGACGAGCGCACCCTGCGCGCCTCCTTCATCAACGCCTCCCGCAAGGAGGTCTCCGATCTCACCCTGCCCGCCGGCTTCGCCGACCTCGACGTCGAGAAGCTCGACTACCTCGGCTGGGTCGACCCCAAGCTCCCTCGACGTTCCTATGTCGTCGCCTGGGTCGATGACGTCCTCACCGGCGTGATCCTGCAGCGCGCCGAGCAGCGCGTCACGGCCAGAGCCCAGTGCTCCTGGTGCGAGGACGTCACCCTGCGCAACGACGTGCAGCTGTACGTCGCCCGCAAGGCGGGTCCGGCCGGCCGCAAGGGCGACAGCATCGGCACTCTCGTCTGCGCGGAGTTCGGATGCTCGCAGAACGTGCGCGTGCTGCCGCCGCTCGCCTACGAGGGCTACGACCGCGAGCTCGCCCGCGAGATGCGCATCCTGAAGCTCCAGGAGCACGTGAGCGCGTTCATCGCGGGTGTGAAGGGCTGACGCCTCACACGATCTCGAGCCGGGCGACCGTCTCCTCCTCGTCACAGGCGCCGCCGACCCACAGGCGTTTGGCTCCTGCTTCGACCCGCTTGACGCCGTCGAGCCCGGTGAAGGCCAGCCGGTCGATGGGCACGTCGAACTCGACGATCTGCTCGGCGCCGGGCGCGAGCGCGACCCGCCGGAAGTCCAGCAGCTGGGCGACCGGACGGGTCACGCTCGCGACCTCGTCGTGCGCGTAGAGCTGCACGACGTCCGTCGCGGCGATCTCGCCGGTGTTGCGCACGCGCACCGTCGCCCGGAAGTTCTCCCCCGAGGTGACCGATGCGGGTGCGGTGAGCTGATCGTGGGCGAAGGTCGTGTAGCTGAGACCGAAGCCGAAGGGCCGCACGGGCGTGGAGTCGGCGCTCGTGACATCCGTGAGCCCGCCCAGCACGGGGTGCAGATACGAGTACGGCTGCGCTCCCGCCGAACGCGGCAGCGATACCGGCAGCCGACCCGACGGAGCGACGCGACCGCTCAGCAGCCGCGCGATCGCGGGGCCGCCCTCCTCGCCGGGGAAGAACGTCTGCAGCACAGCCGCGGGGATGCCCGCGGCTGCCTCGTTCGCCACGGCCGAGCCGTCGACTGCTCCGAGGCCGGTCATGGTCCCGGCGGCGCCCGCACGGGTCGGCAGCGCCCAGTCGAGGACGTACGGACGTCCGGTCATCGCGATGAGGATCACAGGAGTGCCGGTCGCGACGACGGCCTCGACCAGCTCGCGCTGGACGCCGGGGAGCTCGAGGTCCTCGACGTCGTTGCCCTCGCCCACGGTGCCTCGTCCGAAGAGGCCGGCGCGATCGCCCACCACGACGACGGCGACGTCGGCAGCGGAGGCGGCGTCGACCGCGGCGGGGATGCCGGAGCGATCGGAGCCCTCGACATCGCATCCGATCGCCGAGACGATCTCGGCGGCGGGGAACTCGTCGCGCAGCGAGCCGGCGACCGTCGGCAGATCGATGCCTGCGGGGGTGTCGGGGTGATGTGCGAGCACATGGTTGACGAACGAGTAACACCCCATCAGCGCTTCGGCGCTGTCGGCGTTCGGCCCGATCACGGCGATCCTCGCGGTGGTCGAGGGCGCGAGCGGCAGGGATCCGTCGTTGCTCAGCAGCACGATCGACTCCTCGGCGAGACGGCGCGCGAGCGCACGGTGCTCTGCCGGATCCAGGTCGATCGCGGTCGGAGGGGTGTCGAAGTCGGCATCCAGCAGCCCGAGCTCCTCCTTCTGCGCGAGCACCCGGCCCACGGCCCTGTCGAGGATCTCGACCGGGAGCCGACCGTCCCGCACCTGATCGGCGAGCGTGACGAAGGCGTCGGGCGAGGGCAGCTCGACATCGATTCCCGCTGTGAGCGCGAGCCTGGCGGCGTCCGCTGAGTCCGCGGCTGCGCGGTGCATGCTGTAGAGGAAGTCGACCGCGAAGTAGTCCGACACGACCACTCCGTCGAACCCCCAGCGATCGCGCAGGATGCCGGTCAGGTAGTGCGCGTCTGCCGTGACGGGAACGCCGTCGATGTCGACGTAGGAGTTCATCACGCTGCGGGCGCCGCCCTCGTGGATCGCCATCTCGAACGGCGGGAGCAGCACGTCCTCGATCTCTCGCACGCCCGCGCTCACGGGCGCGTGATTGCGTCCGGCCTTCGAGGCGGAGTATCCGATGAAGTGCTTCAGGGTCGCGTGCACGCCCTCCGACTGGAGGCCGCGGACATACGCCGTGCCCACCCGGCCGACGACCAGCGGGTCCTCGGCGATGCACTCGTCGACCCGGCCCCAACGGGGGTCGCGGATGACGTCGAGCACGGGAGCGAGGCCCTGATGGATCCCGAGTGCGCGCATCGATGATCCGACCGCTCGGCCCACCTCCTCGACGAGCTCGGGGTCGAACGCGGCGCCCCAGGCGAGCGGCGTCGGGAAGGTCGCTGCCTTCCAGGCGGCGAGACCGGTCAGGCACTCCTCATGCACGATGGCGGGGATGCCGAGTCTGGTCTGCTGCTTCAGGCGGCGCTGCTCGGCCCACAGCCACTCGGCGCGTTCCACAGGGTCGACCGGACGCGTGCCGTACACCCGGGTGAGGTGACCGATCCCGTGCTCCGAGGCGTCCTCGTAGCGGGTCGAGCTCTTCCTCTCGCCCGACATCGGCGCGACGACCTCGACGCCCTGGTCCACCCAGAAGCCGACGAGCTGCGCCTGCTTCTCCTCGAGGGTCATCCGCGCGAGGAGCTCCTCGACGCGGGGCGAGCGCGGCGCGGCGCCTGCGTACTGCGACATCTTGTTCTCTTTCTCGTTCTCGTTCTCGTCGACGTGTGGGGTCGCGACGGCGACCGTGTCAGCCCTTGACAGCACCGGTCAGCCCTCCCACGATCCGCCGTTCGAACAGGCTGAAGAAGATCAGCGCAGGGATCATCGACAGGGAGGTGAATGCCAGCACTTTCGCGGTGTCGACCGAGTACTGCGAGGCGAACGACTGCACGCCGAGCGGCAAGGTGAACGCCGAGGCGTCGTTGAGGATGAACAGCGGCAGCAGATAGCCGTTCCAGCTGCCGATGAACGCCAGGATGCCGGTCGTGATCACTCCCGGCAGGGAGAGCGGCAGCACCATCCGCCAGAAGAACCCGATGCGGCTGCATCCGTCGATGAACGCGGCCTCCTCGATCTCATCGGGGATCGCCCGGAGGAACGGCACGAGGATGATGATGGTCGTCGGCAGGGCGAAGGCGATCTGCGGCAGGATCACTCCGCCGAGCGAGTTCATCAGCCCGAGACTGCGCACCACGATGTACAGCGGCGTGATCGCCACGGTCAGCGGGAACATCAGGCCCGCGGCGAAGAAGGCGTAGAGCACGCCGCGACCGGCGAACCGGTATCGAGCGAGCACGTATGCCGCCATCAGCGCGAGAGCGACGGTGCCCACGGTGGTCGCGAGGGCGACGATCGTCGAGTTGCCCACGAGCCGCCAGAACACGTCGCCGGTGAGGACGTCGAGGTAGTTCGACACCACCCAGGGAGACGGGAACCCCGACGGGTCGGTCGTGATCTGCGCGTTCGTGCGGAACCCGCCGGTGATGATGTATGCGATGGGCGCGAGCATCAGTCCGACGGCGATCAGCGCGACGAAGTACACGGTCGGATGCGCCCACGGGAGCTTCGGCGTGGCGGTTCGACCCGGGCGTCCGAGACGTGCGGGTCGCTGGGTGACGAGCACCGAGGTGGCGGTCATCGGACGTACTCCTTCTGTGTGGTGGCGTCTGCACCGGAGTCGGCGTCTGCGTCTGCGACGGCATCCTGCGGGACGGCATCCTGCGACGCGCGCGACCGGGAGCCGCGCTTGCGACCCGAGGCACCCGTGAGGGCGCCGTCGGTGTCCTTGCGCAGCACCGCACGCTGATAGATGAGAGCGACCACGAGCGAGATGAGGAACAGGACGACCGCGACCGCGTTGCCGTAGCCGTAGTTGCCGGCGTTGCGGCCTTCGGAGACCATGTAGGTCGCCATGGTCGACGTACCCGCGGTGGAAGCGATGTACTGGCCCCAGATGATGTAGACGAGGTCGAACAGCTGCAGTGAGCCGATGATCGACAGGAACGCCCAGATGCGCAGAGTCGGCGCGAGGAGCGGCAGAGTGATGCGCCACTGGATCTGCCAGTAGGACGCGCCGTCGATCGCCGCCGCCTCGTGCAGCTCCTCCGGGATGCCCTGGAGGCCTGCGAGGAACAGGATGACCGCGAAGCCGATGTACTTCCACGTGATGATGGCCATCAGGGTCCAGATCGCGATGCCGGGATCCGACAGCCAGTCGGTGGCGAGGAACCCGAGGCCCATGTTCGTCAGCATCGCGTTGATCGCGCCGTTGGTCTGCAGCATCAGGCTCCACCCCGTGCCCACGACGACCTCGGAGATCACGTACGGGACGAAGATCAGCACGCGGATCAGCGACTGGCCGCGCATCTTGCGGTTGAGCAGCAGCGCCAGCACGATGGCGATCGGGCCCTGGAGCACGAGGGAGAACACCAGGATGAACCCGTTGTGCGCGAGCGCGTCGTGGAACAGCGGATCCTGGAGGATCGTGAGGTAGTTCTTCAGCCCGACGAAGTCGGTGGGAGGGCCGTAGCCCTGCCAGCTGAAGAACCCGTAGTACGCCGCCATCAGCACCGGGAAGATGACGAAGGCGAGGAACACGAGCAGGGCGGGCCCGGCCAGAAGGATCACTTCCAGCCGGGCACGCATGTCACGCTTTCGCTGCGGCATCCTGCACAGCCTTGACGAGGTCTTCCGCGCTGCTGTTGCCGGCGAGCAGGTCGACCACGGCGACGTTCAGCGCGTTGCCCACGTTCTGGCCGTAGACGGTGTCGAGCCACTGCGTCGCGTACGGGGCAGCGTTGTACGCCTCGAGGATCGTCTGCAGGTAGGGCTCGGTGACGGCCTCCTGAGCGACCGTGTTGACGGGCGGGGCGTTGAACGCCTTGTAGTACGCGGTCTGCACGTCCGAGGTGCCGATGTAGTTCAGGAAGTCGACGCAGGCGTCCGGTGCATCCACCGAGCACGAGTAGCCGTCGACGCCACCCATCATGGAGCCGGGTTCGCCGTCTCCGCCCTCGACCTCGGGGAACGGGAACCAGCTGAGGTCGGCCAGCGGCTTCTGATCAGGGGTGAGCGAGCCGATCACGCCGGGGTTCCAGGCGCCCATGAGCTCCATGGCGGCCTGGTGGTTCGCGATGAGGCCGGCCGAGCTGCCCGCGCCCTGCTGTGCGGGAGTCGTCAGGAATCCGGAGTTGAAGGGCTCGGTCTCGGCGAACGCCTGCAGGTCCTCACCGGCACGCACCCAGCAGTCGTCGCTGAAGTCCATCTCGTCCGCCGCGGCGGCGAGGGTGTCCGAGCTGCATTCGCGCAGCGCCAGCCAGTAGTACCAGTGCGCGGCGGGCCAGGCGTCCTTGGCGCCGAGTGCGATCGGGTCGATCCCCTCCGCCTTCAGCGCCTCGGTGGCGACCTCGAGCTCCTCGAGGGTCGTCGGGTTCTCGGTGATGCCGGCCTGGTCGAAGAGGTCCTGGCTGTAGAAGAGGCCGCCGGGCAACACGGCGACGGGCATGGCGTAGATCTTGCCGTCAAGGCTGTTCGCCGAGTACGACGCATCGGGGATCTCGTCGGCGGCCGGGCCGTCGATGGCGTCGGTGAGGTCCTTGAGCTGGCCGGCCTTGACCATCGCCGCCATCTTGCCGCCACCGCGCTGCAGGAAGATGTCGGGGGCGTCGCCCGAGTTGAGGGCGGTCTGCAGCTTGCCGTCGAGATCCTCGTTCTGGATCGACTGGATGTCGATCGTGACGCCCGGGTTGTCCTTCTCGAAATCCGCGACGGTCTGTTCCCAGAACTCCACTCCGGGGCCCGTCGTCGAGTTGTGCCACAGGGTCATGCTGGTGTCGCCGCCGTCACCGGAGCCGGACGAGTCCGCGGTGCAGCCCGAGAGCGCGAGCGCTCCGACGGCCAGGACCGTGACTGCGGAGGCGAGGGGGAGCCTTCTGCTGTTCATGTGATCGTTCTCCTCATCGAGTTGCGCGCCGCGTCACTGCGGGGCGCCTGCGGACACTCTGGTGAGACCGCAGTGGCATGAGTCTCCGGCGGACGCGCTCGATCGTCAAACGTTTTCGAAAACAGTTTCCATCGCGATCGGCGGGAGACTACGCTGGCGTCTCATGGGGGCACGCACGACGATCCATGACGTCGCGAAAGCGGCGGGAGTGTCTGTGTCGACCGTCTCGAAGGCGGTGAACGGCCGGTACGGGATCGCGGATGCCACGGTGCAGCGCGTACTCGACGCGGTGAAGGAGCTCGGCTACGAGTCGAGCCTCGTGGCGAGCAGCATGCGCGCGCGGCGCACCGGTGTGATCGGCGTGCTGCTGGCGGACTTCGAACCCTTCAGCGCCGAGATCCTGAAGGGCGTCGGCTCGGCCGTGCACGACACCTCCTTCGATCTGCTCGCGTACAGCGGTTCCCACCTCGGCGCGGGCGACGGATGGGAACGCCGATCCCTGAGCAGGCTCTCCGGCACGCTCATCGACGCCGCGATCATGGTCACGCCCACGGTCGTCAGCGCCGGCACCGAGATCCCCGTCGTCGCGATCGACCCGCACACGGGCCGGGCCGACCTGCCCACGGTCGAGTCGGACAGCTTCGGAGGCGCGCTCGTCGCGACCAGACACCTCATCGAACTGGGCCACCGCCGCATCGGCTTCCTCGCCGGTCGCCCCGACCTGCGCTCGGCCGGGCTGCGCGACGCCGGGTATCGCAGGGCACTGTCGGACGCGGGGATCCCCCTCGATCCGTCCCTCATCGGTGTTGGTCGCTACGAGCTCGACGCGACCAGGGAATCCGCCCGCATCATGCTGAGCGGCGACTCGCGTCCCACGGCGATCTTCGCCGCCAACGACCTCTCCGCGATCGCGGTCATCGATGTCGCCCACGAGCTCGGTCTGCGGGTGCCCGACGATCTGTCGGTGATCGGATTCGACGACGTGCCGGAGGCCACCAGAAGGGCGCTGCCGCTCACGACCATCCAGCAGCCGATGCGGCGACTCGGCGCGGTCGCGGCTGACATGGTGTTCACGCTGCTCGCGGGGCAGGAGGTCGACGAGATGCACGTGATCCTGCCGACGCGGCTGGTGGTGCGGGCTACGACCGCCCCGCCGCGGTGAGCTCGGCGCCGGTCGCGGAGCTTCCGGCCGCGGAGTGTCGCGTGACGTCGCGCACACGCCGCCACGCGGCATCCGATAGCTCTGTCGACAGCCTCTGGAACTCGGCGACGCTGCGCCGACCGGGCCACTCGGCCGGCAGCATCGACGGCGGCAGCCCCGGATCGACGTAGGGCAGCACTCGCCAGCGGTCGAGCAGCTGCACATACGCGGCGAACGGCGCGGTGGGCAGCGTCGCGAGCGAGGCCTGGAACGCGAGGTGCTCGGCGCGCAGCGACTCGAGGTCCCACCAGTCGGCGGCGGCCTCGGGCAGTGTGCGGGCCGTCGTCGGCGTGCCGGCCTGGAACAGGGTCACCCACTCGCTCGCTTCGAGGTCGTCGACGATCTCCTGCACCTCGCCCTGCAGATGCCCCGGACAGATCCACAGCGCAGGCGAGACGACACCCGCCCCGATCCACTGCAGGCGACGGCGAAGCTGGTGTCGGGTGGCTCGCGCGCTCTCGGGCATCGAGAACGAGATGAGGCACCAGCTGTCGGCATCCGTCATCTCGCGCATCTCGAAGATGCGCCGATCGCCGCGCTCGAGCATCGTCGCGGCATCCGGATTCAGCAGATACCCGGCCGCGTGCCTGCGCTCGGCGAGCAGCAGTCCCTTCTGCTTGAGACGGGTGACGCCGGTGCGCGCCTGCGCCGTGGGGATCCCGAGATCGCCGGCGAGGGCGACCAGGTCGGCCGTCGAGATCCAGCCGCCGAGAGGTCGCAGATACAGCCCGACCAGAGTGCGCAAGAGGGAGGCGGTGCTGCCGGGGCGCGCATCGATGTCATCGAGCACGGGGCCTGTGGTCGCCTCTGCGCGGTCAGCGGTCATGCGACTCCAGTGCGTCGCGCACGGCGAGGACGCCGGTGAGCGTCTCGACATACGACGTGCTGAGAGGGGAGAGCCCCAGACGGATGCCGTCGGGGAAGCGGAAGTCGGGGATGATGCCGTCGGCCCACAGTCGCTGCGTCACCGCGCGGAAGTCGGGGTGGCCGATGGTCACGTGGCTTCCGCGCTGTGCGGCGTCGCGGGTGCTGAGCAGGCGCACGCCGAGAGGCGCGAGCACCTCGTCGTGGGCGCGGACCGCGAAATCGGTGAGCGAGAGCGACTTCTCACGGATCGCCTCGACCGACGCCTGCTCGATGAGGTCGAGCATGCCCTGCATCGCGAGCATCGAGGTGATCGGGGGAGTGCCGCTGAGCAGCTGACGGATGTCGCCGGCCGGCTCGTACTGCGGACCCATCGCGAAGATGTCGGCGGCGCTCCACCACCCCTGGATCGGCTGGCGCAGCACGCCCTGATGCTCGCGCCGCAGGTAGGCGAACGCGGGGGAGCCGGGGCCGCCGTTGAGGTACTTGTAGGTGCACCCGACGGCCATGTCGACGCCCCAGTCGTCGAGCTGCATGGGGATCACGCCGGCCGAGTGGCACAGATCCCACATCATCAGCGCGCCGACCTCGTGCACCGCGGTGGTGATCGCCGGCATGTCGGCGAGGGCGCCGGAGCGGTAGTCGACGTGGCTCAGCGACACGAGCGCCGTCTTCGCAGAGACCGCAGCGACCACATCGGCCATCTGCACCCCGAGCACCGGATCGGGCTCGATCCACCGCACCGTCATGCCGGTCTCGGCGGCGACGCCCTCGGCCATGAACCGGTCGGTCGGGAAGTTGCCCGCCTCGATGACGAGCTCGGTGCGCGAGGGGTCGGCGGTGGCGGCCGCGCGCATCAGCTTGTAGATCAGTACGCTGGTCGAGTCGGCGACCACGGTCTGACCCGCGGCGGCGCCGAGGGTGACACGTCCGATACGATCGCCGAGCTCCATCGGAAGGACCATCCACTGCTCGTCCCACGAGCGGATCAGGCGGGTGCCCCAGTCGTCGCGCACGAATGCGGCGAGCTTCTCGGGGGTGTCCTTCAGGGGCCGGCCGAGCGAGTTGCCGTCGAGGTAGGCGCCGACGCCGGGCGCTTCGGCGAAGGCGGAGAGATGCGAATGCAGCGGATCGGCCGCGTCGAGAGCCTGCGCGAGGTCGAGGAGGGTGCTGTCGGCGGTCGGAGCGGCGGTCGTGGTCTCGGGTGAGTCGGTCATGTCATGCCTTCAGATCGGCGCTGGTCAGCGGGCGGGCGAGTGTCGGGTCGGCGTCGATGCCGGGGAGTCTCAGGAGCAGAACGGCGGAATCGAGCGGGTCCAGCGGCGCGAGAGCGCGCAGGAGGTCATCGCCCGCGATGCCTGCCTCGCGGAGCGCTGCGAGCTCGGCGGGGTTCAGGCCCACGGGCGTCGGACCGTTGCCCATATCGGTGCCGTAGAGCACCATTCCGCCGGCGGCGTGGAAGCGGCGGACGTTGTCGACCGCGGTGGCTCGCTCCTCGCTGTCCGCATCGTGGATCGCGAGCGTCGAGATCCACGAGACGGATGCCGCCTGTCGGGCGATCTCGTCGTCGGCGAGCCGTTCGGTGAACGGTGCATGGGCGAGACGGGCGGCCCCGAGGCGAGCGGCGCGCTGCGCCTGGCCCGGTCCCTCGGCATGGGCGACCACGGACAGCCCGCGGGCCGAGGCGGCGTCGACGATCGTGCGGAACAGGTCGTCGTCGAAGACGGGGCCTGCGGTGGCGTTGCTCGCCACCTTGATGCAGGATGCCCCGGCATCCGCCATCGCGGTGACGGCCGCGCGCGCCGTCTCTGCGTCCGTGATCTCGCGGAAGGATCCCGTGGGGGCCCAGGCGCGGTCACTCGGGTACCCGCCGACGGGAGTGAGGAATGCGCCGGCGAAGTCGACCTGGACACGGTGCGGGGCGTCGGTTCGCCGGAACTCCGGCATCCCCGCGTCGACTCGGCGGACATCCGCAGAATCCGGGATGGTGTGGCGCAGATCTCCGGAGTCGTGGGGCGACGATGCCCGGGACAGCGCTTCGATGACGGCCGGGTCCGCGCCGAGGTCGACCACGCGGCCCAGAGTCGAGCTCGCGAGCAACGTGTGGTCGATGAGCTGAAGGTGCACGTGGTGGTCGGTGAAGCCGCCGATGACCACGCCGTCCAGACGGGGCAGATCGCGGGCGGGAGGCTCGGCGCGGAGTCGCATCCGCTCGCCGTCGCGGTCGATGATGCCGTCGCGCCATCCTTCGCCCTCGAAGAAGGTCGCCGCGTGCATCAGCCGCCGATCTCGGTGCGCACGGTGTAGAGCTCGGGGAAGAACGTCAGGTCGAGGGCGCGCTGCAGGAATCCGACTCCGCTCGAGCCGCCGGTGCCGACCTTCATGCCGATCGTGCGCGCGACGGTCTTGAGATGACGGAAGCGCCAGAACTGGAAGTTGTCCTCGAGGTCGACGAGGTCTTCGCACGCTTCATACAGATCCCAGTGCTGCTGGTGGTTCTGGTAGATCTCACGGATGGCCGGCACGAGTGCGGGCGTTTCGCGGTAGGGGAGACGCACGTCCCGGTCGAGGATCTCGGTCGGGATCGGGAGGCCGCGTCGCGAGGCGTAGCGCAGGAACTCGTCATAGAGCGTCGGCTTGTGCCATTCGGCGGTGAGCAGCGCGAGGTTCGCGGGGTGGTCGCTGAAGACGCTCAGCATCTTCTCGTTCTTGTTGCCCAGCGCGAACTCGACGGCGCGGTACTGCACCGACTGGAAGCCGGAGGAATTGCCGAGCGCTCCGCGGAACTGCGCGTATTCGGTGGGCGTGAGCGTCGCGAGGATCGCCCACTGCTGGGTCATGACGTCCTGGATGCGCTTGACCCGCGCGACCCTCTTCAGCGCCTCACGGAGGTCGTCGCTCGCGAGCAGCTGGCGTGCGGACGACAGCTCGTGCAGCAGCTGCTTGAGCCAGAGCTCGGTCGTCTGGTGCTGGATGATGAACAGCAGCTCATCATGGTGCTCCGGGACGCTGACGGGATTCTGGGCGGTGAGCAGCTGGTCGAGCGACAGATACGACCCGTACGTCATGCGTCCGGACAGATCGGTGACGATGCCGGCCTCGAGCTCGCGCTCGTTGTTCTCGGTGCTCATGGGTCGCTTCCTGTCGTGACGGACAGGAAGAACATATAACAATCGTGGCGAGCGTCACAATAGTGAAATGTCGCGCGGTGGGACCGGCTCCGCCGAGGTCAGAGCCTCGGCGTGCGCAGCGGGGGAGTACGCCGCTCGCCGGGTGCGCCGACGGCTTCGAACCCGGCCGCGAGTCGCAGCAGCGACGAGTCGTCGTAGGCGCGGCCGGCGAACGTCAGGCCGATCGGCATGCCGATGTCGGCCATCAGACCCATCGGCACCGTCACGGTCGGAATGCCGAGATGACGGATGGTCAGGTTGCCGTTCGCGATCCAGGTGCCGTTGCGCCAGCCGAGGTCGGCGGATGACTCGTTCACATCCATGTCAGCCGACCCGACGTCGGCCACCGCGGGGAAGACGACCGCGTCGAGCTCGAGCTCGTCCAGCCACTGCTCGAGGTCGACCCGGCGGGTCTCCTCGAGCCCGCGGAGGCCGTCCGGCAGCTCGGGCATGTCCTCGAATCCGACGCCGGGGTTCTCGCGCACCCATTCCGGGTACTCGGCGATGTCGTCGTCGAAGCCGGTGTAGCGGTCGGGCAGCGCACCCTCGGGGTGGGGGAAGATCGATGCCCCGTCGACCTCCGCGAGAGTGCGCAGCCGCGGGTCGCCGTTCGCCCGCAGGAAATCCTCCCAGGCCCAGGCCGACAGGTCGACGATCTCGCGGTGCAGGTACTCCGGCGTGACGAGCCCGCGGGTGGCGATGGTCGGGGCGCCGGGTCGATCGCCCTCGTAGTTCGACACCACCGGGAAGTCCACGTCGACGACCGTCGCGCCGGCCGACTCGAGGCTCCGTCGGGCCGCCTGCCACCGGTCGATCACGGACGGACGCGTCGCGATGCGCCGGCCGGTCGGGCCGCCGATGCCCGGATCGTCGGCGGTGCCCGCGTCGGAGTCGGCGTTGATGTACATGCGCGGGATTCCGATGCGAGCGCCGTCGAGAGCTGCCGCCGCATCGGTGGACAGCGCGCGGTACGACGCGGGGCGGACCTCGGAGGACTGCGGCAGTGACACCCACGGCTGTGCGCGCCAGAAATCGCCGCGGACCTCGGCGTCGTCGGCGACGATCACATCGAGCACCTCCAGCAGATCGGCCATCGTGCGGGTGTGCGGCACGACGACATCCATCGTCGGCACGAGCGGCCAGTTGCCCCGCGTCGAGATGACGCCTCGCGAGGGCGTGTAGGCGCACAGGGCGTTGTTCGTGGCCGGGCCGCGACCGCTCGACCAGGTCTCCTCGCCCAGACCGAACGCGCCGAAGCTGGCAGCCGTCGCCGTGCCGGAGCCGTTCGACGACCCGGAGGCGAAGGGCGCGGTGAGGAAGTCGGCGTTGTAGGGGCTCTCGGCGCGGCCGTAGACGCCGCGCTGCATGCCGCCGTTCGCCATCGGCGGCATATTGGTCAGCCCGAGGCAGATCGCGCCTCCCGACCGCAGGCGCTCGATCGTGAACGCGTCGCGCTGCGCGACGAGGTCGGCGAAGGCGGGGCTGCCGGCGGCCGCCGTGAGCCCTCGCACGAGATAACTGTCTTTCGCCGTGTACGGGATGCCATCGAGCGGCCCCCGCGTCTCGCCACGGGCACGTCTCGCGTCCGATGCCTCGGCCTCCGTGCGTGCCTCGGGATTCGCGACGATGATCGCGTTCAGAGCCGTGTCCGTATCGGGGCCGTCGTAGGCGGCGATGCGCGCGAGGTAGGCGTCGACCAGTTCGACGGAGGTGGCAGCGCCCGTCTCCAGCGCTCGTCGCATGTCGGCGATCGACGCCTCGACCACGTCGATCATGCGGACACCCCCACGCTCGGCTGCTGCTGGGTGATGCAGTGGATGCCGCCGCCGCGGTCGAACAGCGGGCGCGCGTCGACGGTGACGACCCGGCGGCCGGGATAGACGTCGGCGAGGATGGCCCTCGCGGCGGCATCCGCCTTCTCGTCGCCGAACCCGCACGCGACGACGCCATCGTTGGTGACCAGATGGTTGACGTAGCTCCAGTCCACGAACCCCTCGCCGTCGCGCAGGGTCGCGGGCGCGGGCAGGTCGACGATCTCGAAGCGGCGACCGGCGGCATCGGTCTGATCGCCGAGGTGCGCGCGCAGCTCGCGGGTGACCTCGTGGTCGGGGTGCGCGGGATCCTGCTGATCGTGCAGCAGCAGCCGACCGGGGGAGACGATCGTCGCCACGATGTCGACGTGGCCGTTCGTGCCGAAGTCGTCGTAGTCGCGGGTGAGGCCCCGGGGCAGCCACACGGCCTTCGAGGTGCCGAGAGTGCGGGCCATCTCGGCCTCGACGCGGGCCTTGTCGGCGTAGGGGTTGCGGCGCGGATCGAGCTGCACGGTCTCGGTGAGCAGCACGGTGCCCTCGCCGTCGACGTGGATTCCGCCGCCCTCGTTGACGAGGGTCGAGCTCACGAGCTCGGCGTCGACGGCCCCGGCGATGATGCGCGCGTGCTGCGCCGCCTTCTGCCACTGCGCCCAGGCCGGTGCGCCCCACCCGTTGAAGATCCAGTCCACCGCGCCGAGCACGCCGGGTCGCTCGTCGTCGATGACGAACGTCGGCCCGGAGTCGCGCATCCAGAACTCGTCGACCGGCGCCCCGACGATGTCGATGGCACCGCTGAGCATCCGCCGGGCGCGGGCGATCTCCGCCGGGTCGACGATCATCGTGACCGGCTCGAACTCGGCGACCGCATGGGCGACGGCGGTCCAGGTCTCGTAGCCCTCGTCGCGCTCGGCCGCCGTCTCGCCGAGCGTCGGCCCCTCGGCGGGGAACGCCATCCAGGTGCGGTCGTGCGGTGCGGTCTCGGCGGGCATGTGCCAGGCCATGGTTGTCTCCCTCGCTGCTGATCACGACCTCGGCAACGAGAGTCGCTGTCGCTATTGAACACGCGATCAACGAGTGATACGGTAACCCGTGATGAAGACCACGTCAAGAGCCGCCGCACCGCGCAGGCTGCCGCCGGAGGAGCGCGAACGCTCGATCCTCGACGGCGCCGTATCGCTCGCCTCGGAGAGCGGCCTCGAGGCCCTCACCGTGCGAGCCGTCGCTGCGCGGGTCGGCGTCACACCCGCTCTCGTCGCCCACTACCGGCCCGTGATGGAGTCGTTCGTCGCCGAGGTCTTCACGACGATCGTCGCGGCCGAGCGCGAAGAGGTCATCTCCTCCTACGACCCGACTGTCGACCTGCGCACGAATCTGCTGCGTCTCATCGAGACGCTGCTCGACGACTCGCGCGACGACGTGGCGATGGTGTGGGTGCAGTCGTGGGCGCTCGGAGCCCGCAACGAGGCGCTCGGCACCCGGGTGCGCACCGAGATGGACCTCTGGCACAGCGCCCTCGAAGACCTCATCGCCCGGGCGATCGCCGAAGATCCGGCAGTGCGGGTCGATCCCGATTCGTCGGCGTGGATGCTGCTCGCCATGGTCGACGGGATGAGCGCCCAC
This sequence comes from Microbacterium sp. 4-7, assembly GCF_014332665.1. Classification (NCBI taxonomy): domain Bacteria; kingdom Bacillati; phylum Actinomycetota; class Actinomycetes; order Micrococcales; family Microbacteriaceae; genus Microbacterium; species Microbacterium sp. 4-7. The sequence continues at coordinate 166,212 of NZ_MCRH01000006.1, forward strand.
TCGCTCGTGCACTGGGCGCCGCGCGATCGGGCGGCACTCGCTCGCCGCACCCTCTCCGCCGTGCTCGATGTCCCCGTGACGGACGTTCCGGAGCCCTCCGTTCCGGTGTCGGACGATCTCGAGCCCGGCGCAGCGCGACGGGCAGCACAGCCCGCACAGCCCGCAGAAACCCTCAGGTAAGGACAGCTCATGGGAGCAGAACGCATGCACGCGGCCTCGGCCGAATCGACGGCGATCGTCGATGCAGTGCTCGACTACTCGCGCCGGCGGATGCTCGCGGCCGATGTGCCGCTCGACAAGCCCCAGTCGCCCGCCGAGCTCGACCGTCTGGTCGGCACGACGATCACCGATGCGGGTCTCGGATCGCAGCGGGCGCTCAGCGTGTTCGAGCACATCCTCGCTCCCGCCTGCCTGACGACGAGCCACCCGGCGTATCTGTCGTTCATCCCAACGGCGCCGACCATCGCGTCGATCGCGTTCGACCTCGTGGTCTCGGCATCCGGCCTCTATGGCGGCAGCTGGCTCGAGGGCGCAGGAGCCGTGCACGCCGAGAACGAGGTGCTGTCGTTCCTCGCCTCCGAGTTCGGCCTTCCCGACACCGCGGGCGGGGTGTTCGTGCAGGGTGGCACGATCGGCAACCTGTCGGCACTCGTCGCGGCGCGCGAGGCGGCGAAGGCGAAGCTGCTCGACGCGGGCAAGGAGCTGCCTCGTCGCTGGAAGATCGTGTGCAGCGTCGAGGCGCACTCCTCGAACAAGTCGGCGGCGAAGGTCATGGACGCAGACGTGCTGCTCGTGCCGGCCGGAGACGACGGCGTGCTGAGGGCGGACGCGGTGCGCGACGCACTCGCCGAGCACGGCGACGAGATCTGCGCTGTGGTCGCCACCGGCGGCTCGACCAACTTCGGCATCGTCGACGACATCGCCGGCATCGCCGCGCTGAAGGACGAGTTCGACTTCTGGCTGCACATCGACGGCGCGTACGGGCTGACCGCCATGCTGGCCCCCGAGGCTCGGGGTGTCTTCGCCGGGGTGGAGCGCGCCGACTCGGTGATCGTCGATCCGCACAAGTGGCTGTTCGCGCCCTTCGACTGCTGCGCGCTGATCTACCGCGACCCCGATGCGGGTCGTCGCGCGCACACCCAACACGCCGAATACCTCGACACGCTCACCGACGCGGGCGACTTCAGCCCGTCGGACTACTCGATCCAGCTCACCCGGCGCCCCCGGGGGTTGCCGCTCTGGTTCTCGCTCGCGACGTACGGGGTGACGGCCTATCGCGAGGCCGTGAGCGCGACGCTCGCTCTGACGCAGCGGATCGCCGCCGAGATCGCCGCGCGGCCCGAGCTCCGTCTCGTGCGCGACCCGCAGCTGTCGGTCGTCGTCTTCGAACGCGAGGGCTGGGAACGCGGCGACTACGACCGGTGGTCCGACGAGCTCCTCGACTCGCAGCGTGCGTTCGTCGTGCCGAGCTCGCACGGAGGCCGCCCGAACACCCGCTTCGCGATCCTCAATCCGCTCACCACGTTCGACGACCTCGTCGGCATCCTCGACACGATGAAGTAGGCAGCGGGACACGAAAGACGGCCCACGCCGACTCCGCCCCCGTCAGCGGGTGGTGTGCGCGTCCAGGAAGTCGATGGTCTTCTGCAGGGCCGTCTGCGCATCCGGCATGTCGAGATGGAACTGGTATTCGTGGGGCAGCTGCGGCTCGTGCGGCGCGGGCCAGAAGAGGGTCGTCACGTCGACGCCGAGCGCGTCGAGCCGCTGGGCCATGGGGATCGACTGCAGCCAGGTGAGACCGTCGCCGTTGCCGCCCGAGATGTAGGTCGTCGGGAAGTCCTCGGTGACCCAGTCGATCGTCGACATCGTGGCACCGGTCGAGTCCTCGGCCCAGGTCTTGGTGCCTGAGTACGCCCACATCGAGGTCTTCAGCCCCCAACCGGCGATGCCGTCGAGCGTCGCGAGTGCGGCCAGGTCGTAGACGCCGCAGTTCAGCACGGTCGCCACCACCTGCTCGGCCTGGAGCGCCGGGGTGACGTCCATGATCTCGGCGTAGTCGGGGCTCGTGATGAGCGTCGCCATCTGACTGGCCAGCTGACCTCCGGCGGAGTCGCCCGCGAGCACGATCTGGGTCGGGTCGACGCCCAGCTCGTCGGCGTGCGCGTCGATGTAGGCGAGCGCGTCGTTGAGCTGGTGCACGGCGAGCGGATACACCCCTTCGGGTCCGATCGTGTAGTTCACGGCGATGGTCGTGTAGCCCTCCGCAGCGAGGATCCGCATGTACGGGTCGACGTTCTCCTTCGATCCCGAGATCCAGGCGCCGCCGTGAATCCAGACGACGGTCGGAAGCGGGCCCGTGGCGGATGCCGGTGTGAAGACGTCCATCGTGGTGTCGGCGCCGCCGTCCGCATACGCGAGATCGAGTTTCTCGGTGAGTTCGGTGTCGGGCACGTGCTTGTCCATCTCGGCGGCAGTCTCGTCGCCGCCCCGGGTGAACACCGCGCGGATGACCATCGCGGACGGCCAGGGGGTGAGCGCGCCGATGATCGTCACCACGGCGACGACGATCAGCACGATTCCGACCGCCACCTTCGTGCGATGCCAGGGGCGACGACCCTTTGTCGGGTGGACGGATCCGTCGTCGTGCGCGCTCGCGGTCATGGAAACCCCTCTCCGCGCATCATCTTGGCAGTATTCCGGTTGCTCTTCGGCGCAGCCGCTCGCCGAGCGGTGAGATCGGCAGGCCACCGAGCGGGGTGCTCCGACCTCTCAGGCGGTCAGTCCCGCGAGTATGCGCTCCACCGCGTAGTCGAACGCCTCGTCGACGTCGCCGCCCAGACGGAAGGCTCCGGCGAGTTCCATCTGCAGGAACCCTGTCGCCCAGGAGGTGAAGAGCCGGGCCGCATCGAGCGCCCGATCCGGCCCGACGAGAGCGGCGCATGAGCGCAGCACCGGAACAGACGTCCGGTGCAGGGCGTCTTCGGGCGCGGAGGCGGTGAACAGCAGGCGGAACGCGTGCGGGCGTTCGTGCGCGAAGGTGCGGTATGCGGTGGCGAGGAGGGGGAGCTCGTCGCCTGCGGCGTCGAGCCTGACCGTCAGCGCGTCGGCCGAGGCCTCCGCCACTGCGGAGAGCAGAGCGTCACGATCGCGGATCCGCTTGTAGAGGGAAGGTGCGCGGACGCCCACTCGCTCGGCGACCGCCTGCATGGTGAGTCCCGCGGGTCCGGCGGATTCGAGGATGTCGCGACCGGCGTCGATGATTGCCGCCAGCGAGGTTCGTTCGGGGGTCGGCATCCGGGTCTCCTTCATGGCTATTGACATTAGCTATGATAGCTACGTAGTCTAGCCATCATAAGCCACCGCGAAGGGAACGGCCATGAAGCTCGCACCGCACCTGCATCGACTCGGCAACGACATCGTCGCGTCATACCTCATCGATCTGCCCGAGGGGATCACGCTCGTCGACGCCGGGCTGCCCGGCCACTGGAACGATCTGCAGCGCACCCTCGCAGAACTGGGGCGCCCGCTCTCCGACATCCGGGGTCTCGTCCTGACCCACGGCGACAGCGACCACATCGGGTTCGCCGAGCGGCTGCGCAGCGAAGCAGACGTGCCGATCTTCATCCACAGCGCAGACGCGCACCGCGTGCGCACGGGTGAGAAGCCGAAGACCCCGATGGGACCCGCTCGCGTCGGTCCACTGCTCGGCTTTCTCGCCTATGGCGTGCGCAAGAAGGGGCTGCGCACGCGCCATGTCACCGACGTCATGACGGTCGCCGACGGCGAGGTCCTCGACCTGCCGGGATCTCCGGTCATCATCGGGATGCCGGGACACTCGCCGGGCAGCATCGCGGTGCACATTCCCGCAGCGGACGCGGTGTTCGTCGGCGACGCCCTCACCACGCGCCATGTGCTGACGGGGCAGGTCGGTCCTCAGCCCGCGCCGTTCACGGATGAGCCGACCGAGGCCATCGCGTCTCTCGACAGGCTGGCCGCCGTGTCGGCATCATGGGTGCTGCCCGGGCACGGAGCTCCGTGGCGGGGGTCGCCCGCCGACATCGCGGCCGCGGTGCGCGCGGGGAGCTAGAGCCCCGACAACACGGAGGCGGTGTCGCTGATCGTGATCTGCGGCGGGTAGAGACCCATCACCTGCATCGCGGCCGCATGATTCTCCGCCGTCGATCCCGCGCAGGCATCGCCGACCACGATGACGTGCGCTCCGGCATCCGCTGCGGCCAGTGCGGTCGAGATGACGCAGCAGTCGGTCGCGACACCCGCCAGCACGACGTGCGCCCCTCGGCCGACGACCGCCTCGATCTCTGCGCCCCACTTGCCGAAGGTCGGCAGGTCGAGAGTCGGATGCGGCGACAGCCCGGCCGCGTCGGGGACGAGGTCGAACAGCGGATCCGTCGGCGGCTGGTCGGCGAACGGCCACGCGGCGAAGTAGGCGCCCCACGAGGTCGAGCGGTCTGCCGTCGGCATCCAGCGCGTCACGATCACGCGGTCGCCGAAGGCCGTGGCCAGCTCGCGGATGCGCGGCATCGCATCGGCGAAGAACGGCGATCCCCACGCAGATCCGGGCGACGCGAAGATCCGCTGAGGGTCGATCACGACCAGCCAGGGACCGTCGCTCACGCCGAGGCCTCCTGCGCGCGGATCTTTCCGGCCCGGGCGAACCAGGTCACGACGAACGACAGCACGAGGGCGAAGAAGACCCCGAGGTTGGCATAGGCCCAGTCGCCGTCGACACCCCCGACGAGGCCGAGGAGGTAGCCCTGCCAGTTGTTCCACGGCGCCGCATCCGCGAATCCGTTGAGCACGAAGCCCCAGCCGATCACGCTCGCGATCACCATCGTGCCGATCGAGATCCAGTCCCACGCGCCGTAGCGGCCGCGGCTGTCGAAGAGCGCCTCGTCGTCGTAGTCCTTCTTGCGGCGCAGGATGTCGGCGATCAGGATGCCGGCCCATGACGCCAGCGGCACGCCCAGCGTGATGAGGAAGCTCTGGAACGGACCGAGGAAGTCGGTCGCGAAGAACACCACGTAGATCGTGCCGATCGTGAGGATCACGCCGTCGATCGCCGCCGCGGACGGGCGGGGGATGCGGATGCCGAGGCTCAGCAGCGTGAGGCCCGAGGAGTAGATGCCGAGCACCGCGCCGGAGACGAGCGCCAGCACGGCGGTGAGCAGGAACGGAACGAGCACCCAGATGGGCAGGATCGTCGCGAGCGCGCCGATCGGGTCGGCGGCGATCGCCGCGCTGAGCTCGTCGTCGGATCCGGCGAGCAGCAGACCGAAGATCACGAGGATCACAGGAGCCACCGAGCCGCCGATCGTGTTCCACAGGACGATCGCTCCGTCGGATGCCGTGCGCTTCTGGTATCGCGACCAGTCGGCGGCGATGTTGATCCAGCCGAGGCCGAAGCCGGTCATGACCATGACGAGTGCGCCGGTGACCTGTCCGATCCCGCCGTCCGGACGCGCGAGGACGGCCGCCATGTCGATGCTCGGAGCGGCGAGGACGATGTAGAGCACCGTCACGATGCCGGTGACCCAGGTGAGCACCGACTGCAGCTTCATGATCGTGTGATAGCCGAGCACGGATGCCGCGACGATGAGCGCGGCGACGATCACGGTGGCGGTGATCTTCAGCGCGATGCTGTCGCCGTCACCTCCGAGCTGCGTGATGACGGTGGCCGTGGCGAGCACGGCCATGATCGCGAGGAACGTCTCCCAGCCGATCGACGTCAGCCACGAGACGATGCCCGGAACCTTCTGCCCCTGCACGCCGAACGCCGCACGGGACAGCACCATGGTAGGCGCCGAACCGCGCTTGCCGGCGATCGCGATCAGTCCGCACAGCAGGAACGACACGACGATGCCGATGATCGACACGAGGGTCGCCTGCCAGAACGAGATGCCGAAGCCCAGCACGAACGAGCCGTACGACATGCCGAACACCGAGACGTTCGCCGCGAACCACGGCCAGAAGAGGTCGCTCGGCTTCGCGGTGCGCTCGGATTCGGGGATGATCTCGATGCCCGCGCGCTCGATGAGAGCAGGCTTGATGTCCGTCATGCCATCATCCTGGCACTGCGCAGGGCCCGCGAGGGCGTCGGCAGGGCTCAGCCGGCGAAGAAAGCTCCGGCGACGCGGGTGAGGTCGTGCAGGTCCGAGACGCCGGCGAGCTCGCGCGCCGAGTGCATCGACAGGATCGGGATGCCGACGTCGACCGTGCGGATGCCGAGACGCGTGGCCGTGATCGGGCCGATCGTCGAGCCGCACGGCACGTTGTTGTTCGACACGAACTCCTGCGTGACCACGTCGGCGGTCTCGCACCAGCCGCGCCAGGCGGCGGAGCCGACGGCATCCGTCGCGTAGCGCTGGTTTGCGTTGAGCTTGAGGATCGGTCCCGAGCCGAGCACCGGCTGCACGACGGGGTCGTGCTTGTGCACGTAGTTCGGGTGCACCGAGTGGCCCACGTCGCTCGACAGGCACCACGACGCGGAGAACGCGCGTCGACGCTCGGAGGCGTCGGCGCCGAGCGCGTCGTAGACGCGGCCGAGGATGTCTTCGAGCAGGGGGCCGCCCGCGCCGGAGCGGGAGTTGGAGCCCAGTTCCTCATGGTCGAACCCCGCGAGGATCGCGATCGGTCCGCTGACTGCCGTATCGATCTTCTCGAGCGCGACGACGCCGGCGTGCACCGAGGCGAGGTCGTCGAGTCGGCCGGAAGCGAAGAACGCGCGGTCCTTGCCGAAGATCGCGCCGCGCGCTGTGTCGGCGATCACGACGTCGTAACCGCGGATGTCGGATGCCGAGACGCCGGCCGAACCGGCGAGCTCGGCCAGGATGTCCTCCTGGGTCGGGTCGCCGAGGCCCCAGACGGGCTGCGTCTGGAACTGCTTGTCGAGCGCGAGGCCCGTGTTCGCCTCGCGGTCGAGGTGGATCGCGAGCTGGGGAAGCCGCAGCAGCGCTCCCGTGTCGGCGAGCACCACGCGTCCGTCGGCGAGGGCCAGCCGTCCGGCGAGACGCAGCTCGCGGTCGAGCCACGAGCTCAGCAGCGGACCGCCGTACACCTCGACGGCCGCCTGCAGCCAGCCCCTCGAACCGGTCGTCGGCTGCGGCTTGAGCTTGAAGCCGGGGGAGTCGGTGTGAGCACCCAGGATGTGAGCGGGCGTGGTCGCGGTGGCGTCCCCCGGAACCGTCCACGCGATCGCGGCACCGTCTCGCACGACGACATAGCGTCCGCCGGGGGCGACATCCCAGGCCTGATCCTCTTCGAGCCGCGTGAAACCGGCATCCTCGAGGCGCCTGGCCACCTCGGCGGCGGCGTGATAGCTCGAGGGCGAGGCGGCGACGAAGTCGGCGAGATCCTCGGCGTGGGCGAGAGCGTCCGGGGTGACGGGCATGAGCGACCTTCCTGCAGGGGCGGTCCTTCGATCGTAATCGGCGACTCGATGCGCGATCTCCGCGACGGTCGGATGGCGGTCGTTCACCTTCTCGTCACCATCGGCCGGTACGGTCGATCTCGATAGCGCCTAGGGTTCCGGGGTTCGTCCCGTCTGGTCCGAGCGGCGCCACGGTGCCCCTCCGCAGGAGCGCCGTCATCTGACAGGACAAAAGCCCGGAGGACCCTGTTCGTCGCGCCCGCGAAGAACGGAAGGGTCTCTGATGTCCGCTCTCGCCTTCGCTCTCGTCATCGCCGCAGCCGTCACGCACGCCGCCTGGAACATCATCGCCCACGGCGTGAGCCGCGCAGGGACGCCGTTCCTCTGGTGGGGGGCCGTCGGAGGAACCGCCGTCTGGATCGGGGTCGTGCCGTTCACCGGCGGGCTCGGCACCGACGACGTTCTGGCGTTCCTGCTCGGCGTCGGAGTCTCCGGTGTGCTGCACGTCGCCTACATGGCGGTGCTGCAACGCGGATATCGCGAAGGCAACCTCTCGACCGTCTACGCGACGGCTCGGGGCACCGGGCCGTTCCTCTCTGTGATCGTCGCCGTTCTGGTGCTCGGGGAGCGTCCATCGGCCCTCGCGCTCACCGGCGTCGCGGCGATCATCCTCGGAGTCGTCGCGATCGGTCTCGTCGACCGCGGACGCGCCGACCGGTCGCGTCGCCTGGATCCCGGGCTCGTGTTCGGTCTGCTCACCGGCGTCGCGATCGCGGTCTACACGATCTGGGACGCCAACGCCGTGCGCACGTGGAACCTCTCGCCCGTCGCCTTCATGGTGGGGACGATGCTGCTCGAGATCCCGTTCTACTCGCTCGGCGTCCGAGGCCGATGGGCGGCCGTTCGCGCGCTCGGCCGCACGCAGTGGAAGCGCATCGTGGCGTTCAGCATCCTGTCGCCGCTCTCGTACATCCTGGTGCTCACGGCCATCCAGATCGCTCCGGTCGCACTGGTCGCGCCGCTGCGCGAAGTCAGCGTCGTGCTGGTCAGCCTGTTCGGTGTCTTCGCCCTGAAGGAGAGCAGGCCCGGATGGCGTCTCGCCGCGTCCGCGGTCGTCGCCGGCGGGATCGTGCTGCTCGCGCTGTAGCGGTGGATCTGCAGCGGTGGTTCTGTGGTCGTGGTCGTGGTCGTGGTCGTGGTCGTGGTCGTGGTCGTGGTCGTGGTCGTGGTCGCTCCGGGTGCGTGGCCTGCGTGATTGTATGGATGCTGTGTGCGCCGCGTGGGGTCTTCGAGAGAGCAGTCGGTCGGATGCGCACTGGATGTCGGAGCTGCGAGCGATCGTCATGCGCGCCGATCTGGAGCGTCTCGGACGCTTCGACCCGGTGCGTGTGCGGCAGCGGTTCCTCGATGGGTTCGTCCCGCAGAACACGCGAGTGATCGTGGTTGCCGGGCAGGACGTGGGGCTCATCGCGGTGAGGCCCGAGAGCGACGCGGTGTGGATCGAGCACTTCTACCTCGATCCCGCTCAGCAGGGCCGCGGCCTCGGCTCCGCGGTGCTGGCGGACGCCTTGGAGACGCGTCATGCGGGCGATGACCGGCCGTTCCGCCTCAATGTGCTGCAGGGCAGTCCGGCGCGACGGCTGTACGAGAGGCACGGCTTCGAGCTCGAGAGCGAAGACGCGGTCGACGTCTTCATGAAGGCCGAGCCGCTCCGGCGCTGATCGGGTGCCCCGTGACGGGTGCTCGGTCTGGGGTCTCGTTCCTCGTTTCTCGTGTCTCGTTCCTCGTTCCTCGTTCCTCGTTCCTCGTGTCTCGTTCCTCGTGTCTCGTTCCTCGTGTCTCGTTCCTCGTTCCTCGTTCCTCGTGTCTCGTTCCTCGTTCCTCGTTCCTCTTGTCTCTTCTGCCCTCGTTGACTGGTCTCTCCGCTCCTCTTGTGCCTGCGTTGTGCGGCATTCCGGGAGATTGGAATACGTGCTCTGATCTGGTCTAAATCGGACTGGTTTCGGGGGTCGAATGTCGGTGGCCCCGTGTTGACTCGAGGGTATGAACAGCATCGTGGAGCGTCTGGGTCGGGTCGTCGCTGACCTTGATGCGGTGCTGTGTGATGACGCGCTGGCGGGGTTGAGCGATGCGGAGCGTGTCGCGGTGCTGCAGGCGGCGGGGGCGGTGTTCCGGCGGGCCGAGGCGGTGATCGTGGAGACCGTGGCGACCGGGGATCCTGCGGGGTTTCCGCATGCGGCAGGGTGTCGCGGGGTGAACGAGCTGGTGCAGCGGATGGTCGGCGTGGATGTGCGGGGTGCGTCCCGGGTCGACAGGGTCGTCGATCTGGTGCGCCGGCCGGTGAGTCTGGCGGGGGAGCGGATGCCGGCGCGGTGGTCGGAGATGCGCGTGGCCTTGTTGGATGGTGTGGTGGGTGTCACGGGGTTTCTGGCGGCGACGGGCCCGATCGAGCGGGTGTGGGACCGGTTGAGCGTGGATCAGCGGTTGGCGGCGGATGTGGCGTTGGCGGGGTGCGCCCGCGGGCACGGGATCGGCGGGGGCGCGGATTCTGGTCCGGCGCCGACGGTGCAGGATCTGAAAGCTCTTGCGGAGGATCTCGCCTCGATGTTCGACCCGGACGGGGAGGAGCCGAAGGATGAGGACGCGCGGCGCAAGCGCGGAATCACGATCGGTCGTCTCACGGACGGGATGCATGCGATCCGGGGGTATCTGACTCCGGATGCCGCGGCCCAGTTGCAGCTGATCCTGGACGCGATGCTGAACCCGAAGGGTGACGGCCCGCCCATGCCGGGAGTGTTCTTCACCCCCAGCGGTGACACCGGTCACACAGGCACAGACACAGACACCGGTGCTGACCCGGGTGTTGATCCGTTCAATGTGGATGAGCGCAGCGTGCTCGATGATCGCACCGCGTCGCAGAAACGCCACGATGCTCTCGCCGCCGCTCTCGCGATAGCCGCCCGTCACAAGGACATGCCCACGCTCGGTGGCGCATCCCCGGTGCTCGTCGTCACCGTCGACGCGACAGACCTCGCCCACCATGCGGAAGGTTCTGCTTTCGGTGCGGGCATCGCCGGCGCGGGTGGTGGTGCGGGCAACGGCGGGTGGGCGACGATCCCTGGATCCGGTGCGCATGTGCCTGTGTCCGTCGCGGCGCAGACCGCATGTGCGGGGGCGATCCAGCGGGTGCTCCTGGACGAGGGGCGCATCATCGGGATCAGCACCACCGACCGCGTGTTCACCGTGCATCAACGCCGGGCGATCATCGCCCGCGACAAGGAATGCCTCATCCCCGGGTGTCACGTGCCCGCATCCTGGTGCGAGATCCATCACGTCACCGAACACGCCCGCGGTGGGCCGACCCATACCGACAACGGTGTGCCGCTGTGCTGGTGGCACCACCGATCCCTGGGCACCTCGCAGTGGGAGATCCGTATGAAGAACGGGCTCCCCGAAGTCCGTGGACCGAACTGGTGGGACCCCGACCAACGCTGGCGCACCCCACAACACAGCCTCCCCGCGGACCGTGACCGAAGGCGCCTCGTTCGAACCGGGTGATACGCGGCGGCATCCTCACGGCAAGTGCTGCTGATCCCGAACAGCCGGCCAGACTCAGCGAGCCGGACTCACAGTGCCCGGCTCAACGGGCTCGCCTCAGCAGTCTCACTCCAATGATCCCGCCGGTCAGCGGTCTCGCCTCAGCGGAAGTCGACCAGCCCGGCGTGCGCTGCCGTGACGAGGATCTGCACGCGATCGCGCACGTGCCACTTCGACATGATGCGGCCGAGGTGGGCCTTCACGGTTCCCTCCGACACGATCAGTGTGCGCGCGATCTCGGCGTTGGACATCCCCTGCGCGAGTCGCTGCAGCACCTCCTGCTCGCGATCCGTGAGCGCCTCCAGGGTGTCGTCGCCGCCGACGGGCTCCGTATCCCGCACGTGCTTGATCAGCAGCGACGCGATCCGCGGCGACAGCGAACTCGCTCCGCTGTAAACCTCTCGCACACCTTCGAGAATGCTCGCCGCGCTCGAGTCCTTCAGCAGATAGCCCGACGCACCTGCGCTGAGCATCGGAAGCACGGTGTCGCTGCCGTCCAGCGTGGTGACCGCGAGGATCTTGATCTCAGGCCAGCGTTCGCTGATCACCGCCGTCGCCTCGATGCCGTTCATCTCCGGCATCTGCACGTCCATCATCACGACGTCGGGACGCTCGCGTTCCACGACCTCGATGCCCTCGAGCCCGGACTCCGCCTCGGCGATCACCGTGATCTCCGGGTCGCGGGAGACGAAGTGAGAGAGCGCTGAGCGCACCAGGGGATCGTCATCGACGATCACGACGCGGATTTGGGACATGGAGGAAGCCTAACCGGGGTCTACCTGCGGCGCGAGGTATTAGACCTTTGGCTATCGAGGTGTAGCCGTGAGACAGATGTGCCGCTCGCAGATCACCGAGAAGATGAGTACATCGCTAGTCAAAAGTGCAATAAAGGAGGTGAACGTATATGTCTTTCTGGAACCAGGTTGGTCACTTCTTCGGCTTCTACCGCTAATATATATGGCGAAAAGGAGATACTGAAGTATGGCTTCAAGTCTTTCGACGGGTGACCGCTCTGACGTCACCCGACTCGGCAGGGGCGAGAAGCTCAGCACGATAGAACGCATCGCCGTCTTGGCGGTCGTCGGGACCATCGTCATCTTCGACATCGTCGGACTGTTCCTCCCTCCGGGGTTGGAGCCTCTGACAGCGGCAATCGGGATCGCATCCACTGCAGTCCTCGGCCTTTTCCTCTGGTCGCCACTCATCGCGACATACGCCCTCGGCGTCGTGTTCGCCCTATCCTTCATCCCCGGCATCGAAGCCCAGGTGCTGACCGTCGCCGCTTTCGCGGCCGGCTTGATCGTGCGCCTGGGGTGGACCTCACTGGTCCTGTCCTATGTCGGAGTCTTCCTCGTCGCATCCGCGTTGGTCGCCATGGGCGATTCGACGGATGCGTTCAACATCGGCATCTTCCTGGTCGGCGCCGCAGTATCCGGAGCCGTCGGCTATGCGCTTCGCCTGGCATTCGCTCGAGGGCGGACGCTCGAGATGCAACTGGCCGAGAAGGCCGAGCAGGAACGCCAGGCAGTACTCGCTGAGCGGCGCTGGATCGCCGGCGAGCTGCACGACAGCATCGCGCACCACCTCACCGTGGTGGCGCTGCACGTGCAGATGCTCGACGACGATCGCACGAGCAGAGATTCGCAGGAGGCGATTCGCATCGCCGCACGCAAGGCGATGACCGACCTCCGCTTCGTGATCGACCTCGCAGACGACGGACCCCGCTCCGAGGGAATGCCCTCCGGTGATCTGGTGGCCTCCGTCGAGGAGGCCGCGCAGGAGTTCGAAGCCGCCGGCCATGCCGTCGCCGTCATCGGCGACCCCTCCGATGAGCGCGTCCCGCGGGCCGCCGAGATCATCCTCGCGCGCATCATGCGAGAGTCCGCCACCAACGTCCTCAAGTACGCCGGCGCGGGCGAAGTCGAGATCCGATTCGACATCGACGACGACGCCGCGAAGATGGCGGTGAGCAGTCCGCTCTCCATCACGCCGCGTCGCGAGCTCTCCTCGAGCCGCACGGGCATCGGCCGCATGGCCGAACGAGTTCTCGGCGCCAGCGGCGAATTCAGCGCCGGCGAAGTCGACGGCCGCTGGGTCGTCTCGGCGCTGCTGCCGATCGTCTGACGCTTCCGGCATCCCAGCATCCCGGCTTGAAAATGGCAGGGGATTGCGTACCGGTATTCCGGTACGCTGGGAGCAAGATCCGCGGAATTCCGGGGTTTTCGAAGTGAAACCTAGACGAAAGTCCAGGGTAGATCTCGACTATAGACCGTGTTCCATGGTGTAGCCGGGCGCTTACATTGGGTATACCCCAGAAATAGCGCATCCCCAGCGCTGTGATCGCGAGCGCGGTCTTTGGAATCTGATCCCCATCGCGCTCGCGATCGGCTTCCTCCGACGAGTCACCTCGAGGAATCGATGCCGATCGACTGGCCGGCTCTCAGCCGCCCACTGCACGCATGTAGTGCCCGTCCGTCGAGATCCCCGACGCCGCGACCGTGAACCGCACCACCTCGCTGAGGTAGCGATCTTCGGACGCCTCGAAGATGCGCCCGCTCGCATCACGGGAGATGCGGCTGAGTCGAAGGATCGGCGTTCCCTGCGGCACGCGCAGCAGGGCGGCATCCTGCTCGTCGGCGGCGACGGCGTCGATCTGGTGCTCGAGCCCGACGATCGGGTGTCCCACCGACCCGAGGTACTCCGTGATCGAGACCTCGTCCGTGTCGACGTCGAGCAGTCGTCGTCCTACTGCCTCGGTGTAGAAGAGCCGCTCGAGCATCGTCGGCCTGCCGTCGAGCAGGCGCAGTCGCACGACGCTGACGATCGTGTCATCGGGTGACACTCCGAGCAGTTCTGCGCGGTCACCGGCCCTGCGAAGGCTCAACTCCTGCGTCCTTGCGCCCGGAGTCACCCCGAGATCGCGGGCCCAGCGAGTGAACGGCACCGACACATCGACCGCCTGGCTGGCCTTGCGCGACACGACCCGCGCGGGGCGTCCCCGCCCCGTCTCGATCAGGCCCTCTCCGCGCAGGGCGGCGAGAGCGTTCCTGATCGGACCCCGCGAGGTGCGCCACCGTTCGGCGAGCTCCGCCTCGGTCGGCACGTCGTCGCCGGGGCGCAGGGTGCCCGCCGCGATCTGCGCGCGGAGGTCGTCTGCGATCTGGGTGTATACAGCTTCGGCCACATAGGCATACTACTTCGCTATCGAGGTGGAAGGGTTGCGCGTTCGCTCGACGTTCATCCGAGGAAAGACCGGGTGAACGGACCTTGAACTCTTCCAAGTTAGGTACATATCTTGGCTGTTGTCCTGTCAGAGTGGCTCGTGGATCACCCCTCCCACTCTGAAAGGTCCTCATGAAGCTCCGCGCTCTCCCCGTACTCGCCGGCGCCGCGATCCTCGCGCTCGGCCTCGCCGCCTGCTCCGGCTCCGCAGAGGCCACCGGCGCGTCCGGTGCCGACGCATCATCGGCCGCCGGTGGATTCGCCGTCGACGAGAACACGCTCGTCTTCGGCGTCGTGCCCGACTCGGTCGACACCGAGACGAACTACCAGCCGCTCATGGACTACATCGCCGAGATCACCGGCAAGACGGTGGAGTACCACGAGTCCACCGACTACGCGGCGCTCATCGAGGCCGCGGTCGCCGGCAAGGTCGATGTCGCCTCGTTCTCGGGTTTCACCTACGTCACCGCCACGAACAACGGCGCGAAGCTCACCCCGATCTCCTCGATCGTGACCGAGGAGGGCCAGGAGCCCGGGTACTACTCCCAGGCCATCGTGCCTGCCGACAGCGACATCTCGAGCATCGAGGACTTCGCCGGCAAGAAGGTCTGCTTCGTCGATCCCTCGTCGACGTCGGGATACCTCTTCCCCTCCTACAACCTGCTCGAGGCGGGCATCGACCCCAAGACCGACATCACGCCCGTCTTCGCGGGCAAGCATGACGTGAGCGTGCAGAAGGTCGGCGAAGGCGTCGAGTGCGAGGTCGGATTCGCCGAGGACTCCGAGGTCGAGAAGTCGGATGCCGTCAAGGTCATCGACGAGACCATGGTCCCCGGAGCGCCGCTCGTCTACTCGTCGACACTGCCGGACGACGTCGCGCAGGAGCTCATCGACGGACTCTCCGAGATCACGATCGACGACATCATCGCCGCCGGCATCGAGGGCGCGGACACTGATGCGTTCCGCAGCGTGTTCTACGCCACCAAGCCCGTCGACGACGCGTACTACGACCTGATCCGCGACATCTGCAAGGAGACCGAAGCGGAGCAGTGCCAGGGCTGACGCCCGATCGCTGACCGCAGAGTCAGCCGAGCGCCCCCCGTTCCGCAGTGTGCTCCCACCCCGGGGCAGCGGAGCGCGGGGCGCTCACCCGCAAGAATCACGCTCGACGCCACGACCCTGGAGAACTGACATGAACACGGCAACCGATGCCCTCATCCGCCTGGACGGTGTGACGAAGACCTTCGGCTCGACCACCGCGCTGAAGAACGCATCGCTGCAGGTCTCACGCGGCGAGATCGTCGTGCTGCTCGGGCTCTCCGGCTCGGGCAAGTCGACGCTGCTGCGCCACCTCGACGGTCTCGAGGTGCCGACCTCGGGTGAGATCGAGGTGCTCGGCGCGAAGGTCCCGACGCTCAAGGGCAAGGCGCTGCGCGCCCTCCGCAGCCGGGTGGGATTCATCTTCCAGCAGTTCGAGCTCGTGCCCTCGCTGACGGTGCTCGAGAACGTGCTCACCGGATCTCTGTCGGAGGTCCGCGGCCCGCGGCTCGGCCTCTGGGGCTACTCGAAGGCGGCGAAGCTGCGCGCCCTCGAGCACCTCGATCGCGTCGGGCTGCTCGACCGGGCCTATCAGCGCAGCGACACCCTCTCCGGCGGCCAGCAGCAGCGCGTGGCGATCGCCCGCGCCCTGATGCAGAAGCCCGACATCCTGCTCGCCGACGAGCCCGTCGCATCCCTCGACCCGGAGTCCAGCGACCAGGTGATGGCGCTGATCCGTGAGATCGCCGCCGACGAGGGGCTCACGGTCGTCTGCAGCCTGCACCAGGTCGACCTCGCGATCTCGTGGGCCGACCGCATCGTGGGGCTGCGCCACGGCGAGATCGTGCTCGACACCCCGACCGGCGACCTGACCAAGGCCGAGGTCATGGAGATCTACGGCCGCGTCGCCACGACCACCGCAGAGATCCGCGCCGTGCAGGACGAACTCACCGAGATCACGGTCGACGTCGCCCAGCTCGACAAGGCGCGGGCCTCATGACCGTCCTCTCGGACCCGCCGCGGGCGCACGCGACCCCCGCACGCACGAGTGTCGCCGATCGAGCTCCTCGCCGCCCGATCTCCGCCGAGCGCATCGCCGCCGGGCTGACGCTGCTGGCGCTCCTGGTGCTCGGCATCCTCGCGGTCGACGAGGTCGGCATCTCGATCCCGGCGATGGTGCAGAGCTGGGGCAACGCCGAGAACTTCATGGCCCGAGTCGGCGGCCTCTCGTTCCCTGAACCGGCCGACCTCGCCTGGCTGATCGCCCTCACCGTCGGGCTCGTGCTCGTCGGCACGTTGCTCGCCGCCGCCCTGTCGGTGCCGATCGCCTACCTCGCAGCCTCCAACACGACCCCCGGCAACGGATGGCGTGCCGCCGCGCGGTTCGTGGGAGTGCTCACCCGAGCGCTGCCGGACGTCGTGCTCGCGATGGCGTTCGTTCTCATGTTCTCGCTCGGCACCCTGCCCGGCATCCTCGCCATCGGCATCCATTCGATCGGGATGATCTCGAAGATGTTCGCCGACGCGATCGAGCAGATCGACGAGGGCCCCCGGCTCGCGATCCGCGCCGCGGGGGGATCGAAGATGCAGGAGTTCGCCTCAGGAATCCTTCCCCAGGTGCTGCCGAGCTGGGTCGCGACGGTGCTGCACCGCAACGACATCAACCTGCGCGGCAGCGTCGTGCTCGGCTACGTGGGCGTGGCCGGCCTCGGACTCGAGATGTCCTACGCCTTCAAGTCGCTGAACTACGGCAAGGGCCTCGGCATCGCCCTGGTCATCTTCATCCTGTGCGTCGTGATGGAGATCGTGTCGAGCCTGGTGCGCGGGGCGATGCTCGGCCAGCAGCGGCAGACGCGGTCGTGGATCGACCGCATCATCCACCCGCGACTGCGCGGGGCGACGGGCGCGGCGACGACGGAGCGCCCGGAGTGGGCGGCCAGCCCGCAGACCGCCGTGCGTCGACCGTGGACCGCGGAGCGGGTGCGCAACACGATCGGCATCGGGACGGCGGTGCTCGTCGTCATCGGCAGCGTCGTCGTCAGCCAGATCAACTGGATGGACTTCTTCACCTTCTGGGCCAAGCTCCCCGAGGTCGCAGCGAAGTTCTGGCCGCCGTCATTCGGCAGCTATGAGGCGTCCGCGATGATCGCGGCCATGCGGGACACGGTCGCGATCGCACTCGCGGCGACGGTGCTCACGCTGCTGCCGTCGCTGATCCTCGGCTCCCTCGCCGCGAGCAACGTCGCACCCGGAGCGGGAGCGCGGGGCATCGCGCGCTTCCTGCTCGTCGGCATCCGTGGCATTCCCGAGCTGATCCTCGCGATCGTGCTCGTCGTCATCACCGGCCTCGGCGCCCAGGCGGGAGTCATCGCGCTGGCCATCGGCGGCATCGGTCTGCTCGGCAAGCTGATCGCCGATTCCCTCGAGGAGGTCGACCGTGGGCCCGAACGGGCCCTGCGGGCGGTCGGCGCCACCCGGCTGCAGACCTACGCCTCGGCGACCGTGCCGCAGGGCATGCAGGCGCTCATCGGGCACAGCTTCTACATGCTCGACACGAACATCCGCGCCGCGACCATCCTCGGCATCGTCGGCGGAGGCGGTGTCGGGTACTACCTGCTCAACGCCAGCCAGGGTTCGCGCTATGAGACCGTGACGGCGATCGTGCTGATGATCCTCGTCACCGTGCTCGTCGTCGAAGGGCTCGCGATGTGGATGCGCAAGGTGTTCCGATGAGCGGCCGCACCGACTCGACCGACTCCGTCGACCTCGTGGTCGTCGGCTCGGGGATCATCGGCCTCGGCGCCGCGTACGCGGCGGTGCGGCGGGGTCTGAGCGTCATCGTCGTCGACAGAGCGGATGCTCCCGTCGGCGCGACGATCCGCAACTTCGGCCACCTCTGCATCGGCGCGCAGACGGGGGAGGCCCGGCGCTACGCGGACCTGTCCAGAGACCTGTGGCTGCGCCTCGCTCAGGATGCGGGGTTCTGGATCCGCGAGTCGGGGACACTGGTCGCCGCCCGCCACGCCGACGAGATCGCCGTGCTCGAGCAGGCGGCGGCCGATGGCGGCATCCGGATGCTCGATGCGGATGAGCTGCTGCGCCTCGCCCCGCTCCGTCGCCGGGGACTCCTCGGTGGAGCGCACATCGAGACCGACCTGCAGACCGATCCGCGCACCGCCGCCGCGGCGATCGTGCGGCACCTCGCAGGACTGGGCGTCGACTTCCGCTTCCGCACGGCGGCGACCTCCGTCGCCGGACGCCGCGTCGAGACGACGAGAGGCGCGATCACCACAGGCGCGGTCGTCGTCGCGGCGAATCACGACATCGACCAGCTGCTGCCGGAGGTGGCGGAACGGTCAGGCGTCGTCCGGTGCGCTCTCGACATGATGCGTGCAGCGGTGAGTCTCCGGCATCCGCTCTCCGCCCCGCTGCTGACCGGGTGGTCGCTCGTCCGCTACGGACGCTTCGCCGACGGTGCCGCCACCGCCGCGCTCCGCGATCGCCTGCATTCGGAGCGTCCGGACCTCGCCGCGCTCGATCTCAATCAGATGTACACGCAGCTGCCGGACGGCACGCTCATCATCGGCGACTCGCACGCCACATCGACCGCGCCGGAGCCGTTCCAACCCGAGGCCGCGTTCACGGCGTTCCTCGCCGAGGCGGAGGCGCTGTTCGAGATGCCGGCCCCACGGGTGCTGGAGCGCTGGCAGGGCGTGTATGCGAAGGCGTCGAAGGACTTCCTCATCGACACGGTCGACGAGGGGGTGCTGGTGCTCGCCGCGACCACCGGCATCGGAATGACCACGGGTCTGGGGCTCGCCGAAGAGAATCTCACCGCCGCCTTAGGGTGGACACCTGCAATGGAAGGAACCCCATGACCACTCAGCTCGAGGCAGCTCCGGCGCCGGCGCTCGAACTCATCGTGCTCGACATGGCCGGCACGACCGTGCTCGACGACGGGGTCGTCGAGACGGCGTTCCAGCGCGCCGCCGAACGCACCGGAGTCGCCGATCGGATGCCGTGGGACGACGCGCTCGCGCACGTGCGCGCCACCATGGGGCAGTCCAAGATCGAGGTCTTCACGCATCTCGCGGCAGGAGACCGTGCCGCCGCCGAGCGCGCAACGGCCGCATTCGAAGGCGCCTACGCCGAGATCGTGGCCGAGCAGGGGGTCACCGAGATCCCCGGGGCGGCCGATGCGATCCAGGGGCTGAAGGACGCCGGTCTGAGAGTCGTGCTCACGACCGGATTCGCGCCGGTCACCCGCGATGCGCTGATCGACGGTCTGGGCTGGCGCGGGCTCATCGACCTCGCCCTCTCGCCGGTCGACGCCGGGCGCGGGCGTCCGGCACCCGATCTCGTGCTCACGGCGCTGATCCGCACGCAGACCTCGTCGGTCGCCGCTGTCGCTGTCGCCGGAGACACGATCAGCGACGTCGAGTCGGGCCGCCGCGCAGGCGCCGGTCTCGTCGCCGGCGTCCTGACGGGCGCCCACGACGCGGGCGCGCTCGAGCTCGCCGGTGCCGACGTCGTGCTCGAGGACGTGACGCATCTTCGCGGCACGCTCACCGAGCGCGGGCTGCTCCCTCTCGTGCCCACGGTCTGAGGCCCTGACATGGGAACTCTGCTGATCCGTCCTCCCGGCCACCGTCGCGACGTGGCCCTGCGGCCCGCGGCCACAGCGATGGTGTGGATCGGTGAGGGCCACCCGCACGAGATGATCGCCGTGCCCGGTGTCGCGCTCGGTGAGCACGACGTGCTCGTCGCCGTCGAGATGTCGACGATCTGCGGGTCCGACGTCCACACCGTGCACGGACGTCGGTCCGCCCCGGTGCCGCTGGTGCTCGGACACGAGAGCGTCGGACGCGTGATCGCCCTGGGCGACGGCGGGGCCTCGACGGTCGACGGCGTCCCCGTGCGCATCGGGGATCGGATCGTCTGGTCGGTCACGATCTCGTGCGGCACCTGCGACAGGTGCGCCCGGGGTGTGCCGCAGAAGTGCCGCACGCTCGGCAAGTACGGTCATGACCGCATCGGCGTGCACGGCGACCTCACCGGCGCGTTCGGCTCGCACGTCCAGGTGCGGGCGGGCACGGCGATCGTGCGGGTGCCCGAGTCCCTGCCGGCCGCGGTGCTCGCTCCGGCATCGTGCGCGACCGCGACCGCCTGGGCCGCCGTCGCCCGGGCTGCGCGCGATCACGACCTCGACGGCGCGACCTTCCGCATCCACGGAGCCGGACTCGTCGGGCTCTCGGCCGCGGCGATCGCGGTGGAGCACGGCGCGACGGTCGAGGTGCTCGACCCCGCACCCGAACGGCTGGCTCTGGCCGCACGCTTCGGTGCCGGTCCGATCGATCGTGACCCGGACGTCGTGATCGAGGCCTCGGGGCATGCCGTGGCCGAGGCGCTCGCCGGCGTCGCCACCGGGGGCACGGTCGTGCTGGTCGGGAGCGTCTTCCCTGCCGAGCCGGTGCCCCTCGACGCCGAGAGCATCGTTCGCCGGCTGGTGACCGTCACCGGCGTGCACAACTACACGGGATCGGAGCTCGCCGAGGCTGTCGCATTCCTCGCAGGACGAGGACGCGCCTACCCGTTCGTGGACGCGGTCGGCGAAGTGCGGCAGCTCGCCGACCTCGACGAGGCCATCACCGCGGCATCCGCTCCCGGCGCGCCGTTGCGCACCGGCGTCGTACCCGGACGCTGACGGGAGACGGGTCGAGCGCAGAAGAGCCAGGGCTCAGGCCGTGGGCTCTGCCGCGCCACCTTCCTCGGCGTCGTCTTCGGCGTCGTCTTCGGCAGCCGCGGATGCCGAAGACCCCGGTCCCGAGCGCCGCGGTCCCGCAGGGCGGATGCCCTCGGCATGGAAAGCGAGCAGCCGCATGGCGGTGTCGACCGTCTCGTCGAGGACCTCCTGCGGATCGCCGCTGAGCGCCAGCCTGCGGTGACCGACCCCGTCGCCCGTGGCCCATCCGACGTAGACGGTGCCTGGCTCGTGCCCGCCTTCAGGATCGGGCCCGCCGACCCCCGTCGTCGAGATGCAGACGTCGGCGTCGAACAGCCGCAGTGCGCTCGCGGCGAGATGCTCGGCGCACTCGGGGGAACACGGATCCGTTCCGGGCGTGAGTCCGAGCAGGCTCTCCTTCACATCGGTGAGGTAGGCCACGATGCCGCCGGCGAACCACGAACCGGCGTCGGCCCCCGCGCCGATCGTGCTCGCCAGACGTCCCGAGGTCAGGGATTCCACCACGCAGATGCGCAGTCCGCGCTCAGCGGCGACGTCGCTGACGCGGCCCAGCGGTGACTGCTCTGCTGTCACTTCTCTTCGGCGGAGTCCGCGTGCGTCGGGGCGTCGGACTCGATGGTCGCCTCGTCGGAGTAATCGGGCCGGGGGGGCTGCAGCGGCTGGTCGGAGTACTCGCCGCCGAGGCGTCCGCCGTACGGGCGTCCGTGGTCGGCGAACTCGTCGCGTGCGTAGACCAGCTCCCACTCGCCGACGGTGAAGCGTGCGCCGGTGCGCAGCGTCTGGGTGCGATCGCCGGGGTGGGTGGCGGTGGCGTCGGGGTTGCTGTTCATCTCGCCCTCGCCGTGGAGTTCGAGGACGTACTCGTCACGGTCGTCGTGCGTGATCGTGGCGTGCACGGGGTCGGCGCCGTCGAGCCGCAGCTCGTTGTCGGCAGCGGAGCCGATGCGCACCACGTCGACCTCGAGGGCGAACTCGGCGCGCTCGCCGTCGCGCGTGACGCGCAGGCGCGGGTTGCCCTCGCCGAACTCGGCGTGAGTGGTCGTGGGGGTGTAGCCCTCATCGGAACGGTCGTCGATGTGTCGTGCGTTCATGGTGGGTCTCCTCGCGGTTCCTGCCAGGATATCGGCGAAGGGATCCGCACGCAGGGGGTTGACTTCGGCCCGCTCCGACCCCGTCTGGACAGCCCGCTCGGGCCGACGCATCGAGGGCCTTCGGTCCCATAAACTGCATGACGAAGACCTGCACACCAGAGGAGAGGGCGAATGGGCAAGTTCATCTACGAGGGCAGCGTGAAGACCGAGATCGAGGATCGCGCCCTCACCCACCTGCAGCTCGTGATGACCGCCAAGCTGCGACGCGCCGAGCCGTTCCCGTTCAGCTGGCGCGAAGACGCGAGCGTCGGCGGCGGCCGCACGACGGTGTGGGTGCAGCCGGGCAGCTCGCTCGTCTTCAAGTACTTCGGCAGCAGGCAGCCGTCGATCAACCGCGCCTGGATCGAGGCGCTCGCCTTCACCGCGAACGCGCCGAGCGGGCTGTATCTCGTTCCCGAGCCACAGGACACGTCCGGCCCCGTCGCGCCGGCCGACGACGAGCCTGCCGCTCCCGGGGCCTGAGCGGCCCGAGCCTTTCACCTGTCGCACTCCGATCGTCGATCGAGGTGTCGATTGTCAACCCCCTCCCGAGGGCGCCGACGGGCCGCGAGTCTCGTTGAACGCCCGACTCAGGCCACGCACGATGATGGCGAGTCGCGAGGAAGAGGAGACACCATGGCAGACAGCACCCCCGACCCCCGCAGCCAGCACCGCGACGAGGAATTCCCCGGTCAGCAGCAGAACCAGCCGGGACTGACCGACGACATGCGCCCGGCTCCCGACCACGGCGAGGAGTCGTACGTGGGCCACGGGCGTCTCGAGGGGCGGCGAGCCCTGATCACTGGCGGGGATTCCGGAATCGGCCGAGCGGTCGCGATCGCCTTCGCCCGCGAGGGAGCCGACGTGGCGATCGTGCACATGCCGGAGGAGCAGGCGGATGCCGACGAGACCATCGACCTCGTGCGCGCGGAAGGCCGCCAGGGGCTGAGCCTCGCCGGCGACGTCCGCGACGAGGCCTTCGCCACCGAGGTGGTGACCGAGACGCGGAGCGCCTTCGGCGGCCTCGACATCCTGGTGCTGAACGCCGCGTACCAGCACGACATCGACGGCTTCGAGAATCTCGAGACCGACCGCCTCCGCCGCGTGTTCGAGACCAACCTCTTCGGCCTGCTGTACTCGGCCAGGGCCGCGTACCCGCATCTGGAGTCCGGCTCCAGCATCATCGTCACGTCGTCCGTGCAGGCCTTCGAGCCGTCGCCCAACCTCATCGACTACGCGATGACCAAGGCGGCGCAGGTCGCGTTCGTCAAGGCGCTCGCCGAGGAGGCGGGAGAGCGCGGCATCCGCGTGAACGCCGTCGCTCCCGGCCCCATCTGGACGCCGCTGATCCCGGCCACCGGCTGGTCGGACGAGCGGGTGAAGACCTTCGGATCCGACACGCCTCTCGGCCGGGCCGGACAGCCCGCAGAGCTCGCCGGCGCCTACGTGTACCTCGCGTCGGCGGAGTCGTCGTACACCTCGGGCGCGGTGCTCGCGGTCACCGGCGGCAAGCACCTCTGACGGGGCCGGTTCGCCGGCATCCGCGCGCGCCGTAGGCTGGCTGGGTGAAGCAGTCCACGCCGTCCCGTCCGCTCGTGGGCGTCGTGCTCGTGGTCTGCTCGTGTCTGTCGCTGCCGTTCGGGGCCGCGGTCGCTGCCCAGCTCTTCCCGGTGCTCGGCCCGTGGGGTGTGACCTCGCTGCGCGTGGCGATCGCGGCGCTGCTGCTGGTCGTCATCGTGCGCCCGAGACCGTTCCGGTGGACGAAGTCGCAGTGGCTCGCCGCCGTGCTGTTCGGGGTCTCGCTCGCCGCGATGAACGGCTTCTTCTATGCCGCGATCGACCGCATCCCGCTCGGTCCGGCCGTCGCGATCGAGTTCCTCGGGCCGCTCGTCCTCGCCGCCGTGCTGACCAGGCGCCTCGTCGATGCCGCCTGGGTGGGGGTCGCGCTGCTCGGGATGGTGCTGCTCGGCGTCGACGGACTGATCGGCGCCGAGCCCCTCGATCCGCTCGGGATCGTCTTCATCCTGATCGCCGCCGGCTTCTGGGCCATGTACATCCGGATGAGTGCCCGGGTGGGTGCCATCATCCCCGGCAGCAGCGGACTCGCGGTCGGCCTGGTCGTGGCCGCGATCCTGCTGATCCCGGTCGGTGTGCCGGCCGCGGTCACCGTCGCGGGCGACATGCAGCTGCTGCTGCTCGCCGCGGTCACCGCCGTGCTGTCGTCGGTGATCCCCTACAGCTTCGAGCTCGCCGCGCTGCGTCGCCTGCCGCAACGCGTGTTCGGCGTGCTCCTGAGCCTCGAGCCCGCGTTCGCGACGCTCGCCGGGTGGCTGATCCTCGGGCAGTCGGCGACTCCGCTGCGGATGCTCGCGATCGCCCTGGTGGTGGCGGCGAGCGTCGGCACGACGCTCGGCGTGCGACGTCAGCGCCGTCGAGACGATGCGGCCGCAGCCCGAGAGGTCGGGACCGCGCCCGACGGCGCCCGCCGCAACGACGAGCCCGGTCCCTTCACCGCGCCGATCCCGCTGCCCGAATGACCGGCCGACCCGTCAGGCGCTGACCGCAGCAGGCACGGGCAGCGGATAGCGGCGCCGCAGCAGCATCCGCTGCACCAGCGTCCAGACCACGGTCACGGTGAGATACAGCGCGGCGGCGAGCGGCACGAACATCGCGAAGACGGCCGTCAGATAGTGCAGAGCGCTGGTCACACGCAGCATCGTCGGCGAGTTCAGCGGCGAGTCGTCGTCGACCACGGCCGGCCGGAAGACCCGTCGTGTGATCTCGGCCACCACGATCATCACGGCGATCAGCGCAGCGAAGACCCACAGCGTCTCCGGCGTCGCCGTGCCGCCGAAGACGGCGGAGACGAGACTGGTGCCCAGCGGTGCACCGAACAGGTCGTGCGTGAGCAGGTCGTTCGGGTGCCCGGCGATGTCGGGGCGGATGAACAGCGTGTACAGGATGCCGACGACCGGCGCCTGAGCGAGGACCGGCAGCATCCCGGCGAACGGAGACGTGTTCTCGGAGCGGTAGAGCTCGAGCATCTCCTTCTGCAGGCGCTCGGGATTCTTCTTGTGCCGGCGCTGCAGTTCGCGCAGCCGAGGAGCCAGGCGCGCTCTGGTCTGCTCGGCCTTCGCCTGCGAGACGCCGACGGGAATCAGCAGGGCGCGCACGAGAAGCGTGACGAGCACCACGGCGAGTGCGGCGGCGGATGCTCCGGCGAGCGGTTCGAGCAGTGCGGAGAGCCCGGCGAGGGCGCCGTACGCCGCGTCGAGCAGGAAGGTCAGGGGTGGAAAGGCGAAGATGTCCATGGAAGTCCGTTCGTGTGTCGGGAAGGGTCGGCGAAAGCCGCGCAGTCCCGTACGAGGGCGGACTACGCGGAGACGGCGACTCCCGGCGCACGAGGACGCGGGTGACCGGCGGCGTCAGGATCGCTCTGGGCGAGCAGGGTCGAGACGTCGATCGCCCGCAAAGGGTGCGGGGCGCTGCGTGGAGAGGGCGGTGCGACGCTCAGCGCCACGGCGATCGTGAGGGTCGTCAGGGCGATCAGCGCGATCGCGACACCGAGTGCCGCGGCATCCGGCACCGCGATGACCCCGAGCGCGGCCGCGACGAAGCCGAGCATCTGCCCGAACCATTCGCTCATGCGCGCCTCCCTGATCCCTCACGCCGAGATTATCACCGGCATCCGAGTGCGGCATCGGTCGCGCGCGCCCGCCTCGGGGCAGGGGAGCGGAGATAGCCTCGAGGCATGAGTGATCTGCGCGCACTGCTCGGCATCGAACACCCCATCATCCTCGGTCCGTTCGGCGGGCTCTCCTCCGTCGGGCTCACGGCGGCGGTCAGCGAGGCCGGCGGCCTCGGCGGCTATGGACTCTACGGCTACGACGCCGACCGCATCGGCGCGACGATCGCGTCTCTGCGGGAGGCGACCTCGCGTCCTTTCGCGGTGAACATCTGGCTGCCGACCGGCGACGAGGTCGAGCCGAATCCGCAGCACACCGTGTTCGCGCAGGCGCTGCAGCCGTTCTACGACGCGGTCGGACTCGAGGTGCCCGCCCGCCCCGAGCGCTACCTGCCTCCCCTCGACGAGCAGCTCGACGCGATCTTCGAAGCGGCACCACCCGTGCTGAGCACCGTCTTCGGGGTTCCGTCCGGGGCCGTCGTCGACGAGGCGCACCGCCGCGGCATCCGTGTCGTGGCGACCGCGACGACCGTCGCCGAAGCCGTCGCACTCGCGGGCGCCGGGGTCGACGCCGTCGTCGCGACCGGCTTCGAGGCCGGCGGCCATCGGGTGTCGTTCCTCCGTCCGGCCGAGGAATCGCTCGTCGGGACCTTCGCACTCGTGCCGCAGGTCGTGGATGCCGTCGATGTGCCGGTCATCGCGGCCGGCGGCATCGCCGACAGGCGCGGAGTCGCCGCCGCGTTCGCGCTCGGAGCGTCAGCCGTGCAGGTCGGCACGGCCTTCCTCGCGACGGCGGAGTCGGCGGCGAACCAGGCGCATCGCGACGCCATCCGCTCCACCGCCGCCGACGGCACCGTTCTCACGAAGGCGATGAGCGGACGCCTCGCCCGCGGCACCCGCAACCGTGCGGTGCGGGCGATCGAGGCGAGCGGGACGATCGCCCCGTTCCCGATGCAGAACTGGCTCACCGGCCGATTCCGCGCGGCAGCGGGCGAACAGAACCTCGGCGAGTTGCAGTCGCTCTGGATGGGTCAGGGCGCGGCACTGGCCGGTCATGCGACCGCCGCCGAGGCCTTCGCCGAACTGCTGGCGGGAGTGCCGGAGGCCCGGTGAGGGTCGTTGTCGATCCGGGCTGTGAAGCTGGCCAGGTACGGGGGCTTGCCAGCGACGTCATCGGCTAGAGGCGTCGCACCCCTCTGAGCACCCCGGGTCAGAGGATGACGGTGGACCGGCCGTGGACGATCACACGGTCCTCGGCATGCCACTGCACGGCACGGGCGAGAACGAGGCGTTCGACGTCGGCGCCGCGCTGCTGCAGATCGGCGGCCGACTCCGAGTGCGTGACACGGGTGACGTCCTGCTCGATGATCGGTCCCTCATCGAGATCCGCCGTCGCGTAGTGCGCGGTGGCTCCGATCAGCTTCACACCGCGGTCCTTCGCCCTCGCATACGGGTTCGCCCCGATGAACGCGGGGAGGAAGGAATGGTGGATGTTGATGATCGGGGCGCCGAGACCCTCGATGAAGTCGTCGGTGAGGATCTGCATGTACCGGGCGAGGACCACCAGATCCACGTTGCCGCGCAGGAGCTCGAGCTGACGCTGTTCCATCGTCTGCTTGTCGCCTGAGGGGATGTGCACGAACGGCACCCCGAACGAGCGTACGGACTCGGCGAGGTCGGGGTGGTTCGAGACGACCATCGTGACGTCGATGTCGAGCTGGCCTCGCTGCGTGCGCCACAGCAGCTCCATCAGGCAGTGGTCGTACTTCGAGACGAAGATCGCGACCCGCTTGCGCCGCGCGGTGTCGTGCAGCGACCACTCCATGCCGAACCGCTCGGCGACCTGAGCCAGATCGGCTTCGAGAGCCGTGCGCGCCGCAGAGAGCCCGGGGAGGTGGATCACCGTGCGCTGGAAGAACCGGCCGCCCTCGGAGTCGGTGGAGTGCTGGTCGAGCGAGATGATGTTCGCGCCGTGGACGGAGAGCACGCCGGCGACGGCGGCGACGATGCCGGGCTGATCATCGCAGGCGATCAGCAGGCGGGCGGTGTCGGGCTGAGACATGAGGGCTCCTCGGGGGTGTGCATCGATTCTGCCGTGGATGCGACCACCGGGCGAATCGGACGCATCGCGACGACGGGTCGCTACTCTGGGAGCGTGGACGCGGGCGATCTCGGACTGGTGCTGATCCCGCTGCTCGCCGTGGCAGCGCCGCTGCTGGCGCGCGGCATCCGACCCCTCATCCGCGTGCCGATCATCGTGTTCGAGCTCGTCCTCGGGATTCTCGCGGGGCCCGCGGTGCTCGGCTGGGTCGAGCCGACGCCCATCCTCGAGAAGCTCAGTGATTTCGGTCTCGCGATGCTGTTCTTCATCGCGGGCTCCGAGATCGACTTCCGGGCGGTCGCCGGACGGCCCCTCGTCCGCGCCTCGATCGGGTGGGCCATCAGCGTGGTGCTGGGCATCGGGATCGGCTTCCTCCTCGCCCCGGGCGAGGGGATGGTCGTGATCGCGATCGCCCTCAGCTCCACCGCACTCGGCACGCTGATGCCGATCCTCAGGGATGCGCAGGAGACCGACACCCCGTTCGGGCGAGCGGTCACCGTGATCGGCGCGGTCGGCGAGTTCCTGCCGCTGATCGCGATCTCGCTCTTCCTCAGCACCCGCACCACCCCGCTCGCCACCGCGGTGCTGCTCGCCTTCGTCGTGCTCGCGGGGCTCGCCGTGCTCATGGCTCGGAGGATGCCGCACGGGCGCCTCCACTCGTTCGTGCGTGCGACGCTGCACACCTCCGACCAGTTCGGCGTGCGGTTCGTGCTGCTGCTCATCGCGTCGCTGGTCGGTCTCAGCGTCGTGCTCGACCTCGACATGCTGCTGGGTGCATTCGTCGCCGGAGCGGTGTGGCGCATCATCATGGCGCGCGCGCCCGAGAAGGACGCCGAGGCGGTCGAGACGAAGCTCGAGGCCATCGCGTTCGGCTTCCTCGTGCCGATCTTCTTCCTCTACACGGGCGTGAACTTCGACCTGCAGGCGCTCACCGGCTCGTCGTCGGCGATGCTGATGCTTCCGCTGTTCCTCGTCGCGCTGCTCGTGCTCCGAGGCACGACCGCGCAGCTCTCCGCGCCGACGGGCGCGAGCGCCAGGGACCGCACCGCGATCGGGCTGCTGGCCGCCACCGGGCTGCCCATCATCGTCGCCGTGACGGCGATCGGGGTGGATCAGAAGATGATCGACACCGGCACGGCGGCAGCACTCGTCGGGGCCGGGATGCTGTCGGTGCTGCTGTTCCCCCTGATCGGGATGCTGATCCGCGGCGAGGCGGCACGACTCGTCGACCCGGCGCTCGTCCGCGAGACACCGCAGGGGGAGCTGTGACGGCCGCGTCCGCGCTCGTCGCCGACGCGGTGCGTGCGCTCGCCGGCCTTCCGAAGGAGGGACTCGGTGAAGAGCGCGAATCGCGGTGGCGCGGACGCCGCATCGTGCGGGTGGGCGAGGCGTGGCACCTCGGGGTGCTGCTGCTCACCGAGACGCACGCACTGGCGACCGCCGAGGTGCTGAGGGCCGCCGATCCGGGGCGCCGCGGCTACACGGCGGAGTCCGCGCGCGAGCGCGCAGAACGACGTGCTCTGGCACTGCGGGGCGGGTTCGACGAGGGCGATGTCGTGCACGTCGGATGGTCGGTGATCGACCTCGCCGTCGTGGACGCGGGCGGAGCATCCGGGCCTCTGGCGATGGTCGACACGGTGCCATCCGTGCGATGGAGCACGGCAGGCGGTTGGATGCCGCTCGAGGCATACCTCCGCGAACGGGTCGAGCTGCTGCGCGGCTGAGGCGACGGGCACGCCTGACCGGCTGAGCCCGCGGGTCAGGCTGAGCCCGCGGGCGTCAGGCTGCCGCGAACGTCTGCGCGAAACGGCGCAGCAGCGCCGCACCCTCCGTCACGGATGCCGACAGCACCTGCCCCTGCACGGCGTCGAACTCGTCGGGGTCGAAGTACCCGGTGGTGCGATAGAACGTCATCCGATCGGCGAAGTCCCGCGGAGTCGGCTCCGGATGGAACTGCGCCGTGTAGAGGTGGGTGCCCACCCGATACGCCTGCACGGGACAGGTGTCATTCGTGGCGAGCAGCACCGCGCCCTCCGGCAGAGCCGCAGCGCTCTCCTTATGAGCGGTGAAGACGGTGAGCGCGGGGGAGCTCGGACCGAAGACGGGGTCCGCGGCGCCGGCGGCGGTGGTCTCGATCACGGTGGCGCTCGCCGACTCGGGGGTGTCCGACGTGACCTGGCCGCCGAGCATCCGCGTCACCACGCCGATGCTGAAGCAGGTGAAGAAGGCGGCGACCTGCGAGTCGATCGCCAGCCGCGCGATGTGCTCGAGATCCGCTTCGACCCTCAGCTGCACGGCGGACTTCTCGACGTCGCTGACGTTGAACGGCGAGCCGCCGACGACGACGCCGCTGTATCGAGCGAGGCGCGCGGGGTCGAGGCGCTCGGTGAGCAGGTCGAGGCGGTCGACGACGTCGACGCCGAGCGCCCGTCGGAACGAGGCGTGCTCGGCATCCGCCGCCCCGAGTTCGGGGCGCACACAGACGTAGAGAAGCGAGACCACCACGAGAGTCTAACGACGACGGGACACGGTCGACGTCGCCGCCGACTCCGACCACATCACGGAGCCGCCGCGGAGCCGTCGCGGTGGCGGCACGCTCGCGTCATCGGGACGAGTTTGACGTGCGGCCGCGCACGATCCCGATGAACGTCTCGACGTCGGGGGTGGTGTGATCGCGGCGCCAAGCCAGGGCGACCGTCGAGGTGGGGCCGTCGGCCAGGGGTCTGTGGCCGACATCCTTGCGGTGGTGCAGGCGTGCGAGCGACATGGGGACGATCACGATGCCCGTCCCGGTGGCGGCGGTCACGATGGCGTCCGCGACCGACAGCGGTGCGAAGGCCGGCGCGACGGCACCCGGGATGTCGATCGGACCGAGCGCATCGTCGGTCGGGACCATCACGGTCTCGCCCGACAGGTCGGCGACGGTCAGCTCGTCGGCCGCGAGAAGGTGCGACTCGATCGATGCGACCACCACCGGCACCTCGTCGTACAGCGTGATGATGTGCAGGTTCTCATCCGACAGCGGCAGGCGCACGAGGGCCGCATCGAGGTCGCCGATGGCGTCTCGCTGATCGGCGACCTCGATCGTCACCAGCTCGATGGGCACATGCGGCATCCGCTGCTTCCAAGCATCGATCCACTTGCCCGGTGTCGCGCCGGGGACGACCCCGAGACGGAATGTACGCGGCTGCTCCGGTTCGGTGTCCGGCGCGTCGAAGATGACCTTGGCGGTCTTCTTCGGAGGCTTGGGCGGCGGGAACCGCTGAGCCGGTGCGGCCTTGTTGCGCCGCACGGGCGAGCCCTTGCCGGCACGTCCTGCCGGTCGTCGTCCCTGAGTCGCCATGTGCTCCAGGGTACCCGGCGGATGCGGTGAGACGTTCTGAGAGCGCGGCCGATCAGGCCGCGAGCCACAGCCCCTTCGGGTCGGTGGCGACCGTCAGTCCGGCCGCGACCGTCTCGTCGTCGCCGATGCGCGCACCGCGGACGATCCGCGCTCCCGCGCCGACCTCGGTGCGGACGCCGATGTGCGCGCCGTCTCCGACGGCGGCACCCTGGCCGATGTGTGCGTGCGCGTCGACGTGCGCACCCTCGCCGATCACGGCATCCGGTTCGATCCATGCGCCGCGGGCGATGGTCGCCCCCGCGCCGATACGGGCGCCGGGTTCGATGTAGGCGCCCGCTTCGATGTGCGCCTTCGGATGGACCTTCGCGCCGTGCGCGACGAGACCGCGACCGTTGGCGTGCTTGCGGTATCGCAGCGTGGCGCCCTGGTCGTTCTCGATGTCGACGTAGTTCTTTCCCACGATTCCTCCCGTGTTCCGGAGTTCTCCGGATATATCAATAACCACGGGGGTGCCGGATTCATTCCCGAGCATGGATGCGGGTCATCGCTGACACACGGGGCACCAGAATGTGATCCTCTCGCGGGTCGGATCCGCGCCCTGCTCGCCGCGTCTGATGGGGGTTCCGCAGCGGCGGCACTGGCGTCCGGCACGTCCGTACACCCACGTCCCCTGACCGGGGCGATCGACTCCGGTGAAGGTGCGATGGCGACGATCGCGGTTCGCGCGGATCGTGCGCACGCCGAGGTCGAGCAGTGCGGGAACGTCGACCTCCGGTGCGGGGGTCGTCGGCAGGATTCCGCGGAGGAACAGGAGTTCGGCGGCGTATTCGTTGCCGAACCCCGCGACGTTCCGCTGGTCGAGAAGGGCGACGTGGATGCTGCGGGTGTCGGCGCTCACGCGTCTGGCGGCCTCGACGGCATCCCAGTCCGGGCCGAGCGGATCGGGGCCGAGATGGCCGACGAGCTCGTCCTCGTCGCGGGTCGGAACGACCTCGATCTCGGCGAGGTCGATGCCCACCGCCTCGCGCTGCGCCGTGCCGACGATCGCGCGGACCTTGAACGCCGGATGCCGCCACTTCTCACCCGCCCGGTAGACGAGCCAGGCGCCGTCCATGCGCAGATGGGAATGCAGCGTGCTGTCGCCGATCCGCAGCAGCAGATGCTTGCCGCGCGCGATCGACGAGAGGATCGGCTGACCCGTCAGATCGAGCGTCGCGAATCGCGGCACCCGAAGGTCGAAGCGCGCCACCTCACCGCCGACCAGCGCCTCGTCGAGACGTCTGGCGGTGCGGAAGACGGTATCGCCCTCGGGCATCAGGCGTGCCCTGACCCGGGGGGTGGCGGCAGCGGCGCCGAGACGCTGCCCGGCAGGGGAGGCGGAGGAGCGTGCTGTGGAGTGTGCTGCGTAGTGTGCTGTGACGGGTGCTGCGGAGTGTGCTGTGGCAGCGGCGTGCGCTGCAGCATGGTGCGCGCGAGGACAGTGGCACCCGCGACAGCGGCGGGCATGACCGCGACAGCCCCGCCGGGGATCAGAAAGCACAGCTGCGTGGCGACACCGAAGCCGAGCACGCGCGCGCGGCTGCCGCGGAACAGCACCGCCCGGTCGGCAGGGCTGAGATCGCGGGCGTCGAACGCCCGCCCGGTGAGCTCGCGGGCGAGCATCCGTCCCGACAGCACGACGCCGCCCACCGCACCGAGGAATCCGCCGATGAGAGGGACGAGACCGAGCAGCAGCACGGCGATCGCGATCAGGATGCCGAGGACCACGAGTCTCAGGCCCTCGCCGACCGCCATCCAGAATCCGCCGCCGTCCGAGGGCGGGGCGTCGCCGAGATCGGCCTCGACAGCGCGCCAGATGCGCTGGTAGAAAGGGTCGCCGATCGTCAGGGCGAGGGCGCTGAACACGGCGCTCGCGAGTGCGAGCGCCGCGGCGAAGATCACGATGCCCACGGCGGCGCGCAGCACCGAGCGCCAGGCCGGGATCCAGCCGTCGGCGAAGGGGGTGAGACCGTCGGAGATCGGCCCGAGAGTGAGCGCGAGCGGCACGAGTCCGGCGAGCAGCACCAGCGCGGCGATGAAGCCCGGTACGAGACCGAGGGCCATGAGCCCCGGTCGGCGCCGCCATGTGCCGAAACCGCGCAGCAGGGTGCGGACGCCGCTGATGAACTCCCCGATCATGCGTCCAGCCTAGAAGCAGTGGTCATGGGCCGGTCAGATCGCCTTGCGCAGCGTGTAGCCGCGAGGGGTGGCCACGAATCCGGACTCCTGCAGAGCGAGGGCGAGCTCGGTGCCGTACACGCCTTCGCCGTTGACCTTCTCGACCGTGAGGGTGTCGAGGCGCCGCGCGCGGGCGGTCGCTGCGAGGTCGGTCGCTGCCGCGCGCAGCACCTCGGCGTCGTCGGTGAAGCACAGCACCGTGCGTCCCCCGCGTTCGAGGTAGAGGACGAGCGATCCGTCGACGATCACCACCAGGCCTCCGGCCTTGCGCCCGGGGCGATGCGAGACCTCGTCGCGCTTGGGCCATCCGAGCGCCGCGCCGTAGGGGTTGGCGGGATCTGTCGCGGCGAGCGTGACGGCATTGCGGGGAGGCGGATCGGCGAGCCCGGCGAACGTGCGAAGTCGGTCGACGGTGGCGGATGCCGCGAACTGCGCCGCGCCGAGCCTCTCGATCACATAGCCGCGGCGGCAGTGCCCAGCCTCCTCGAAGCCGGCGAGGACCCGGTATGTCTGCGCGAACCCGCCCGGCACGCCCTCGGCCTGCACGGCTCCGCGGGTGACCACGCCGTAGCGGTCGAGGAGCAGCCCTGCGGTGACGGTCGCACGACGAGCGGCATCCGTGTCGACGGTGGGCAGCAGCGACCAGCGCCCGCCGATCGACGTCGGTCGGGGCGCGGTCCGTGCCAGCGACATCCCCCGATAGGTGCGCGTGCGCGGAGCGCGTCGGGTGACCCGGTGCGCCTGGGAACCACCGGCCAGCAGCGACCGGATCGGGGCGAAGGTGTCGTTGGTGACCCGGCCGCCCCACGTCAGCGCCCACAGCGCCTCGAGCACGGACTGCTCGTTCTCGGCGCCGGTCATGTCCTTCAGCTGACCGGCGAAGTACGCGCCACCCGCATCCAGCGCGATCAGCACTCGGGCCTCGAGCGAGTCGGCGGCGATCTCGTCGTCGGGCTCGGGCAGCGTGAACGGCGCGAGGTCTGCGGGATGCAGCGAGACCCAGCCGTCGCGCCCCGGCAGCGTGCCGTGGCCCGACCAGATGACCTCTCCCGAGGCAGTGAGCTCGTCGAGCAGGGCGGGGGAGTAGTCGCGCACCCGAGAGGGCAGCACGAGCGACTCCCACGCGCTCGCGGGCACGGGCACCCCGGCGAACTGCTCGATCACCGCGAGCACCCCGTCGAGTCCCTCGAGCGGGCGTCCCAGGTGCTGCCAGTCCGGCAGGAAGCGCGCATACGCCTCGGGCGACACGGGCTCGACGCTGCCTCGGATCGCGGCGAGCGACCGCATCCGCAGGCGGCGCAGCACCTCGGTGTCGCACCATTCGGTCTCGTTCCCCGTGCCCGAGGCCTCGGGCAGGAAGTAACCGCTGGTCAGTCTGCCCGAGTGCTCGAGCCGCTGCAGGGTATGCCGCGCGACGGCGGCGCCGAGCCCGAATCGCGTCGAGACGGCATCCGTCGTGAAGGGACCATGCGTGCGGGCATAGCGCGCGATGAGGTCGCCGAGCGGATCGGCGAGCGGTTCGAGGAATGCGACGGGGATGCCGGTGGGCAGCGCGGCACCGAGTGCGTCACGCAGCCGACCGGCGTCCTCGATGGCTGCGACGCGCGTGGTGCCGGCGACGGTGACGGGGATCGCGCGGCGGGCGGCGATCAGCGCGTCGAGGTGGTCGGACGCGGACCCCGTCTCCGGGTCGAGTCGTGCGTCGATCTCGGCGGCATCCATCGGACCGAGCATCCGCAGCAGATCGGCGACGCCTTCGAGACCTCGCGCTCGTCGCTCGGGGTCGAGGCGCTGCGCTTCTTTCTCGAACTGGGCGATGACGTCGGGGTCGAGCAGCTCGCGGAGCTCGATTGTGCCGAGCAGCTCGCCGAGCAGCGCGGGGTCGACCGAGAGGGCGGCCGCCCGGCGCTCGGCGAGGGGGGAGTCCCCTTCGTACATGAAGGCACCGACGTAGCCGAACAGCAGGTCGCGGGCGAAGGGCGAGGGCTGAGGCGGCTGCGTCTCGACGAGCCGGATGCGCCGGTCGGCGATCGACACCGCCAGCGTGCGCAGCGAGGGCAGGTCGTAGACGTCCTGCAGGACCTCACGGAGCGTCTCGAGGATCACGGGGAACGTCGGGTGCCGGCGCGCCACCTCGAGCAGCTGCGCCGAACGCTGACGCTGCTGCCACAGCGGGGTGCGCCGGTTGGGGTTGGTGCGCGGCATGAGCAGCGCGCGCGCCGCGCATTCGCGGAAGCGCGACGCGAACAGCGCCGAGCCGCCGACCTCCTGGGTGACGAGCTGCTCGAGTTCATCCGGGTCGAACACGAAGAGCTCGGCCCCGGGCGGCTCGGCCTCGGCATCCGGGATGCGCACGATGATGCCGTCGTCGCTCGCGACCGCAGAGCCCTCGACTCCGAGTCGCTCGCGGATGCGGGCGTTGATCGCCAGCGCCCACGGTGCATGCACCTTCATGCCGTACGGGGAATGAAGGATGACCCGCCAGTCGCCGACCTCGTCGCGCCCGCGCTCGACCGTCAGAGTGCGATCGGTCGGCAGCGTTCCGGTCGCTTCGCGCTGCTCGGTCAGGTGCGCCATCAGGTTCATCCGCGCCTGCGCGTCGAGTCCGGCTTCGATCAGTCGCTGGGCGGCCTTCTCGGGAGTCGCGGCGGAGACCTCTCGCGAGAACCTCCCCAGCGCCTCGCCGAGCTCGAACGGTCGGCCGATGCCGTCTCCGTGCCAGAACGGCACCTTGCCGGGCTGGCCGTAGGCGGGGATGACGTTGACCCGGTCATGGGTGATCTCGGCGATCCGCCAGCTCGTCGTGCCGAGCGTGAAGACGTCGCCCACTCGCGACTCGTAGACCATCTCCTCGTCGAGCTCGCCGACGCGGGCGCCGGTCGACTCGCCGGCGACGAAGACCCCGAAGAGTCCGCGATCGGGGATTGTGCCCCCGCTCGTGACGGCGATGCGCTGCGCGCCCGGACGTCCGGTCAGGGTGCCGGCGTCTCTGTCCCACACCAGCCGCGGGCGGAGCTCGGCGAACTCATCGGAGGGGAACCGTCCGGCGAGCAGGTCGAGCGTCGCCTCGTAGGCCGATCGCGGGAGCGACTGGAACGGAGCCGAGCGACGCACGGTCTCGAACCACTCCTCGACGCTGATCTCGCCGAGGGCGCTGGCGGCGACCGTCTGCTGCGCGAGGATGTCGAGTGGATTGCGGGGCACCTGGATCGCCTCGATCTTGCCCGCTAGCATCCGCTCGGTGACGATCGCGGTGTGCAGCACGTCGCCGCGGTGCTTCGGGAAGAGGGCGGCCCGGCTGATCTCGCCGACCTGGTGACCTGCTCGCCCGACGCGCTGCAGACCGGAGGCCGCGGACGGCGGAGCCTCGACCTGGATCACCAGGTCGACCGCACCCATGTCGATGCCGAGCTCGAGGCTGCTCGTCGCGACGACGCAGCGCAGGACACCGGACTTGAGCTCTTCTTCGACCTGGGCGCGCTGCTCTTTCGAGACCGACCCGTGGTGCGCCTTGGCGAGCACGGGGTCTGCTCCGGCGGTGGCACCTGCCTGCGCCATCATGGCTGCCGGCACGGAGGCCTCGGGCAGTGCGACGCCGATGCGCTCGGAGTAGATCTCGTTGAGTCGCCCGGTGAGGCGCTCGGCGAGGCGACGCGAGTTGGAGAACACGATGGTCGACTTGTTCTGCAGGATGCGATCGACGATCGCCTCCTCGACGTGGGGCCACACGGAGCCGGTGACCTCGGTGTACTCCGCATCCGCCGCATCTCCGGCATCCTTCGGCGCGCCGGGAGGGGGTGGCGGATTGGTCATGTCGTCCATCGGCACCACGACGCCCAGCTCGAACGTCTTGGACGCCGGCGGCGCGACGATCTCGACAGGGGCCGCACCGCCGAGGAACCGCGCGACCTCGTCGATCGGACGCACGGTGGCCGACAGGCCGATGCGCTGTGCGGGTTGGTCGTGGCCGTGGGTGCGACGCAGCGCATCGAGACGCTCGAGGCTCACCGCGAGGTGGGCTCCGCGCTTGGTCGCGGCGACCGCGTGCACCTCGTCGATGATGACCGTGTGCACATCGCGAAGCGTCTCGCCGGCGCGACTGGTGAGCATCAGATACAGCGACTCGGGGGTCGTGATGAGGATGTCGGGCGGATCGGAGACCAGCTTGCGGCGATCGCTCGAGGTCGTGTCGCCCGAGCGCACGCCGACCGTCACCGAAGGGGCCTCGACGCCGAGCCGCCTGGCCGACTGGCCGATGCCGATGAGAGGCGAGCGCAGGTTGCGCTCCACGTCGACGCCGAGCGCCTTCAGCGGCGAGATGTAGAGGATGCGCGTGCGCGAGGCGTCGGCGGCCTTCGTGCGCTTCGCGGGAGGGGTGGGCTGCTCGATGCGCTCGCGGAACACGCTGTCGATCGCCCAGAGGAAGGCCGAGAGCGTCTTGCCCGAGCCGGTCGGTGCGACGACGAGCGCGTGCTTTCCGGCAGAGATCGCATTCCAGGCGCCCGACTGGGCGGGCGTGGGTTCGGGAAACGCACCCCGGAACCAGTCTTGCGTGGCAGGGGTGAAGCGTTCGAGCACGTCGCTCATCCCTCCATCATCACCCGTGCCACCGACATCGGGGTCGGCATTGTCCGAGGGTGAGGGCATGCTGTAGGCATGGCGACGCACACCACGAACTATGCGAGCACGTTCATCGAGGTCGCAGAAGACTGTCCCGTCGACCACGCCGAAGAGCCGCCGACGGGTGAGAGGCCTACGATCGCCGCACTGCACTATCGACTGATCGCGCAGGAGCCGTATGCGCGCACCTCCGACGACGTGATCTTCACCACGCATGCGCTGCGTGCCGGGATCGACCCCGACGACTCCGCCGCACGCGAGGCGTTCTTCTCGAAGGGGCAGCCCTGCCTGCGCTCATCACCGCTGGGAAAACGCTACGGGTGGGGGATCGCCCACGACGCCGAGGGGCGGGTCGCGCTCGTCCCTCGAGAATCCGAGGACTACACCCTGCTCGCCGCCGACCCCGCGATCGCCCATACCCGGGCGATGCGGAGCCGACGGGCGTGAGCTCACCTCGCGGTCAGTGAGCCGTCGACGTCGATCTCGAGCGTGAGCCCCAGGTCGAGACGCGCGAGGAACGCATCGTCATGACTCACGACCAGCACCGCCCCGCGGTATGCCCGGAGCGCCTCGACCAGCTGATCGACCGTGTCGATGTCGAGGTTGTTCGTCGGCTCGTCCAGCACCACGAGGTGGGGTGCGGGGTCCGAGAGCAGCAGTTTCGCCAGAGCCACGCGGAACCGCTCCCCGCCTGACAGAGCGGCGACAGGTCGCTCCGCGGTGGCCCCTCGGATGAGGAACCGTGCGAGGCGATTGCGCAGCTCCTTCTCGGGCACCTGCGGTGCGGCATCCGCGATGTTCTCGAACACCGACCGGTTCTCGTCGAGCCCGTCGACGCGCTGCGGCAGGTAGCCGATCCGGTCGGTGAGAGGTGTCGCGACGAGGCGCGCTCCGGAACTCCGGAGATCCGCGCCGTCACCCGACGGATCGGGCCGATCCGCGTCGAGCGGCGGCGCTTCTCCGGAGTCGTGGCCGACGTCGGCCACGAGCCGTTCGAGCAGCGTGGTCTTTCCGGCGCCGTTGCGCCCGATCAGCGCGACCCGGTCGGGACCCTGGATGATCCACGACCTCTCGCCATCGCCGATCGTCGCGATGCGACGACTGCGCGACACCTGCGGATCCGGCAGCTCGATCTTCATCGACGCGTCGGACCTCAGGCGCCGCCCCGCATCGTCGAGCGCGGTGCGGGCGGCATCCTCCTTCGCCCCGACCTCCGTGCGCAGCCTGCCCGCCGACACCTCGGCCGCCATCTTGCGCCCGTGGGCCACGATCTTCGGCACGCGCTTCTCGATCTCGGCCTTCTTGGCGGTGCGCGCTCGGTGGGCGAGCTTGACCTCGGCCTCGATGCGCTGGCGCTTCTCCTTGCGGAACTCCTGTTTCGCCGTCACCTCCGCCTGCCTCGCGGCATCCTGCTCGGCGTCCAACCAGGCGCGCCATTCGGAGTACGGCCCGCCGAACACGCTCAGCGTCTGGGCGTAGAGCTCGGCGGTGTCGTCCATCAGTTCGAGCAGCGACAGGTCGTGGCTGACAACGATGAGTGTGCCCTTCCACGAGCGGACCATCGCCGCGAGTCTCGCGCGGGCGTCGCGGTCGAGATTGTTGGTCGGTTCGTCGAGCAGGGTGATCGGCGCGCGCCGGAGACGGATGCCGGCGATCGCGACCAGCACGGCCTCACCACCCGACAGCTCGCCGACCCTCCGGTCGAGGAACTCGGGGGCGAGCCCGGCGTCGGCCAGGGACATCTCGGCGCGCGCTTCGATGTCCCACTCGTCGCCGACCGTGTCGAAGTGCACCTGATCGACGTCGCCCGCACCGATCGCACGGACAGCGTCGAGGGCGGGAGCCACTCCGAGAAGATCGGCGACCCGGCGGTCGACGTCGAGTGTGAGCTGCTGCGGCAGGTAGGCGACCTCGCCGGTGGTGGTGAGGTGTCCGGCCGTCGGGGTCAGCTCGCCCGCCATCAGCCGCAGCAGCGTGGACTTGCCGGCTCCGTTGCGACCGACGAGGCCGGTGCGACTGGAGCCGAATGATCCGGAGACCGAGTCGAGCGCTGACGTGCCGTCGGGCCAGGTGAAGGTGAGTCGATCGAGGGTGACCGATGAATGAAGAGTGGGGACTGACATGGTGTCTCCTGTCCAGTGCGAGGGTGCACTGACACCGGTCGCCCGATGGGCCCGTCTGAGCGGGTCGCTGTCGAAGGACAGCGGGCGGTGGTCTGCCGTGGAGTCGGCGATCGTCGGGTCAGCGCGCGGAAAAATGAGCGCGGAGGCGACGGATCAGATCAAAGGACTTCCAGACACGGCGGACAGGACTCAACGACGATACCCGGGCGTGTCGGAGTTTCGCAACCCCGGGCGTGTCGCGGCTGCGTGCGGGGGCGGTCACGCCTCGACGGCGCGCTCCAACCACTTCGTGAGGAACGCGCGCACGTCTCGGAGCTCCTCCTCCGAGATGCTGTGCGTGAGCCCGGTGTAGACGCGTCCGGACAACTCGGAGTGCGCCGGAAGCCACTCGGCGGTGTGCGCGACCAGCGCCTGGGGGATCACCTGGTCGTTCGTGCCTCGGCCCCAGAAGACGTGCGGTCGCGCCTCGGTCAGCGCATCGTCGCCCGGCAGCTCGCCGGGCGCGGCGTAACCGCTGAGGGCCACCACGGTGTCGATGCTCCCGGGCGCGAGTCGCATGGCCTGCAGGGCGACGGCGGCACCCTGCGAGAACCCGAGAAGGGCCACGGCAGGGGCGTCGGCCCTGACATCGTCGAGCCAGCGCAGGAACGCCTCTGCCGCGACGGTGACGGATGCCGAGCTGCGGCCGTCGAGACCCTCGATGGCGTACCACGAGCGCCCGGGCATCGGCCACGGGGGAGCGAGCGGGGCGGCGACGGACGCGACCACGATGCCGTCCGGCAGGTAAGGGACGAGACCGAACAGGTCGTGCTCGTCGGCGCCGTATCCGTGCAGCAGCACCAGCAGCGGCATCCCCGCGCGATCTTCCGTCGACCAGCGCGTGAGGAGCCCGTCGATCATCAGTTCTTCGCTCACGGTCCCATCCTGCCAGCGCCGTCCGACACCCGCAGGAGACGATCATCGGATCGTATGCCGTGGCCTCAAGTCGGTGTTCGCCGGAGGGCGCTGCTGGTAGAAAGGAGACATGGCCGTCCGCACACCTGATCCCGACCCCGAGCCCGACGACGGCATGGAGGGCTTCGGCGCCGCACAGCCCTCGCGTGACTCCAACCCGGGGTGGTTGAGCGACTTCGAGCTGGCGGAGGCGAGACGCCATCTGCCCATGCTCTACGTCGAGGCGATCCCGGTGAGGACCGATGGCTCCGGGCAGGTGACCGAGATCGGCATCCTGCTGCGTTCGACGCCCATGGGCGAGATGACGCGCACCATCGTCTCGGGGCGAGTGCGGTTCGGCGAGACGATCCGCGATGCGCTGTTCCGCCATGTCGAGAACGATCTGGGCCCGATGGCGTTCCCGCTGCTGCCGCCGCAGCCGCTGCCCTTCACGGTCGCCGAGTACTTCCCGATCCCGGGGGTCAGCGCCTACCACGATGACCGTCAGCATGCCGTCTCGCTCGCGTTCGTGGTGCCGGTCACCGGCACGTGCGAGCCGCGCCAGGATGCACTCGAGGTCACCTGGTTCTCGCCCGAGGCCGCGGCATCGGACGCCGTCGCCGCCGAGATGGAGGGCGGGCGAGGCACCCTCATCCGCCTGGCGCTCGCGAACCTCGGTCTGCTGCGCTAGCCGATCCGCTCGGTTCCGCTCAGCTCAGCGTGTCGTGAGGCGCGCGAGCTCTGCGACGAACTCGTCGACGTCGGACTCCTCGGTGTCGAAGCCGCACATCCACCGCACCTCGTTGCGCGCGGCATCCCAGTCGTAGAAGCGGAACTTCTCGCGCAGCTGGTCGGCGATGCCATCGGGCAGCTGCGCGAACACGCCGTTCGCCTGGGTCGGCTGCGTGAACGAGACGCCGGTGATCTCACCGGCCGCGATGCCGGCCTCGATCGCCCCGCGCAGCCGCTGCGCCATGGCGTTCGCGTGCTGGGCGTTGCGCAGCCACAGGTCTCCTTCGAGCAGCGCGATGAGCTGGGCGGAGACGAAGCGCATCTTCGACGACAGCTGCATGTTGAACTTGCGGGAGTACTGCAGTCCGTTCGATGCCTCGGGGTTCAGCACCACGATGGCCTCGCCGAGCATGGCGCCGTTCTTCGTGCCGCCGAAGCTGAGCACGTCGACGCCGGCGTCGCGGGTGAACGCGCGCAGCGGCACGTCGAGGGCTGCGGCCGCGTTCGAGATGCGCGCGCCGTCGAGGTGCAGGGTCATGCCGCGTTCGTGCGCGTGATCGGCGAGAGCCCGGATCTCGTCGACGGAGTAGAGGGTGCCGAGCTCGGTCGACTGCGTGATCGAGACCACGAGCGGCTGCGCGCGGTGCTCGTCGCCCCAGCCCCAGGCCTCGCGGTCGACGAGCTCCGGCGTGAGCTTGCCGTCGTCGGTCGGCACGGCGAGGATCTTGAATCCGCCGATCTTCTCGGGCGCTCCGCCCTCGTCGACGTTGATGTGCGCGGAGGATGCCGCGATGACGGCTCCCCAGCGGGGCAGCATCGACTGCAGGCCGGTGACGTTCGCACCCGTGCCGTTGAACACCGGGAACGCCTGGACGCCCTCGCCGAAGTGGGCGCGGAACACCTCCTGCAGACGGGCGGTGTAGGCGTCCTCGCCGTACGCGACCTGGTGGCCGCCGTTCGCCGCTGCGATGGCCGCGAGGACCTCGGGGTGGACGCCGGAATAGTTGTCGCTGGCGAAGCCCCGGACCGCGGGGTCATGCTGAATAGTCACCGCACAAGCCTACGGGCGGATGCCGAGCCCGGCGTCCCCCGGCCGGCATACCGCTCTAGCGAATGTCCGAGGCCCCGCCTACCCTCTAATTCATGGAGCGCAGCGCTGCGAAGACCGCCTTCGCGAACGTCCTCGTCAACACGCTCATCGCGAACGTGACGACGAGCTTTCTGTGGTTCGCGCTGACCTTCTGGGTCTACATCGAGACGCAGTCCGTGCTCGCGACCGGCGTCATCGGCGGCGCGTACATGCTGTTCATCGCCTTCTTCGCGATGATCTTCGGCACCATCGTCGACCGCAATCGCAAACACGCGGTGATGCTGCTCTCGAGCGTCATCTCGGCGGTCGCCTTCCTGATCGCCGGCGTTCTCTACGTCTGGCAGCCGGAGGCGGCGCTGCTCGACCTCGGCGGTCCGTGGTTCTGGCTGTTCTCGGCGATCATCTTGTTCGGCGGGGTGATCGAGCAGCTCCGCAACATCGCGCTCTCGACGACCGTCACGCTGCTCGTCCCCGAAGATCGACGGGCCAACGCCAACGGCCTGGTCGGCACGGTGCAGGGTCTGGCCTTCCTCGTGACCAGCGTCTTCTCCGGGCTGTCCATCGGCTTCCTGGGCATGGGGTGGACGCTCGCGATCGCGATCGGCGCGATGGTGCTGACCTTCGTGCACCTGCTCTTCATCCGCATCCCCGAGGGGGCGCCGCAGCCAGACCCCGATGCGAAGAGCGCCCTCGACTTCCGCGGCAGTGTGGCGGCGATCCGGCTGGCCCCCGGACTGTTCGCGCTGATCATCTTCTCGACGTTCAACAACCTCATCGGCGGCGTGTACATGGCGCTGATGGATCCGTACGGTCTCACGCTCTTCGACGCGCAGATGTGGGGCTTCGCGCTGGCGTTCGCGTCGACCGGGTTCCTGATCGGCGGCGGGCTCGTGGCGAAGTTCGGCCTCGGGGCGAAACCCATGCGCACCCTGCTCCTCGTCGTGATCGCGATGGGCATCCTGGGGTCGGTGTTCATGCTGCGCGAATGGTGGCCGCTCTACGTCGTCGGCATGTGGATCTACATGGCCCTCGTGCCGCCCGTCGAGGCGGCCGAGCAGACCATCATCCAGAAGGTCGTCCGCTATGACAGGCAGGGGCGTGTGTTCGGCGTCGCCGCGGCGATGGAGGCCGCAGCCGCTCCGATCACGGCATTCCTCATCGCGCCGATCGCGGAGTTCCTGATCATCCCGTACATGAGGACGCCCGAGGGGCAGCAGCAGTGGGAATGGCTGCTGGGTGAGGGTGAGGCTCGGGGCATCGCCCTGATCTGCCTGTTCGCGGGCATCATCATGGTGATCGCCGCGACGCTGGCCTTCTTCACGAAGTCGTATCGCAAGCTCACCGAGCTCTACGCGAACGCGCCGGAGCAGAATCCCGGCGACGGCGAACCCGACGGCGGCGGCGACGGCGCACCGGACGACGCAGGCGAGAACACGGGCGGCGGCACGGGCGCCGGCGCCGAGTGGAACGCGGACGCGGTGGCCGAGGGCCGAGTGGATTCCGCGGAGGACCGCAGCGTCGATGCGCGCGTCGCGGATGCTCCGCCGCCGCTCCGAGGGCTCCCTCCTGAGGTGCCGGAGGCGCGCCGCTAGCGGAACGGCGTCACCAGCTGAACGCGTCGGCGGCGGAACGGGCTGCGGTGATCAGTCGAGCGTGATGATCCGGTCGTTGAGATCGGCGGCGTCCGCATCCCACAGCGCGAGCACCTGCGGCGCGAGCGAGTCCGGGTCCAGTGCCTTGGCGCGGAAGACGACCGATGCCGCGCGCAGGGGCTCGACGGCATCCCGCGCTGCCTTCGCGAAGCCCTGCGCCACCGCGCGCGTCCACGCCTCGCTCGCGGCCTTGACGGCGGCGTAGTTCGCGCCTCCCGCCAGAGGGCGACCGACCGCTGTCGACGAGACGATCGCGAAACGTCCGGCGTCAGAGGCGCGCAGCAGGGAGTCGAAGGCGCGGCTGGTGGCGCGCACCGCATCGAACGCGGGCATAAGCGCGTGCAGGTCGTCGTCGGTCTGCCCGGCGAGGCCCCCTCCGCCGCG
Source organism: Microbacterium sp. 4-7 (assembly GCF_014332665.1). Taxonomy (NCBI): domain Bacteria; kingdom Bacillati; phylum Actinomycetota; class Actinomycetes; order Micrococcales; family Microbacteriaceae; genus Microbacterium; species Microbacterium sp. 4-7. The sequence goes on from NZ_MCRH01000006.1 coordinate 211,209, forward strand.
CCAGCCGCCGACCAGCGGGATCACGGCGTCGATCGCCTGCAGGCGGGAAGCGAGTTCCGTCATCGACGCCAGCGAGGTCGCGTCGGCCACCTCGACCTGTGCGCCGAGTGCGTCGAGCGCGTGCAGCCGTTCTGAAGATCGGCCGGTGGCGACGACGCGCGCGCCGGCGTCGACGAGTGCTCGCGCCAGGGCGAGGCCAGACGGGCTGGTGGCTCCGGCGAGGAGGATCGTGCGGTCGGTGACGCTCATGTGCTCAACTCTCGTGAAGAAACAGTTCTGCGGCCACCCCGGGCAGGAATGGCCGCAGACGCTGCGTCCGGTCGCACCACACGATCGGACCCCAGAAATGCGCGATTCGAGTCAGTCGTCGGTGCCCCGGATGCCGACGGTCGACTCGATGACCGCCTTCATCTTCTTGTCGAGGGTCTCGAAGAACATCGACAGCGGGAACTCGTCGTCCATCACGGCATCCGTGTAACCCTTCGGCGCGCCGGCGAGGATCTCGTCCGACAGACCGCGGGCCCACTGCGATGCCGGGTGCGGCGTGAGCGTGCCGCGCACGAGGTCGTACGCGGCAAGCCAGTGCGCGACCTTCGGGCGGTCGATCGAGTGCCAGTACAGGTCGTCGATCGCGTCGCCCAGAGCCACGACGGCATCCGGCACGTTGTCCCAGTCGAAGGTGAGCGCCGTGTCGGTCCAGTGCAGCACGCCGCGCTGGTGCAGCCAGGCGAACAGCAGCTGTCCGCCGACGGCGTCGTAGTTGCGCGTGCGGGTGCCGGTGATCGAGAAGCGGAAGATCCGGTCGAAGATCACCGCGTACTGCACGAGGTGCGCGTAGTCGTGCATCTCCTGCTCGGTCTCGGTGAGCTCCTCACCCGCGGCGATGCGGGCCGCGAGGGTGCGCTCGATGTTCACCGACTCGCGGAACGCCGTCATGTCGCAGCGCATCTCCTCGAGCGAGTAGAGGAAGAACGGCATCCGCTGCTTGATCATGAACGGGTCGAAGGGCAGGTCGCCGCGCATGTGGGTGCGGTCGTGGATGATGTCCCACATGACGAAGGTCTTCTCAGCCACCTGCTGATCGTCGAGCATCGCGCTCGCGCGCTCAGGCAGGTCGAGGTTGGTGATCGCGGCAGCGGCGCGGGTGACCCGGCGGTAGCGTGCGGCCTCGCGGTCCTGGAAGATCGCGCCCCATGTGAACGAGGGGATCTCGCGCATCGCGACGGTCTCGGGGAACAGCACGGCCGAGTTGGTGTCGTAGCCGGGCGTGAAGTCGACCAGACGCAGCGAGACGAACAGCTTGTTGCCGTAGTCGCCGGCCTCGAGGGCGGCGATGAACTCGGGCCAGATCGTCTCGACGATCAGCGCCTCGACGATTCGGTCGCTCGATCCGTTCTGCGTGTACATCGGGAAGACGACCAGGTGGCGGATGCCGTCGACGCGGTGCTGCTGCGGCTGGAACGCCAGGAGCGAGTCGAGGAAGTCCGGCACGCCGAAGCCCTCCGAGACCCAGCGGTCGAAGTCGACGACGGAGGCGGCGAGGTACTCGGCGTCGTGCGGGAAGGCGGGAGCGAGTGCGCGGATGCCGGCGGTGATCGCGGCGACGAGGTCGCGCGCCGCGGCGTGGTGCGCGGCATCCGGGATCGATCCGTCCTTGATCTGCATCTCGCGGATCGCGATCGCGGCGTCCTTGAGCTGAGCCCAGGCGACGCTCTGCTCGGCGATCGATGCGTCCTCGACGACCTCGGGTTCGCCGACGATGGCCTGAACAGCGGTGCTGTGGGCAGAAATGATGGACATCGGGACCTCCGATCGGAGAGTTTGACGGAAAGATTCCGGCATATACGGAATCCTGACGATAATATTACATCTATGGATGACTCTGTCGACCGCGCGATCCTGGCCGAGATCTCACGAGACGGCCGTGCGACACTGTCCCAGTTGTCCGATGCTGTCGGCCTCTCCGTGTCGGCCGTGCAGTCACGTCTGCGTCGCCTCGAGACGCGCGGGATCATCACCGGCTACCGCGCGATCCTCGACCCCGAACTCGTCGGCACGCCCCTGTCCGCCTTCATCGAGATCACGCCGCTCGACCCGGCGCAGCCCGACAATGCCCCCGAGCTTCTCGAACACCTCGACGCGATCGAGGCGTGCCACTCGATCGCGGGAGACGCCAGCTACATGCTGTTCGTGCGGGTCGCCTCGCCCCGCGCGCTGGAAGAGCTCGTGCGCGACATCCGGCTGGCCGCGAACGTGAGCACCCGCACCACGGTCGTGCTGCAGACCTACTACGAGCACCGGCCGATCATCTCGGTCGCGCCGGACGCATCCGCATAGCGCGGACGCGCGGTGCTCACAGTGCGGCGCCGACCATCGCCTCGCCGAGGGGCGTGCGCAGATGCAGCATCCTCGCGCCGTCGCGCTCGCTCGAGATCAGTCCTGCGTCGCGCAGCACGGTGAGGTGGTGGGATGCGGTCGACACCGCGATTCCCGCGTCCTGAGCGACCTGCGAGGTCGTGCGGGACGTGCCGGTTCCCAGGAGGATGCCGGCGCGAGCGGGGCCGACGAGCGCGCCCAGCGCCCCGGAGATCTCGGCGGCGTCCCTCGACCAGCCGGCGGTCACCCCGCGCGCCGGGTAGAACAGCGTGGGTTGCGCCGGCGGCTCGGTGAGCACCATGCACCCCCATGTCGACATCACCGACGGAACGAGCACCAGCCCGCTTCCGTGGCAGTCGACGACCTCGCTGTGGCGGCGCAGCGAGACGCGCACGGCCCCGTCGCCCCAGGTCACCTTCGGGTGGAGGCCCCCGGCCATCTCTCTGATCCCCGACGTGGCGATCACTCGCGATCGGACCGCGATGTCGGCTCGCAGCAGCCGATCCAGCTGCGGCCAGACCGGCGCCAGTGCGGCATCCCACATCTCCGACCAGGCGTCTGCGATCATCGCCCGCGCTCGTTCGGGCTGCTGCTGCATGTCGCGCAGTGCGCGTCGGCGAGCGCCGGTCGAGCGGATGACCATCTTGCCGAGGTCGACGCGCAGTGGATCGAGGGGTGCGCTGCGCAGCGCCGACAGCTCGGTCTCCGGTGTCATGTCCCATGCGGGGGCGGTCGTGAAGAAGTCGGGAAGATAGCCGTCATCGCCGACGACGACGGCGAGCAGGCGGAAGCTCTCGCGAGGCAGCCGATCGCGCACGGCGCGCAGCCATCCCCACTGCAGGGGATGCTGGGCCGGCCGCAGCAGCACGCGCACGGCGTGGGCGAGCTCATGCCCGGGGGAGATGCCGAATCGCACCGCCTGGATGTCTCCGGGGCTCAGAAGGAACTCCACGCGGTGGTCGGGATGCTCGACGCCCTCGCGTGGCGTGCCGGCACCTGCGACGACGGAGTTTCGATCCACATCGAAACTCTAGGTCGTTCGTCACGGCCTGTCGAGACTGGGCTCATGAACACCACGTCATCTGCTCTCGCAGCCGTCGCCGCAGCGGACATCCGCATCGGAACCGGGAACAGCCGACGCTTCGTCGGCGCGGATCACGGTGCGGCCATCTCCTACTTCTACGTCGAGAATCAGCCCGGCGACGGGCCCGGGCTGCACTGGCATCCCTACCCCGAGACGTGGGTGGTGCTCGAAGGCACGGCGCGCATCACGGTGGGCGCGGACACGATCGTCGCCTCCGCCGGTGACACGGCCACGGGCCCGGCCTTCGTGCCACACTCCTTCACGAACATCGGTCGCGGAACGCTGCGCCTCATCGGCATCCATGCGTCCGCCACGATCATCCAGACCTTCCTCTCCGAGGACTGACCCACGACACACCAGGAGCACCCATGTCCTTCCAGGCATACCTCGACAAGGTCGAGACGCAGACCGGCCTCACCCCGCGGCAGTTCATCGAACTGGCGAAGGAGCAGGGCTTCGACGAGACGACCAAGTCCACCGTCGTCCTCAACTGGCTCAAGCAGGACTACGGCCTCGGGCACGGGCATGCCCAGGCGATGGTCCACGTGATCCTCAAGGGGCCGAAGATCAGCGACAAGCACGTCGGCAAGGGCGGCGCGCACGGCGATGCGTCCGACACCCTCTGGCTCGACGGCAAGGACAGCAACCCCGACGGCTGATCCCGCCCGCCACCGCACGACCGAGAACACCCAGAACACCGCACCGAGGAGCCCACATGGCAGTCCGCGTCGATCTCAACGTCTCCCTCGACGGATTGGCGACGACCACCGACCAATCACCCGAGAATCCGTTCGGCGAGGACTGGTCGCGCCTGGTCGCGGCGTACACCGCGACGCGGACGTTCCGCAGCCGCGTGCTCGGCGACACGTCCGGTGCCGGCACGACCGGCGTCGACGAGAGATACGCCCAGGAGTACTTCGAGGGCGTCGGCGCCGAGATCATGGGTGCCGGGATGTTCGGTCTGCACCAGAACCCCGATGACACCGAGTGGCGCGGATGGTGGGGCGACGAGCCGCCGTTCGAGGTCCCGGTCTTCGTGCTCACGCATGCACGGCGCGAGCCGATCGAGTTCGCCAACGGGACAGTCTTCCACTTCCTCGAGACGACCCCGGAGGAGGCGCTCGCCCGGGCTGCAGCGGTGGCCGGCGACCGGGACGTGCGCGTCGGCGGCGGCATCGACGTCGTGCGGCAGTTCCTGCGCAGGGGCCTGGTCGACCGGCTGCACCTTGCGGTCAACCCGCTCGTGATCGGCAGCGGGCAGCGCATCTGGGACGGACTGCGCGGCATCGAGAACGACTACGAGCTGCATTCCGAGGTGGCCGAGAGCGGTGTCATCCATCTGAACTTCCGCCGAGACTGAGGCGCGGAGGGGGCGTCCATCGGCGCCCCCAGTAGGATTCCCTGCGTGGCAGCATCCTCGAAGCGCAAGAAGAATCAGCCCCGTGTGAGCGGCAATCCCGCGAAGCGGGCGAGCGGCAATCCGGCGACCCAGACCGCCATCGACGCCGGGCCCGTCACAGTCCGCGACTGGATCGGCGCCGCACGGCTGCGCACTCTGCCGCTCGCCGTCGCCCCCGTCGTCATCGGCACCGGCGCCGCACGCAGCACCGGTCCGGAGTTCCACTGGGTGATCGCGCTCGCGTGCCTCGCGGTCGCCGTGCTGCTGCAGGTCGGCGTCAACTTCGCGAACGACTACAGCGACGGCATCCGGGGCACCGATGCCGTGCGCGTCGGCCCGGCCCGCCTGACGGCATCCGGTCGGGTGAAGCCCCGCACCGTGCTCGTCGCCGCGTTGGTCTTCTTCGCACTCGCTGCGGCGGTCGGCGTCGCGATCGTGGTCCGCACCGAGCAGTGGTGGATGCTGGCCATCGGCGCCGCGTGCATCATCGCCGCGTGGTTCTACACCGGCGGCAAGAGGCCCTACGGGTACAACGCTCTCGGCGAGGTGTTCGTCTTCATCTTCTTCGGCCTCGTCGCGACGCTCGGCACGACGTGGGTGCAGGCGTTCGAACTGCCCCAGCAGGCGTGGCTCGGGGCGATCGCGGCGGGCCTCTTCGCCTGCGCCGTGCTCCTCGCCAACAACCTGCGCGACATCGATCAGGATCGCCTGGTCGGCAAGCGCACGCTGACGGTGCTGATCGGCAAGCGCGCGACCCAGGTGCTCTTCACGCTGTTCGTGATCGTGCCCTTCGGCATCCTCGCGTTCATCGCGCTGCTGTACCCGATCGCGTGGATCGGGCTGCTCGCGCTGCTCGCCGGGCTCCCGGCCATCCTGATCGTCTGGACCTATCGTCAGGCGAAGGAGCTCGTCACGGCCCTGGCGCTGACATCGCTGACCGCACTCCTCTATGCCGGTGCGTTCTTCTGGGCCCTCGCCGGCTGAGCCGCCGATCGAACCGGCTGGCGCTGTGCGTCAGGCCCTCTCGGCGCCGTCGATCGCGTCGTCCTCGACGTCGGCGTCCTTCTGCGCGGCGGAGCTCTTGCCTTCGCGGCGCTCGACGATCCGGGCCGAGGCGTCGGTGAGCGGCCGGCGCAGGAACAGCATCGAGATGCTCACGCCGATGAGCGCGGCGAAGATCGCGGCGAGCCACCAGTACTCGCGGAAGATCGGGAAGAAGAACCACATGATCGCCAGCGGCACGAGGAAGGCCAGCAGACGCAGCACGGTGTAGACGAGGAAAGGTGCACGGTTCTTCACCTGCCCAGTCTACGTTCGCGACCTGAGGGGTCAGCTGTCAGCCGTCGATGCCCAGCGTCCGGAACGGGATGCCGCGAACGACGCGCTTCCACGGGTGCTCGCCGAGCGACCACAGCAGCTTCTCGTCGAGGTCGAGCGCGAGGTCCTCGCAGCCGACGGGCAGCGGCACCCGGTCGCGTGCCAGCGAATCGCGGTTCCCCGTCCACAGGACGCCGGGTCGCATGTGATCCGACTGCGAGACGAAGTGCCGGTCACCCCAGCGGACGGCGCCCTGCATGTGCGTGATGCCTGGCGAGAAACGGCTGATCTCGCGGAACTCGTCGCCATCGCCGTCCGGCACGGAGAACTCGCCGATGCGTCCCTCGTCGTCGCGGGTGTACTCGCCGATGAGCACCCTCCGCAGGGGCACTCCCTCGTCGTCGTAGACGCGGCCGAGGTACGAGCAGCGGAGGTCGAGCGGGTGCACGCGGGTGCGCACCGCGACGAGCGCGGTGGCCCGCAGACCGCGTCCCCGCGCGCCGGCGAGGCGTCGCGCCTCCGGGCCGCGGACGCGCCGGATGTCGGCGAGGTCGAACTCCCAGATGCCACGGCCGGTGGCTGCGACGAACAGGCGGTCGTCGAACCACGCGAGTCCGCCGGCGTGGATCCGGGCGGGCTGGAGCTCGCCGTCCTCGTCGATCGCGAGCAGCACGTCGAGATGTCGGGAGCGCTCGAGGTCGACGAACGCGACCCGCGATGCCAGGTGGTGTCCGTCGAGCTGCTGCCGGAACCAGCTCACGGCGAGAGTCCGACGCCCCTGCCACAGGCCCAGGTCGATGCCCTGCGGGTACCAGCGGCGGGTCCAGGTGCGCGCGCTCAGCCACCGCAGGTCGACCGTGCTGCGGCGCTTCTGCCGCACCGGGCGCCACGTCGTTCCGAACGGCCAGAGCATGCTCCCATCGTCGCCGATCCCCGGGCGCGGTGCGAATCCGGCATCGCCACGCCGGGGTCGACCGAGATCACGTCACCGCGCGTTCACCCGCAGGCCGCCGACCGGCAAGGAGCGCCTGAGAGCATTCCGACACCGTCGACCCGGGGGAGTTCTGTGCGCACACCGCTCGTGACCGTCATCCTGCCCGCCAAGGACGCAGGCGCCTACATCGGCACGACGCTCGAGACGCTGACACGGCAGTTCGACGATCCCGCCGCGCTCAAGCTGGTGGCGATCGACGACGGCTCCCGTGATGACACCGGCATGCTCATGCGTCGATACGCCGAGCGCTTCCCGCACGCCGAGGTCATCGTCAACGCCCGGCCGAAGGGGCTCGCGAGCGCCCGCAATCAGGGGCTCGAGCGGGTCGACGGCGACGCATTCTGCTTTCTCGACGGCGACGACTGGATGCAGCCGGGGCGGCTCTCGGTGCTGGTGCGCCGACTGCATGAGCTGCGCTGCGACATGCTCCGCACCGATCACGTCACGGTGAAGGACGGCGTGCGCACCCTGGTGCCGGCGCCTCACCCGTGGCGCGAGGCGGTCGGCTCCCCGCGCGACGCGATCCTGCCCGAGAACGAGCCGACCATGGTCGACTATCCGTTCGCGTGGGCCGGCGTCCTGCACCGTCGCCTGATCGACGAGGGAATCGCGGGGTTCACACCCGGCCTGTTCACCGCCGAGGATCGTCCGTGGATCTGGCGTCTGCATCTGCTGTCCCGGTCGTTCGCGGTGGTCGACGCTCCTGCCCTGCTCTACCGCCGGGGGGTGTCGACATCGCTGACCCAGGTGCGCGACCGCCGCCAACTGGACTTCGTGCGGGCGATGGGCGAGGTGCTCGACATCGTCGAGGCGGATGCCGAGGCTGACCGCTTCCTCCCGAAGGCGGTGTGGAGCGTGATGGCCCTCTCGTCCCGGCACCTGGTGCGATCGAGGCGGATGACGCCGTCGCTGCGCGCCGAGATGCGCGCCGGCCTCCGCGGTCTGCTGGCCCGCCTGCCCCAGAGTGAGACGACGGCCGTGCTGTCGCGCCTCGACGGGCCGCGTCGCCGAGTGCTCGCCCCGCTGCTGCGTGCGGTCGGACGTGCGGCATGACCCAGCTCTTCGCGGTGCACAGCGCCTATGGGCTCGCCACCGTCGCCGCCGCGCTCGACGGCGGGCTGCTCGGCGAGCATGGCGAGCGCGTGCTCGTGCCGTTCGTGTCCTCGCGGGTGCCCGAGACGTCCGTGGGCATCGTCGCCGACCCGGCGCTCGCGAGCCTCCGCGACCGGTTCGACCGGATCGAGGATCTCGACGCGCTGCTCGGTCCGCTGCATCCGAGCTCCTGGAAGCCGGATGCCGGCGACCTGCCGCTGCTGCGGCGACTGCTGACGAGGGCATGGGGGATCGACCCCGGCGACCTCGAACTGCTCGTGCAGAGCCCGCAGGTCGCCCCGGCGCGCGTCCTGATGCAGATCTTCCCTCATGCGCATCTCACGATCATCGGCGACGGGCTCATGACGTACTCGCCGATGCGGGTGCGGATGCCGCACACGATCACCGCTCGGATCGGCCGCGTCGTGCACGTCGACGTGGTGCCGGGGGTCACACCGCTGGTGGGCTCGCCCGTCGCGACGCCGGTGCCGGTCTCACCCGATCTGTTCCGGGCGGTGCTCGCCGAGACCGCCGAGGCGGTCGACGACACGGCGGAGCTCGAGAGCGCGCTCGACGGAGAGCCGACAGTGCTCGTCCTCGGCCAGTACCTGTCCGCCCTCGGCCTGGTCGGCGAGCGCGAGGAGATCGCGCTGCAGAAGGAGATGATCGATCGTGCGGCCGGCCGGCGACCACAGCACATCGTCTTCAAGCCGCACCCGTCGGCGCCGCCTCGGCTCAGCGACGCGCTGCGCGACCGAGCAGCGGTCCACGGCATCGACTTCCGCGAGTACCGCGGCGCGCTCGCCGCAGAGGCGCTGGCCGAGCGGGTCGATGCCAGGGCCGTCATCGCCGGATTCTCGACGGCGCTGCCGACCGTCCAGACCCTGTTCGGTCGAGAGATCGAGGCGGTGGGCACCGACACCGTGCTCGCACGTCTGACCCCGTACGAGAACAGCAACCGGGTGCCTGCGACGATCGTGGACGCGCTGACCAGGCCGGACTCCCCGTATCGCGATCCGGCGCGCATGCAGCTCCTGATCGACGCGGTCGGCTACGTCATGCAGCCCGTCGTCGCCGCCGCACACCTCCGCGATCGTGCCGAGCAGCTGCTCTCCGGCATCCGCCCGTCCGATCGCGATCGCTACTTCGCGCCCGAGAGGCTGATCGAACTGCGGTTGCCCGGGGCGCCGCGCGAGACGGCGATCCGTCGCGTGCTGCGCCCGGTGGGCGGCATCGGTCGAGTCGAGCAGGTGCGGCTCACCGTGCTCGCCGCGCGGCGCAGACTCTCGCGTGCCTGGCGCGTGCTCAGAGGGCGATGACGGACGATGACGGGCGATGACGGCGAGGGGACGAGCGGCATGATCGAGCAGCAGCAGCAGCAGCAGCAGCAGCAGAGGACGGATGCCGGCAGGGTCGTCGCGATCATCCCGGCACGTGGCGGGTCGAAGGGCGTGCCGCGCAAGAACCTGCGCCGTGTGGGCGGTGTGCCTCTCATCGAACGCGCCGTGCGCACGGCGCTGGAGGCCGAGGGCATCGACCTCGTGGTCGTGTCGACCGACGACGACGAGATCGCGGCGGTGAGCGAGGCGGCCGGGGCGCGAGTCGTGCGGCGACCGACCGCGATCTCCGGCGACACGGCGTCGTCGGAGTCGGCCATCCTGCATGCTCTCGACGAGCTCGCCGCCGGGGGAGACCGGGCTGACGCGGTGGCCTTCCTGCAGGCGACATCGCCGTTCATCCCGCGCGAGGCCCTGTCTCGTGCCGTGCGCGAGGTGAGCGCGCGTCGGGCGGACAGCGTGTTCGCGGCCCATGAGACTTACGGATTCCTCTGGGCACGCAGCGCGGATGCCGACGCAGCCGTCGCACTCAACCACGACGCCGCGCGTCGCCCGCGTCGCCAGGATCGCGAGCCGCACTACCTCGAGACGGGCGCGTTCTACGTCTTCCGCGCTGACGGCTTCCGTGAGGCGGAGCACCGCTTCTTCGGCCGCATCCGCGTCGCCGAGGTGCCCGAATGGACGGCGATCGAGATCGACGACGAGCAGCAGCTCCGCATCGCCCGAGCGCTCGCCGCCCTTCACGAGAGCCCGGACCGGGTGCCGGTGCGAGCGATCGTGACCGACTTCGACGGCGTGCACACCGACGACACGGCGACGGTCGACGCCGACGGCATCGAACGGGTGCGGGTGAGCCGGGAAGACGGCATGGGGGTGTCGCTGCTGCGGCGGGCCGGCATCCCGATGCTGATCCTCTCCACCGAGGTCAACGCGGTGGTGCGGGCTCGGGCCGACAAGCTGCGCGTTCCGGTGCTGCACGGCATCGACGACAAGGAGTCCGCGCTGCGCGGGTGGGCCGAGGAGGTCGGCATCGCGCTGGCCGACATCGCGTACCTGGGCAACGACGTGAACGACCTGCCGGCGCTGCGCATCGTCGGCTGGCCGGTGGCGGTGGCCGACGCGCATCCGCTGGTGCTCGAGGCCGCCAGGGTCGTGCTGACGCGCCGGGGCGGCCACGGCGCCGTCCGCGAGCTGATCGAACGGGTGTTGCCCGCCTGACCGGTGCCGGTAACCCTCCTGTCGTTCGGCGTTCACCCCCGGCGCGTACTCAGGAGAGAAGGCCATTTCGACGACCGGAGGAACCATGACTGTCAGCATCGGCTCACGCGTGATCGGCGGCGGTCACCCCGCCTATGTCATCGCGGAGATCGGCCTCAACCACAACGGCGACGTCGACCTCGCCAAGCGCCTGATCGACGTCGCGGCGAAGGCGGGAGCCGACGCCGTGAAGTTCCAGAAGCGCACCCCCGAGATCTCCACCCCCGAGCACATGCGCGATGTTCCGCGCGAGACGCCGTGGGGCACCATGAGCTATCTCGACTACCGCCGCCGCGTCGAGTTCGGCCGTGACGAGTACATCGCGATCGGCGATCACGCCACGATGCTCGGGCTCGACTGGTTCGCGTCGCCGTGGGACGTGCCGAGCGTCGCCTTCCTCGAAGATCTCAACGTCGTGGCGCACAAGGTCGCCTCCGCGAGCCTGACCGACACCGAGCTGCTCGTCGCGCTGCGCGAGACCGGCAAGCCCGTCATCCTCTCCACCGGCATGTCGACGATCGAGCAGATCGACCGCGCCCTCACGACCCTCGGCACCGACCGGGTGGTGCTGATGCACGCCACCTCGACGTATCCGCTCGAGCCCGAAGAGGCCAACCTGCGCGCGATCGCCACCCTGCGCGACCGCTACCCCGGTGTTCCGGTCGGATACTCGGGCCACGAGCGGGGGCTGCAGATCTCGCTCGCCGCCGTCGCGATCGGAGCGGTGGCCGTCGAACGCCACATCACGCTCGACCGCACGATGTGGGGCTCCGACCATGCGGCATCCCTCGAACCCACCGGACTCGAGCACCTCGTGCGCGACATCCGCGTGATCGAGATGGCCCTGGGCGACGGCGTCAAGCGCGTGTTCGACAGCGAGCGGGCGCCGATGGCCAAGCTGCGCCGCATCCCGGCATGAGCGGATCCGGTTCGCTGCGGGTCGTCGCGATCGCCGACGCCGACTCGTTCGTGAAATGGTCGGCGTCGCTGCTCGGCAGCGTGCCCGGCATCCGTCCGCACCTGCTGCTCGTGCAGACGCCGCTGACCGCCAGCCTCGACCAGCAGCGGAGTGCGCTGGCGGGCACGGGGATGCTGTCCGACGATGTGACCCGCCTGTCCTTCGCGCGCGTGAGCGCCTGGCTCGAGGGGCAGCGTCCTGACGTCGTGCTGCTCGCCGGCCGCGGCCCGTTCGTGCGCCTGTTGGGCCGGGTCGTCGACGGGCTCACCGTGCGACCGGTCGTCGTCGCCGGACTGCCGGGCATGGCCGTTCCCGCACAGCGCGGTGCCCTCGAGTACCGGCGGAACGCAGATCTGCTCGTCGTGCACTCGCATCGGGAGGAGCGCGCGTTCGCCGAGCTGGGTCGCCGGATCGGCGTGCAGGTGCCGACGGCGCTCGCGACCCTGCCGTTCGCGAGATCCCGATCGCGGATGGTGGCGGCTGATCGGGCACGGGTGATCGCGGCCGAGTCCGGAGGATCGTCCGGAACCCTCGTCGCCGAGAGGCCGGCCGAGCCCCGGGCGGTGCGGATGCCGGCGACCGACATCGTGTTCGCGGCCCAGGCCCTCGTGCCCACCGACCGGGAGGAGCGGGCCGAGATCGCGGCCACTCTCGTGCGCGCGGCGGAAGCGGACCCGAACCGCCGTGTGGTGGTCAAGCTGCGGTCGCGGCCCGGTGAGTCGGAGACGCATCTCGAACGCGACGCGTACCTCGATCTGCTCCCTGCGAGGCGTCCGGAGAACCTCGTCGTCTCGTACGGATCCATGGCACAGGCGCTGTCGACGGCGGCCGGACTCGTCACGGTCAGCTCCACCGCGGCGGTCGAGGCGGTGGCGCAGGGGGTGCCCGTGATCGCCCTCGACTCGTTCGGAGTGAGCAAGAGCCTGTTGAACACAGTGTTCGTCGGCAGCGGTCTGCTGGGCGGGCGCAGTGAGGTCGTGGCTGGGCGCTTCCGGCATCCGCACCCCGTCTGGCTGCGTGACAACTACTTCCACCCCTCGGCCGAGTCGACCTGGTGGGAGCACGTCGAACAGCTCGTCGCGCTGCGCCGCGCCGGGGGGCTCCCGGCGAAGCGCGTGCCGGCGGCCCGCGGTGGCGCGATGCACGAGGCGTGGCATCGCGCGAGTGTGCTCGGGGCGAACGACCGCACACTCCGCGGAACCGCGGCGCTCGCCGTCGGCGTGCCCGCCACGGCGCTGCTCGGCGCTCTGCGGCGGGGTCGATCGTCGGTGGGCAGCGGCACCTGGGCCGACGCGTCGACCGATTTCACGCTCGAGCCGAACCCCTTCCACGACTCGATCCGGCGCTGAGGGCGCTGCCGACCCCTCACACGGCTGAGTGCCCTCACGCGGCGGACGGTCGAGGCGCGGCGATCGACGGCGGGTTCGGGTCGTTCCACCGCTGGAAGGTCTGCACCCACCAGAACGTGGCGAACAGGATCAGCGCGACGGCCTCGCCGATCAGCACGACCGGAGTCTCACCGAAGGCCTGACGGAAGAGCAGAGCCACCACCAGCAGCACGAGGTCGGCGATCATCAGCCCCGAGATCCACCGATAGATCGTGCGCTGTCGGGGCGTGGGCGGCGTCTCGTCCGGGTCGAGCGGCCCTCCCGCGTAGAGGATCGGGACGGCTGCGAACACTCCGAAGAACAACAGGGTCGCTGCGAAGTGGATGCTGTTGACCGGCCAGAAGTTGAACGGGAAGTGCTCGTTGACCGCCGGAGCGAAAGCGAGCGCCACGACCACGACCGCCGTCACGAGCGCGATGATCGAGACGAGCGTCGCCGAGCGATTCGGGGTGCGGGTGCGGCGACGGATCAGCGCCATCGTGACCACGACCGCCACGACCACCACGGCGTAGACGGCGATTCCCGCTTTCGCGCTTGCGACGGCGTCGACGGGGATGCACTCCTGCGCCGTCGGGCACGGCATCCGGTCGACCGCGCGCGGATCGGCGATGCCCACGGGAACGATCGCGATGAGCGGCGCGAACACCGCGCACACGTCGAGCAGGGTCGTCGCGCGACTGCGTCCCGAGAGCGCGAGCAGGGCCACGGATGCCGCGATCAGCGTGCCGACGAAGATGTCGCGGACCGGTGTGTAGAAGGCGTGGCTGATCGAGGGCAGCGGGTTCCAGCCGAAGATCAGGGGTGTCCACGACACGACGATGCTCTGCAGCACGACAGCGAAGATCAGCGCGACGACGATGAGAACCAGCGCCAGACGCAGGTAGCGATGCGTTTTCTGTCCGGTCGTGACGAGGGCGTCTGCGGCTGCCATGATCGTGACGGTACACCGCCGGGCCGACGCCGACGTGTGACGCCCCGCGACGGTCCTTGTCATGCGCGGACTCACTCTGTCAATCCCCGCAACGTTCCTGGTCTTCCCGGTCGGGGCCGGGTAGCGTCATTCCCATCGCGGCGATCCGGGCGGTCCCGGGCCTCAGCTCATACCTGATGGCGTTGCGGGTTCGACTCCCGCCGTCGCGTCCACTTCACCGGTGACGCAGTCAGTCCTCGCCGGTGATCCGCGCTTCGACCGGCGCCCATCCGTTCTCGAGCACGGTGAATCCGGCGGCGAGGATCCCGAGCTGGTCATCGCTCTCGTTGACGAGCAGCTGCATCTGCAGCACGAACCGCGAGTACACGCGGATCTCCGGGGTGGCCAGGGTCAGTCCCAGTTCGACCGCGATCGCATCCGCGAGCGCGTCCTCGTGTCGCAGCCACATCCGGGCGGCGTACTCACGCAGCGCCGGCGTCTCGTTGAGGAACCGCGAGAAGACCTGCGACACCTCCGCGCCGTGCTCGGCGAGGTTCGCGTGCACCTCGGCCGTGTAGAAGTCGTGGATCGCGCGGTTGATGGTGACGCCCGCGGCGCGGTCGCGAACCGCGGAGACGAGCCGGTCCCGCTGCTCGTCGTCCTCGTCGAAGACGAGCGCCTCCTTCTGCGGAAAGTGCGCGAACACCGTCGTCGGGGAGACGTCGGCGGCATCCGCGACCTCGCGGATGCTGACGTTGTCGAACCCGCGCTCAAGGAACATCATCGTCGCGACGTCGGAGATGTTCTTGCGCGTCGCGGCCTTCTTGCGCTCGCGGCGACCGATCGGCTCAGCGTTCGTCATGTGTCCACGATATCGCGAACCCGATCCGGAACTGGCTTGACAACAAAACTGGTATTGATACAGTTTCGGAGTGACTTCACTAAACACATCGCTCGCGCGCAGCGACAAGCGCGCCTGGACCATGCTCATCGTGCTGACGATGCTCACCGTCGTCGGCATGACCGTCGTGCTTCCCGTCCTGCCGTTCGTCGTGCTGCAGTACGTGTCGCACGAAGGCGACCTCGCCATCTGGGTCGGCATCCTCGAAGCGATCAACGGCCTGTGCGCCTTCCTGGTCGCCCCCTTCCTCGGTCGCCTGTCCGACCGCTTCGGGCGGCGACCGGTGATCATCGCCGCCGCCTTCGGAGCGGCGTTCGCCATGGCGCTGTTCGGCATCGGGGGAGCGGTCTGGGTGCTCGTGCTCGCGCGTGTCATCCAGGGACTGACTGCCGGCGACCTTCCTGCCCTCTTCGCCTACCTCGCCGACATCACGCCGCCCGAGAAGCGCGCTCAGCGGTTCGGTCTGCTCGGTGCGCTCTCGGGAATCGGCATGATGATCGGACCCGCGATCGGCGGACTGCTCGCGGCCGTCAGCCTGCAGCTGCCGGTCTTCCTCACCGCAGCCGTCGCCCTCGTGATCGCGATCCTCAGCATCTTCCTGCTGCCCGAGAGCCTCGCGCCCGAGAACCGGATCGAGCGCATCTCGGTGCGCGAGATCCAGCCGTTCGGCGTCTTCAAGGAAGCGTTCGGACGCAAGGAGCTGCGTGGTCTGATGATCGGATTCGGCCTCCTGGCGCTTCCGTTCGGCTTCTTCGTCAACAACTTCAGCGTGCTCGCGCTGGACTCGATCCAGTGGGGGCCGACGCAGATCGGTCTGCTCACGGCAGGCGTCGGCATCATCGACATCCTCATCCAGGGCGTGCTGCTCGGCATCCTGCTTCCTCGCATCGGCGAGCGGGGCGTGATCATCAGCGGCATCGTGGCGCAGGCGATCGGACTGGCCGGGCTCGCTGTCGTCGCGTCGATCTTCGCGCAGCCGTGGGTGTTCATCGTCGGTGCGCTGATGCTCGCCGCAGGGCAGGGCGCCTCGACCGCGGCGATGGACGGAGCCATGTCGAACGCGGTCGGCGACGACGAGCAGGGCTGGCTCGGCGGAGCGACGCAGTCGCTCAACGCCGCGATGAACACGGCGGCCCCTCTGATCGCCGGTGCGCTCTATGTCACGGTCAGCCATGCGGCTCCCTACTGGCTCGGCGTCGCGCTGATGATCGTCGCCGTGATCGTCGTGTCCCGTGCGCACATCGCGAACACGGCGAAGAAGGACGCGCGGACGCACGATGTTGGGGCCGAGGTCGAGACCGACGCGAGGGACGTCCCGGTCGCGGTCACCGACGCCCGCAGCTGAGACGCAGGCTCCGCAGCCGGGGGATGATGGACACATGCCCAGTCCTCATCGCCCCGGTCTGCGGGTCTCGTCGGGTCTCACGATCCCCGAGGCCGAGCTGTCGTGGCGTTTCTCGCGGTCGTCGGGCCCCGGCGGACAGAGTGTGAACACGGCGGACTCGCGGGTCGAACTCCTGTGGGATGCCGCGGGCAGCACGACGCTCACCCCGCACCAGCGTGATCGCCTCCTCGATCGGCTGAGCGGGCGTCTCGTGAACGGCGTGCTGACCATCGCCGCATCCGAGCACCGCGCCCAGCTGCGCAACCGCGACGCTGCACGTGAACGACTCGCGAGCATCGTCGCCGAGGCGCTACGTCCGCCGGCGCCGCAGCGCCGCGCGACCAAGCCGAGTCGAGGGTCGAAAGAGCGGCGGCTCAAGGCGAAGCAGCGGCGCACCGATGTCAAGCAGCTGCGCAGGCGCCCGAGCGACTGACCCGCGCATCGCACCGACAAGGTGAGGTCCGCTTTCGCCCCCCGCCCTCTGCGGGCACTCTGAGTTCATGACCGCACTCACCATCGGCACGCCTCTCGACAGCGGGCTCGGAACCGTCACCCTCGATCCGCGGCGCTTCAACCGGCACACCTTCTGGTGCGGCCAGAGCGGCAGCGGCAAGACCTACGCGCTGGGCGTCGTGCTCGAGCAGCTCCTGCTCGAGACCGAGCTGCCGATGCTGATCCTCGACCCGAACGCCGACTTCGTGCGGCTGCAGAGCACGCGGCCGTCCGCGGCCCCGCATCACGCCGAGCGCATCGCGGACTCCGACATCCGGGTGTTCCGCTCGGGGCGCGTCGAGGGCGAGCCGTTGCGCGTGCGCTACATCGATCTATCGCCGGCATCCAAGGCAGCCGTGCTGCGGATGAGTCCGATCCAGGATGCAGAGGAGTACAACGTCCTCCTCCATCTCGATCAGAACGCGAGGCTGCTCGGCTCGGATCGCATCGTGCCCCACCTGCGCGACGGCGGGAACGACGCCCGCAACCGACTCGCCGACCGCATGGAGAACCTGCAGGTGCTGGAGTGGGAACTCTGGTCCCGCGGCGAGGCGTCGGTCGTCGACGTGATCGAGCAGCGGCCGCGGGTGACGGTGCTCGACCTCGGCGGATTCGACCACCCCGCCGAACCGAAGGTCGCAGCCCTCGCGGTGCTCGAGCACCTGTGGTCTCGTCGCGAGGAGCGAAAGCCCCTGCTCATCGTGATCGACGAGGCGCACAATCTGTGCCCTCCCGACCCGCGCACCGAGGTCGAGCGGGCGCTCACCGAGCAGCTGGTTCAGATCGCCGCCGAGGGGCGCAAGTTCGGGCTGTGGCTGTTCCTGTCGACACAGCGGCCGACGAAGATCCATCCGAACGTGCTCTCGCAGTGCGACAACCTCGGTCTGATGCGCGTCAACGCGCCGCGCGACCTGGCGGAGCTGGCCGAGGTGTTCGGCTTCGCGCCGGAGGAGGCGATCCGCAGGTCCCAGACCTTCACACAGGGTCAGGCCCTCTTCGCCGGGGGGTTCATCGCCGAGCCGACGTTCGTGCAGATGGGGGAGCGACTGACGGAGGAAGCGGGCGGCGACGTCTCGGTGCCGCTCCGCTCGACCCCGTAGCGCCACCCCTCGGGCTCGGGATCAGCTTGCTGTGAGTGCGGGGAACGACCACGTGCCGTCCAGCACTTCTGGTCGAGGTCGGTAGAGACGCACCAGGTAATTCCACCCTTGCGTGAGGGGAAGCACGTTGGGCAGTGCGGGGTCGCCGCCGAAGCGCACGGTGATCGACCCGTCCGGATCCCGCACGCCCGTCACGCTGTTGACGCTGTATGCACCGGCGTCGTTCGGAGCGAAATAGCCTTCCGCGTCGTACAGCGAGACCGACCAGAAGCCGTCCACCGGCACATCGCCGACCCGCAGCGTGTACTCGCCGACCGGGAGCCGGGGATCGACGTTGATGTAGAAGGCCTCGTTCTCGGGCAGACCGCCCCAGGCGGCTGCGGTCCCGAGAAGGTGCCGCACGGGGTCGACGTCCTCGGCTCGACCGAAGCAGCGCTCCAGACCGCCGAGGCCCTTCGCGAGGGTGAGGATCGCCTGGCGGGTCTCGGCGAAGCTCGATTCGTCGTGGGCCGGCGCAGCGAACTCTCGCGCGCCGGTCGAGCTCACAGCGAGTTCGTCCTGCAGGGCGTTCACGATCGAGACATCATCAGGATCCTCGGAATCCACCAGGATGCGAGTGGCCGCGAGCACGAAATCGGAACCGAGGTCTTCGGCCGAGAGCGAGTGGACGCCGGGGTCGTGCAGCACCTTGTCGATGTAGTGGCCCTCGTTCACCAGCATCACCGAGACGTACCGGTCGCCGGCATCCGGCACGGTGATCGTCGCCCCTTCGGAGATGTCGATGATCGCAGCGCTGTAGAGGGTGTCGCGATTCATCCTGATCACGGTCTGCTGGTCGATCGGCGTGGGCACTCGATAGTGGTTCCACCGGTTGGAACCGTCGGCCGACGCCGCGATCGCGGCGAACATGCGGGCCGTCTCGATCTCGGCGAAGTTCGCGAACGTGACGGGAACGGAGGTGTCGGTCATGGCTTCATCCTGGCGGTGCCGGTCTCGGCGAGCGCGGAATCATCGCCTCAGGAAGGTGAGGCCTCAGTCCTTGCTGCCGCGCACCAGCTCCAGCCCCGCTCCCGCGAACTGCCTCAGCGTCGCATCCGGCAGGAACGCGCGGGTGAGCGCTGTGCCGATCGCCGCGAGATCGCTCTCGTCGCGGAAGAGCAGATACATGGTCTCGTACCGCGGGTGGAACTTCTGCTTGAAGCGGTGCAGCGAGCCGAAGCCGTACACGGGCTCGAGCGCTTCGGCGAGGCGTTCGCTGAGGACGGCGATGATGCCCGCGTCCGGCGGATAGTCGTGCGCGAGCGGAGCACCCGAGAGCGACATGATCTCGGCACCCTCCTCGGAGAACTGCTTCGCGGACGAACCGATCAGGTACTCCATGACGGGTGCGAAGCCGCCGTCGCGGCGGCGCATCAGGTCGAGCGTCCAGCCGCGCACGACGCCGCCTTCGCCATAGACCGGCAGCCACGAGAGGAAGCCGTCGACGTCGCCGTTCGGGGCGATCGCGAGAGCGAGTCGCACCTCGCGGTCCTCCGCCTCATCCAGCGTGCCGAGAGTGAACCGCATCTCAGGCAGGTCCTTGTCGCCGACCCATGCCTCGGAGATCGCCCGCAGCTGCTGCCGTACGCCCCACGATTCGTCCGCCAGGCGCGTCATCCGGAAGGTCATGTCCTCGCGCCCCGCCCGATTGAGCGAGCTGCGCACCGAGTTCCAGCGCTTGCCGGTGAACTCCAGACCCGGCAGGTCGACGATGGTGTCGTCGGCGACGACCAGGCTGCGCCAGCCGGCGGGCACGGCGGCCCGGGTGGCGTCGTCTGCGCTGAAGAAGCACGGGACGAGGCCTGCCAGCTCCGCCGTGCGGATGAACTCTGTGACGGCGACCGCGCGGGATGCGGGCGGCCCGATCGGATCCGCGAGCGCGAGCGCCACACCGGCCCGTCGCTGGTAGGCGACGATCCCGGCATCGCTGCGGGCGTAGCTGTTGCCCTCCCAGGTCGTCATCCACGACAGGGTGCCCCCGCCGTGCGCGCGCAGCTCGGTCTTCACGTCGTCGACCGTCGGGGCCGGCTGGATGCCGAGGAGAGACTTGCGCTTCGCCCGGAACGCGCGGCGCACGGCGATCAGGTAGACGAGCAGGATCACCCAGAGGAAGCCGTTGGCGAGCGCGAGCTCCGTCTCGCCGTCCCACCGCAGATCGACCTGCGCCTGCGAGAACACCGTGATGAGGATGAGGACCAGAGCTGCGACCAGGATGTTGAAGAGCCCGAGCAGCATCACGAGAACCCACGCCCAGCGACGGCCGCGCAGGAGTCCGTTCACGAGCACGACGATGACGACGAGGTCGAGCGCGAGGTCGATGAACCCTCCCGACGCGGGCTCGGTCGGGCCGAACGGGCCGTCGGTGGCGACGAGAGTCGTGATGATCTCGACCGCTCCGAGCACCATGAGCGAGATCACGGCGATCAGACGCTGCTCTCGCACCGTGGTCCGCTGCACACGCAGGGTGCGGTCGACGACGAGGATGAGCAGCACCGCGAGCAGGTGCTCGAGATCGGCGACCGCACCCCAGAACAGCATCGCGATGAACACGAAACCGAGCAGCACGAGCCAGCCGCGCACTCGCCATGGCGGGCGGAAGAGCCCGATCGCGGCGGCGATGCACGCCATGGTGCCGCCAGAGGCGCCGACATCGAGCGCCTGGGCCTGCTCCTGAGCCCAGGCCCAGGGCAGTTGCGAGGCGACGAACAGGACGAGCGCGGTGGCGAGGATCGCGAAGAGCTGTCCGACCCAGTAGTACGCGAGGGCGACCCTGGTGCCACGTCGGTATTCGAGATACGCCATGCCCCAGAATCCCGAGATCGTGAACAGGTACACCCACGGCTCGTTGACGAAGAACGTGCCGGTGAGCGGCGTCCACCACATCCCCTGCGCGAGGTTGGGCAGGCCGTATGCGACGGTGCCGAACAGGTCGGTCTTCTCGAACGGGGTCCACAGGCCCTGCCAGATCACGCCGACGGCGAGGATCACAGCCACCATCGCGAGGGTGGCAGGAATGCGCCGCAGTACGGCGGCGACGGGATGCGATGTGGGGGTTCGCGCCTCGGTCATGCGCTCAGCGTAGCGACCGACCGTCGCCTTCCGGAGTGGAACGTCGTGGCGCGTGATGGCTCCATGCCCAGCGGTAGCCGACGCCGCCGAACGTCATGAAGCCGGCGGCGAGCACCAGTCCGGCGACGATGCCGAGCGCGATCGCCCCGGCGAAAGCGCCGCCACCCGCGATCACGGCCGAGCCGACCAGCATCCCCACGACGCAGGCGTTCACGACGATCAGCAGCATGACCGAGCTGCCGAGCAGGATGCTCAGGCGACGGGGACGGAGGAACGAGTACGTGCGCTTCATCCCCGGTTCATCGTCGTGCGGCGAGGCGAGGAAGACATCGGCGACCTCAGGATCCAGGTCGACGTACGCGCCACGGATGCGGTTCATCGCGACGACGTACATCATGTCCTCCTCCGACACGTTCATCACGCGCACCTGGGTCATGAAGCCGATGACCGCGAGGAACGCGAGGATCGCGAGTGACGCGCCGCCGAACCACCCGCCGAAGTCCGACGCCTGCCCCAGCAGTCCGATGGTCACGAGTCCGGCGGAGACGAGGGTCAGGAAGATCGTGATGCGCGACAGCACCTCGCTCTGCGCGGTGCTGCGGGCGGCGAGAAGCCCCCAGTGCTCGGTGGCGAGAAGCTGCGCACGGCGGCCCAGCACCGCATCCGACTCCCCGCTCGTCCGTGGCGGCGCGACATCGTCGTGCGGCCCTGCCGGCCCCTCCGCAGGCACGGGCTGCTCCACGGAAGCGCCCTCGTTCATATCGGTATTGTGCTCCTGCATCCGACTCTCCGAAATGGGTTCATCGGCGCGCACCAGATCGACGCTGTCGCTCGGCGT
The DNA here is from genome assembly GCF_014332665.1 of Microbacterium sp. 4-7. Lineage (NCBI taxonomy): Bacteria > Bacillati > Actinomycetota > Actinomycetes > Micrococcales > Microbacteriaceae > Microbacterium > Microbacterium sp. 4-7. The sequence goes on from NZ_MCRH01000006.1 coordinate 233,144, forward strand.
CGATTCCGCGTTGGATGGAGTCATGCCCGCGCACCGATCCGATCGCTCCTCGACGACACGTCGGCGCGCATCCATCGCATCGATCACGGCGAGCCTCGCCCTGCTCGCTGCCTGTGTGGCGCAGCCGACGTCGACGTCGGCGTCGGGGGCGGAGTCGTTCACGGAGGATCTCGACGCCCCCTGGTCGATCGCATTCCACGGCGACGTGCCCCTGGTGAGCGAGCGCGACACCGCCCGCGTGCTCGAGATCGCCGAGGACGGCGAGGCGCGCGAGGTCGACGTGATCGACGGGGTCTCGCCGGGTGGCGAGGGAGGCCTGCTCGGGCTCGCGGTGCACGACGGCGAGCTCTACACGTACGTCACCGCCGACGACGAGAACCGGGTCGAGCGGCGGCCGATCGTCGGAGACGCCGGTGCGCTGTCGCTCGGACCCGCCACCACTGTGGTCGACGGCATCCCCGCCGCGGGAAATCACAACGGCGGGCGCATCGCGTTCGGCCCTGACGGGATGCTCTACGTCACGACGGGCGATGCCGGCGACCGCGACAGTGCGCAGGATCTCGACGCGCTGTCGGGCAAGATCCTGCGCCTCACTCCCGCGGGTGAGGTGCCCCCCGACAACCCGTTCGATCAGTCGCCCGTCTACAGCTACGGACACCGCAATCCGCAGGGCATCGCCTGGGATGCCGAGGGCACGATGTATGCGAGCGAGTTCGGACAGGACACCTGGGACGAGCTCAACGTCATCGAGGCCGGCGGCGACTACGGCTGGCCCGAGGTCGAGGGGATCGCCGATGACGACGAGCACATCGATCCGGTGCAGCAGTGGAGGCCCGACGAGGCGAGCCCGAGCGGCATCGCTGTCGTCGGCGCGGACATCGTGATCGCCACGCTCCGCGGCGAGCGGCTGCGCGTCGTGCCACTCGATGACCTGACCTCCGGCACCGAGCGGTTCGTCGGGGAGCTCGGCCGGCTGCGCGACGTCGTCGCCGGACCGGACGGCATGCTCTGGGTGCTCACGAACAATACCGACGGACGCGGAAGCCCCTCGCCCGGCGACGACCGCATCCTCCGTCTCGCCGCCGACTGACGGCAGTAGCCCGACGCGGGCCGCCGCTCAGGCGAAGCCGTCGACTCCCGTCGCGGTGACCGAGAGCGCCCACAGCCGCTCGGCGGCCTCGGGATCGATCGCCCAGTGCTTCACGCCGCCGGTCGTCATGTCCGTGTGCTCGGGCGGGACGATGCCCTTGATCGAGCAGTCCTCGCAGTACGCGCCGCTGCGATCGGCCAGCTCGGGAGCCGTCGCGGCCCAGAGACCCGTCGACGCTCCCTCTGCCGGAGTCTTGAAGCGCGGGTTCGGCGTGCCGTCCTCGTCGATCCAGCCGCGTGAGATCAGCTCCTCGCGGGGCACGTGCCGCTGCAGGTCGGTCATGATCCCGCCCGGGTGCACCGAGAAGGCGAGGATGCCGCGGGCCGCGCCACGACGGGCCAGCCCGACGGCGAACAGCGCGTTCGCCGTCTTCGACTGCCCGTAGGCGACCCACGGGTCGTATGGCGTCGTCTCGAAGTCGATGTCCTCGAATCGCACGGGGGAACGGAAGTGCCCTCCCGAGGAGTAGGAGACGACGCGAGCGCCCTCCGGCAGCAGGTCGGCCACTCCGTTGACCAGGGCGAAGTGGCCGAGGTGGTTGGTGCCGAACTGCGACTCGAAGCCCTGCGCGGTGTGACCGAACGGGGTGGCCATGATGCCGGCGACATCGAGCACGAGATCGATCGGGCGTCCGTCGCGACGGACGGTCTCGGTGAACGCTGCCACCGAGTCGAGGTCGCCGAGGTCGGCGCTGCGGACGTCGACCGCGTCGATCCCTGCGAGCGCCTCCTGCGCGGCGTCGAGACGACGCGCAGGCACGATCACGTGCACTCCGGCATTCGCGAGCGCACGCACCGTCTCGAGTCCGAGTCCCGAGTATCCGCCCGAGACGATCGCGGTCTTGCCCGAGAGGTCGACCCCGGCGATCACCTCGGCCGCAGTGGAGCGGTAGCCGAACTCCGAGGCGAGGGGCTGCTGACGGGCGATCATGTCGAGAGGGGGGAGTGCATCTGTCATGCTCCGACCGTACGATCTAGAGTGCACTCGAAGTCAAGGAGGAGTCCTCGTGGAGGATGTGATCGACACGACGCGCACGTTCAGCATCGGCGAGCTCGCCCGTCTGGCCGGCGTGAGCGTGCACACGCTGCGCTGGTACGAGGCAGAAGGGCTCTTCCCTCGCGACGTGCCGCGCACCCCCGGCGGTCGGAGGGTCTACGCGCACGACTCGCTCGCGTGGCTCGCGCTGCTGGCGCGACTGCGCGAATCCGGCGCACCCATCGCCCTGCTGCGCGAGTACGCCGCCCTGGTGCGCGCCGGCAGCGGCAACGAGGCCGAGCGTCTCGCCCTGCTGCGCGCGCACGAGCGCTCTCTCGACGCGCAGATCGAGACGCTGATCGCCTGCCGTCAGGTCGTCAGCGCGAAGGCGGGCGCGTACCAGGAGGCGCTCCTCGCCCGAGGACTCCTCTGACGACGGTTCTGCGGGCTACTTCTCCACGGCATTCTCCAGAGCCGCTTCGAGGTCCCCCCACGCCTCCAGCACCACGGGCTCGCCGTCGATGAAGAAGCTGGGGGTGCTGCGCACTCCGAGCCGCTCGCCGTCGCTCCTGTCGGCCTGCACGCGATCGAGCGTCGCCGGGTCGGTGATCGCCGCATCGTAGGCGGCCATGTCGAGTCCGAGCTCGGCCGCGATTCCCCGGAACACCTCGGGCGTCTCCTCGGACTTCTCGCCCCACTGGGCCTGCGTCTCGAAGAGGCGGTGGTACATGTCCTCGAAGCGGTCCTGCTGTGCCGCGGCTTCGGCGGCGAGAGCGGCCTGCGTCGAGTTGATGTGACCGGGCAGAGGGAAGTACCGCACGACGTAGGTGATCTCGCCCGAATACTTCTCGCGCAGGTCTTCGACGATCGGATAGAACGCTCCGCAGGCCTCGCATTCGAAGTCGAGGAACTCGACGACGGTGACGGCGTCCGGTCCTCCGTCGTCGAGGACGTGCGAGTCGGTGCGCACTGTCTGCCGCTTCTCGCCCTCGGGCGGCAGGGGTTCTGCGGGGCGCTGCGACAGGGCGTAGGCGACGCCGACGATCGCGAGGACGATCGCGGCGGCGACGGTGATCAGGGCCACCTTGACAGGGGTCTTCATGGGGTTCTCCAACGGTTCGGATCAGGCAGGGTGAGTGAGCCGCGACGAGCGCGGCCGGGGTCGCCGACGAGCGGCGTGCCTGATTCAGGTGCGGGAGACCGAGAGCTGAGCGAGGGTGAGTGCGGGGACGTGCAGACGAGGACCCGCGCGGCTCGGAGCCGATGCACGCACCACCGCAGCGCGACGGATCAGCGGCGCGCCTCTGACGGAGCGCAACGAGAGCAGCACGAGGAGGACGCAGCAGAGCGCCGCGACCATGACGATCCCGGCGTCGTCCGACGGAGCGGACTCGACCACGCTCGTCTCGTCGTGGTGCGCCGCGACCGACGCGACGCTCGCGCCCGGAGCGAGGCACAGCGTCGTGTGCGCATCCGCCTTGCCGTGCGACGCCGACCACGCGCCGATCACGAGCAGCAGGGCGAGGCCGAGGGCGAGACCGACCCGGAGGATCAGCATCCGCTCGACGCCCTGGTGACGCAGTGGCATCGACGGGGCAGGCATGGTCCGCGCAGTCTAACAATCGGGCATCGGCGCCCGCGCTGAGCGCCCAGGCAGATCCACGCGACACAGACCCGCCTACACTGGAGGGGTGGCGAGACTGTTGATCGTTGGCGGCTTCCTGGCCGCCATATTCTGGGTGTACAGCATCGTCGACTGCGCAGTGCAGCCGCCGACGCGACACCGGGGTGTGCCCAAGGCCGCCTGGATCGCCATCGTCATCCTCATCCCGGTCATCGGGGGCATCCTCTGGTTCACGATCGGCCGACGCCGCGCGAACGACAACGGCGGAGCGATCACGATCATCGCGCCCGACGACGACCCCCAGTTCCTCCGCAGCATCAGCAAGAGCGAGCAGGATGCGCGCATCCGCCGTCTCGAGGAGGAGCTCGCTCGTCTCGAGGACGAGACCGACGACGGAGCCGCACCGGACGGTACGGCGCCGGACGCGCGTCCGTGACGTCATCGCCCGCGACGGATGCTGCGGCATCCCTGATCGCCGACCTGATCGGCCACGGCGTGCGCGATCTCGTGCTCTCGCCGGGGTCTCGATCTCAGGCGCTCGCGCTCGCCGCGGTGCATGCCGCGAATCAGGGGCAGCTGCGTCTGCACGTGCGCATCGACGAGAGGGTCGCAGGATTCACCGCGCTCGGTCTCTCGCGTGAGACGGGTGTGCCCGCGGCGGTGCTCTGCACTTCGGGGACCGCTGCCGGCAACCTCCTTCCCGCAGCGATGGAGGCCTTCCACTCGGGGGTGCCGCTGCTGCTCCTGACGGCCGATCGGCCGCCCGAGCTGCGCGGAGTGGGAGCCAATCAGGCCACCATCCAGCTGGGCATGTTCGCCTCCTGGGTGCGCGAGCAGATCGATGCCCCCGTGCCGGGCGACGGTGACTGGGCGGGTCTCGCGATGCGCGCCGTCGCCGCGGCGATGGGCGCGGATGCCACCCACGGTCTGGCGGGTGTCGCCGGCCCCGTGCACCTGAACCTGCCGTCGCGCGAGCCGCTGTCGGGCGACGTCCCGACCGTCGACATCGTGCCGGGCGACGTGCCCAGACCGGTGTCGGCAGAAGCGCTCCTGCTCGAGCGGGGGCCGCGCACGGTCGTCATCGCCGGCGCCGACGCGGGACCGGATGCCGAAGAGATCGCGCACGCCGGATCCTGGCCGTTGATCGCCGAGATCGTCAGCGGTGCGCGCTTCGGCCGCCAGGTCGTGCACGGCTATCGCGCGCTGTTGGGCGACCACGAGCTGGGCGGTCGCATCGAGCGCGCCGTCGTGCTCGGGCACCCGACGCTCAGCCGTGAGGTGGCTCGCCTGCTGTCGCGGCCGGATGTCGACGTGATCGCCGTCCGACGTGGCGGCGAGGCTCTCGATCTCAACGGCCGCACGACGGCCGCGGCGTCCGTGTCGGTCGCACCCGGCGTCGCCGACCGCGAGTGGCTCGGTGCGTGGCTCACGGCATCCGCGGCTCACGCCGTCGATCTCAGCGAGCGGGCGCCCGACCAGGACGGTCTCACGTCGACCGATCCGTCGGCGCGGCGCGACGCGGTGAAGGCCGAGCTGGCGGCGGTGCGCCGGCCGCTCGACCGTGAGTTGCTCGCCGACGCCGTCTGGCGGGCGACCTGGCCGCACGATCGACTCGTCTTCGGCTCGTCGCGGCTCGTGCGGGTGGCCGATGCGGTGCTCGGTGGCAAGAAGGTCCCGGTGCACGCCAACCGCGGGCTCGCGGGGATCGACGGCACGATCGCCACCGCCACGGGCATCGCGCTCGCCAGTCAGGCCGCGGGAGCGCCCGGGGTCACCCGCGTGCTGCTCGGCGATCTGACTTTCCTGCACGATGTCGGCGCCCTGCTGCTCCCGCCCGACGAGCACGAGCCTCGCATCCAGGTCATCGTGGGCAACGACGGCGGCGGCACGATCTTCGACGGCCTCGAGGTCGCGGGCACGGCGGATCGGGCCGATCTCGATCGCGCGTTCTACACGCCCCATGCCGTGCGGCTCGAGCAGCTGGCACTCGCCTACGGATGGGAGTACCAGCGCGTGACGACCCGCACGGCACTCGACCAGGCCCTCACCACCCCGGCCGGTGGCCGTCAGCTGATCGAGGTCCCGCTGTCCCGCTGAGGATCTTCGCCTCCGCTGCGGATGCGCAGTGGCAGGATGAACGCATGACAGCGCATGAGTGGGCCAAGGCCCTCCAGGTCGGCGACGGATTCCGCCTCTCCGACCTCGATCCGCAGAGCACACCCGGCTACAGCGGCGCGAAAGCCGACGGCAAGCGCGATCTCGAGGCGGGCCTCGACGAGCTCAATCAGCTGCAGGAGCGGCTCTTCGCCGAGAGCCGCGTCGGCGTGGCGAAGGACTCGGTGCTGCTGATCCTGCAGGCGATGGACTCCGCGGGCAAGGGAGGCATCGTGCGCCACGTGGTCGGCGGGGTCGATCCGCAGGGCGTCGCACTCACGGCGTTCAAGGCGCCGACCGACGAAGAGCTCGAGCACGACTTCCTGTGGCGTGTGTCCAGGCGCCTCCCGGAGCCCGGGTTCATCGGCGTCTTCGACCGCTCGCACTACGAGGACGTGCTGATCGGTCGGGTGCGTTCGCTGGCCCCGGCGGACCAGATCGAGCGCCGGTACGACGCGATCAACGAGTTCGAGGCCGCGGTCGCCGCATCGGGCACGCGCATCGTCAAGGTCATGCTGCACATCTCGCCCGACGAGCAGAAGTCGAGACTGATGGAGCGGCTCGAGCGACCCGACAAGCACTGGAAGTACAACCCGGGCGATGTCGACGAGCGACTGCTGTGGGACGACTACATGGCGGCGTATCAGATCATGTTCGAGCGCACCTCGACCGAGCCGGCTCCGTGGCATGTGATCCCGGCGAACCACAAGTGGTTCGCCCGCCTCGCCGTGCAGGAGCTGCTGCTCGACGCGCTGCAGCGCATCGATCCGCAGTGGCCGGCGGCCGACTTCGATGTCGACGCGGAGAAGGAGCGCCTCGCGGCGAGCTGACCGCGGGCGGTCCGGGCGCGGGTCAGGCGAGCGCGTCGACCAGCGGACGGAACTTGACCCGGGTCTCGAGCAGCTCCGACTCGGGGTCGGAGCCTGCGACGATGCCTGCGCCCGCGTAGGCGGTGACGGCGATGTCGGTCTCGGCGGGGGTGAACTGCGCGCAGCGCAGCGCGATCGCCCACTCGCCGTTGCCGGCCGCGTCGACCCATCCCACTGGACCGGCGTACCGCCCACGGTCGAACGGCTCGAGCTCGCGGATAGCCGCGATCGCCGCAGACGTCGGGGTGCCGGCCACGGCGGCGGTCGGATGCAGGGCCCCGACCAGGTCGAGTGACGAGCCGCCATCGGCCAGCTCGCCCTCGACGTCGGTCGCCAGGTGGAAGAGGTTCGGCAGCTTGAGCAGGAACGGCTGCTCGCTCGCCGCCAGTGCGCGGGTGTGCGGACGCAGCGAGGCCAGCACGCTCTGCACCGCGTACTCGTGCTCGTCGAGGTCCTTGGTGCTCGAGGCCAGGTGGCTGGATGCGACGGTGTCGGCATCCGCGTCGGCTCCGCGTCCGATCGTTCCGGCGAGCACGCGGGCGGTGACGGTGCGCTGCTGCACGGTGACGAGGGTCTCGGGACTCGCGCCGATCAGCCCGTCGACCGCGAACGCCCAGGTGTCGGGGTATCCGGTCGACAGCGCGCGCACGAGCCGGCGCAGGTCGGAACCGACCGGGATGCTGCCGGTGAGGTCGCGTGCGAGCACGACCTTGCTGAGCTCGCCGGCGGCGATGCGTTCGAGTGCCTGGCGCACCGAGTCCTGATAGCCCTGCGGGCTCTGGGCACCGGGGCCGACGGTGCCGGCCCAGTGCGGGCCGTAGGCGATCGTCGCCGCTTCTGGCCGCGGCGCGGGCGCGGGTGCCGACGCCGAGGACGAGCGGATGCGGGTGAGCCAGGTGCGCCCGTGGTGTCGACCGATCACGAGCGCCGGCACGACGAGGATGCTGTCGGCGGCGGAGTCCTCGTCGAAGGTCAGCGCACCGAAGGCGACCAGTCCGGAGCCGGGGAGACCGAGCTCGTCATCGATCTCGGCATCCTGCGCGAGCTCTCGCCATGCCCGAGCGATCGCAGCGGATCGCAGGGCCGCTGCGCCGGCGGGGATGCGGACCGTCTCGACGATGGCGTCGCCGACGGCGACGATGCCGTCGCCGCGGCGCAGCCAGGCGAGAGGCCGCGACGGGTCGGCGTAGGCCAGGAGATCCTCGACCGGATCGATCTCACGGGTCTCCACGACCAGCCTGCTGCTCACCCCTCCAGCCTAGTTCGTCACCCGTCGACCGGGATGTGAGAGGCCACGCCTACGCTGAGTGCATGAGCGACGTCCGCCCCGCACCCGGCACCGAGATGATCTTCCAGTGGCGCAAGTGGGACGGGTCTCCGCACTGGCGTCATGAGTGCGTGTACCTCGGCGCCGACGAATGGGGCGACTGGCTCGGCCAGCCCGTCGGCTGGTCGAGCGCTCGACCGGGCGCGGGCTACATCGCCGAGGCCCCCAATGTCACGCTCGTGCCGAGGCGGCCCGACTTCGCCCTGACCGTGAACCGTGACCACCCGAAGGGCATGCGGATCTACATCGACATCGGATGGGAGGTGCGCTGGTCGGACGACCCGCTCCTCGCCGTCGGCATCGACATGGACCTCGACGTCGTGCGGGTCGAGGGTCCGCGCGGCACATGGGTCGACGACCGCGACGAGTGGGCCGAGCACAGCGTGAGCTACGGATACCCCGCCGAGATCATGACCGGACTCGAGGCTCTGGCCCTCGATCTCGAGCTGCGGGTGCGCGAGCGCATCGCCCCTTTCGACGATGCCACGCCGGATCTGTGGCTCGACCGCCTCGACGCGCTGCACCTCGCGCCTAGACTGGGCGTGTGACCTCGAACGAAGCCAACCGCGCCGATCTCGGCAAGGACCCCGCCCGCATCAGCGGCATGTTCGACCAGGTCGCCGCGGGCTACGACCGGACGAATACGGCGATGACGGTCGGCAACGACGCGCTCTGGCGCGCGGCCACGACGAGGGCCGTCGCCCCGAAGCCGGGGGAGAAGATCCTCGACCTCGGTGCGGGCACCGCGTCCTCGTCGGCATCCCTCGCCCGCAGCGGTGCGCAGGTCGTCGCCGCCGACTTCTCGCCGGGCATGCTCGCCGAGGGGCAGCGCCGCCACGGCAGCATCCGCAATCTCTCGTTCGTGCAGGCGGATGCCACCGATCTGCCGTTCGACGACGGCGAGTTCGACGCCGTCACCATGTCGTACGCGCTGCGCAACGTCAACGACCCGAAGAAGGCGCTGCGTGAGCTGCTGCGCGTCACGAAGCCGGGCGGTCGTCTGGTGATCAACGAGTTCTCGACCCCGCCGGGCTCCGTCTTCCGCGCCGCGTACCGGTTCTACAACTCGCAGGTGCTTCCTCGGGTGGCTCGCGTCGCCGGCACCAACGGCGACGCCTACGACTACCTGAACGAGTCGATCCGTGACTGGCCCGACCAGAAGAAGCTCGCCGCGTGGATCCGCGAGGCCGGGTGGACCGAGGTCGAATACCGCAACCTCTCGTTCGGTATCGTCGCGCTGCACCGGGCGTTCAAGCCCGCGTGAATGCGACGCGCGTACCCGCCCAGCTGACGACGGTAGGCTGAGACCGTGACTTCGAGCCGCGTAGCCCCGGGTTCGCGACTGGCGAGCCGTCTCGGTTTCAGCGACCGTGTCTTCATCGGCACCGCCGGTCGACGCATCGCACAGGCGATCGAAGACGGGCTCGAGCTCGTCGAGACCGGTCTTGCCGACGACGTGCGTGTGGCCGATCCGCTCGCCGATGCCGCCAGCCGCTATCTGTACGAGGCGGGGGGCAAGCGCATCCGCCCCGTGCTGACGCTGCTCGCGGCCCAGCTCGGCGACGGCAACACCGATCAGGTGATCGATGTCGCGAAGGCGCTCGAGATCACCCATCTCGGCTCGCTGTATCACGACGACGTCATGGACGGTGCGGATCGCCGTCGCGGAGTGCCCGCGGCGCAGACCGTGTGGGGCAACAACATCGCGATCCTGACCGGCGACATCCTCTTCTCCCGTGCGAGCCAGCTGATGTCGCGTCTGGGCGAGCGGGCCATCCGGCTGCAGGCCGACACCTTCGAGCGCCTCGTCCTCGGACAGATGCACGAGACGATCGGCGCTCAGCCCGACGATGATCCCATCGAGTTCTACCTCCAGGTGCTGGCCGACAAGACCGGCTCTCTCATCGCCGCGGCGACGCAGGGCGGCGTGATCTTCTCCAACGCACCGTCGGAGTACGAAGAGCCGCTGCGCGTGTACGGCGAGAAGATCGGCGTCGCCTTCCAGCTGCTCGACGACGTGATCGACCTGTCGGCGAAGCCCGAGGACACCGGCAAGGTGCCGGGCACCGACCTGCGGGCCGGGGTTCCGACGATGCCGTACCTGCTGCTGAAGGCCGAGGCCGATGATGCCTCGATCGGTCTCGCCGCTCGCATCGACGACGGGGTGGCGCGCATCGCCGAAGGGGCCGACCCCGCGATCCTCGACGGACCGCTGACCGAGCTCCGCGACCACGTCGGAACGCAGAAGACCCTCGCGCTCGCGCACTCCTGGACCCAGGATGCGATCGACGCGCTCGCCCCGCTCCCGCGTGGCACCGTGCGCGAAGCGCTCACTCGTTTCGCAGAGACCCTCGTCGAACGCTCCAGCTGATCGCATCGCGGCCCTCGGCCGCGTGCGCCGGGCGTGACGGCATACGAAAGGACCCCTTATGACCAAGCTCAGACTGGCCATCGTCGGAGCGGGCCCCGCCGGCATCTACGCAGCAGACATCCTGCTGAAGGCCGAGCGCAAGTTCGACGTCTCCATCGATCTCTTCGAGCAGCTCCCCGCCCCCTACGGCCTGGTCCGCTACGGCGTCGCACCCGACCACCCGCGCATCAAGGGCATCGTCAACGCGCTGCGCGATGTGCTCGACCGCGGTGACATCCGGCTGTTCGGCAACGTGCGGTTCGGCGAGGACATCACCCTCGACGACCTGAAGAAGCACTACAACGCGGTCATCTTCGCCACCGGCGCGATCCGTGACACGACGCTCGACATCCCCGGTATCGACGCGGTCGGCGCCTACGGGGCAGCAGACTACGTGAGCTGGTTCGACGGCCACCCCGATGTGCCGCGCGAGTGGCCGCTCGACGCCGCATCCGTCGGTGTGCTGGGCAACGGCAACGTCGCTCTCGACGTCGCCCGCATGCTGGCGAAGCACGCCGAAGACCTGCTCGTCACCGAGGTGCCGGAGAACGTCTACGAGGGTCTCAAGGCGAGCGCCGTCACCGATGTGCACGTGTTCGGACGCCGCGGACCCGCTCAGGTCAAGTTCACCCCGCTCGAGCTGCGTGAGCTCGGCGAGCTGCGTGACGTCGACATGGTCGTCTACGACGAGGACTTCGACTACGACGAGGCGTCGAAAGACGCGGTGGCCAGCAACAAGCAGGTCATGGTGATCGACCGCATCCTGCAGTCGTGGCGCAAGCGCGACTCGGTCAACAATGCGGGAGGCACGGCATCGCGTCGTCTGCACCTGCACTTCTGGGCCCGCCCGGTCGAGGTCCGCAAGGACGACGCCGGTCGCGTCGCGGCCCTCGTCTACGAGCGCACGAAGCCCGACGGACAGGGCGGAGCCGTGGGCACGGGCGAGATGCGCGAGGTTCCGCTGCAGGCGCTCTACCGCGCCATCGGCTACTTCGGCTCGCCGCTTCCGGGCGTTCCGTTCGACAAGAAGCACGGCGTCATCCCCAACCGCGAGGGCCAGGTGCTCGCCAAGGACTCGAACCAGCAGATGCCCGGCATCTACGCGACAGGGTGGATCAAGCGCGGGCCGGTGGGCCTGATCGGCCACACCAAGTCGGATGCCATGGAGACCGTGCGGCACATCATCAACGACCAGGGCTCGTGGTGGCACCCGGAGGACCCGTCTGAAGAGGCGATCCCCGCCCTGCTGCTCGAGCGCGGTGTGAAGTGGACCGACCTCGAAGGCTGGCACCGGCTCGACGAGCATGAGGTCGCTCTCGGTGCGCCGCACGAGCGCGCGCGCGTCAAGGTCGTGCCGCGTGATGAGATGGTGCGCGTCTCCCGCGGAGAGTGACCGACGCCGGATCGTTGTCGGCACCCGGTGCGCCTGCGGGGCGGCATCCGTAGGGTGAAGGGATGCGACTGCGATCCCTGATCGTCCTCGGCACCGCCGCTCTGCTGCTGGTGTCAGGGTGCACTGCCGAGCCGGCCGCCGAGCCGAAGCCATCAGGGTCGCCGTCTGTGACGGCGTCGTCGACCGGCACACCGTCCCCGACGCCGGCGCCCATCGTCGAACCGGCGGCGGCGTTCGATGTGACGTGCGACGACGTCGCCGCCACCATGGCCGAACTCGTGGGGGAGCCGTCGACGCCGGTCGCACCGGCGCTGTCGCTGGTGTCTGCGATGGGCTGGCTGCCGGGCCCCGGGCAGTACATGTTCCAGCGCGCAGGGGGGATCGCGTGCTCCGCGGGTGACACGGAGCGCAGCTGGGAAGTCACGATCGTGCCGGATGCTCAGGCTGTGATCGCCGGCGCGACCGAGCGTCAGGGCTTCTGGGGTGAGCAGGCGAGTTGCGAGGGCGGGCGCTGCGGCTTCGAGCTTCCCGACGGAGACGTGCTGCTGTCGGCCACCGTCGTCGACCCCGATCTGGGAGCGGATGACACCGCTCCGATCGAAGAGGCGCTGCGTCGGATCGCCGCCTCAGCGGCTGCGAGCCTGCGCGAGGTCGACTACGTCGAGAGCGACATCGTCGGTGCGCCGTGCGAGCGCTTCATCACACCGGAGCAGGTGAATGCCGAATTCGGAGTGACGGATGCCGCGCTCTTCTCGGACTTCGGCGGCTGGGGCATCCCTGCGGAGGTGTACGAGGTCGTCAACGGATCGCGCATCTGCTATTTCAAGTCGGCCGGGAGCGAGTACGAAGGATCCAGCTATCTGATGCTCACGACGCTTCCCGCCGGGGCATGGGCGTTCGAGAAGATCGACGGCGACCCCGTCGAACTCGAGGGAGCCGATGCCGCCACGGCGAGCACGGGTGCGAACGGCGAGAAGATCGTCGACGTGCGAGTCGGTCCGGACTGGATCCGGCTGGTGACCTTCGACAACGGAGCCGGGGCCGCTGATCCGGCACCACTCGCGCAGCAGGTCGTGCGCAGCCTCACGGGCGGACACACCGCTCCCCAGTAGTCGACACCGTTTCGATAGCCTGGCGGCATGCCTGAGTGGATACCGGACGTCCTCGGCGACGAGTTCGAGCAGCTCACGCTCGAGCTCGGCGAGGACGATGAGGGACCGCTCGTCGCCACGCTCGTGCGTGCGGTGCCGCGGGACCGGCCCTGGTGGGACCGGCTGCGCGGGCAGAGCCTCCCGCTGGCCGATGTCGACGTGCTCTATGTGCACGGCTGGTCGGACTACTTCTTCCAGAAGCGGCTCGCTCGCTTCTGGACGTCTCGCGGGGCGCGCTTCTTCGCGCTCGACCTGCGCAAGTACGGCCGGAGTCTGCGCGATGGGCAGACTCCCGGCTACATCACCGACCTCGTCGCGTATGACGAGGACATCGCCGCGGCTCTGTCCGCGATGGGGCACGGGACTGGAGCCGCGGCATCCCCCCGGCGGCTCGTGCTGCTCGGCCACTCGACCGGCGGACTCACCCTGAGCCTGTGGGCGTCGCGGCACCCCGAGACAGCGGATGCCGTGATCCTGAACAGCCCCTGGCTCGAGTTCCAGGTCGCTTCCGCCCGCCCGCTCATCGCTCCGGTCGCCGAGCTGCAGGCCAGGTGGGCCCCTCGGGAGGTCGCGCCGCAGGTCGATCTCGGCTTCTACACCCGCGCGCAGCAGGAGGTCGCCGACCCCGACGATCCGGTCGAGGTGAACCTCCTCTGGCGTCCGGCGCAGACGATGGCCGTCCACGCGGGGTGGTTCCACGCGATACTCACCGGACACGCCAAGGTCGCGGCGGGGCTGACGATCGACGCGCCCGTGTGCGTGCTGCTGTCCGCGCGCTCAGCGACGCCCACGCGATGGTCGGAGGACCTCACCCGAGCAGACTCGGTCTTGGTCGTCGACGACATCGCGCGGGCGTCGCTGAAGCTCGGTCCGTCTGTCACTGTCGAGCGCATCGACGGAGCCCTGCACGACGTCTTCCTCTCGCGGCATGGGGCCAGAGAGGAAGCGTATCGCCGCCTCGACCGATGGGTCAGAGGCTGGACGGCCGCGCGCCGACAGTGATCAGGCGCAGTGTGTCCGACCCAGTGGTCAGACGTAGTGCATCAGACGTGCCTGCTGCTCGGCCTCGTCGGCATCGCCGCGCAGCACCGCGTCGTGGAAGTCCCGGTAGACCTGGAGCATGCGCTCGCGGTCGTTCTCGGGCACGCTCCAGCCGCGGAGATTGCGGAAGAGAGCCATGCTCGCGTCGTTGATCAGCACCTGGTGCTGCGCGTTACGACTGCGCGCGCTGAGGAACGAGAACACCGCCCACCGTGTGTTGGAGATGTGCACGTCGTCGTCGAGCGCCGTGTACATCTCCTCGACCAGTGCGGCGAGACTCTCGCGGTCCTGCTGGCTCATCCGTGCGACGCCCATCCGCGCGGCCATCCCCGCCTGATACCCCGCGAACTCGAGCGTCTGCTCGACGGTCTCTGCCGTGACGGCGGTGACCTCGGTGTATCTGCTCGGGTACATCGTCACGAGCCCGAGACGCTCGAGACGCTGTAACGCCTCTCGCACCGGAGTCCGTGACACATGCAGTTCTTCGGCGACGTCGACATCGCGGATGCGATACCCCGGCTCCAGCACACCGTCGACGATCTGCGCGCCGATGTGCTGAAACACCTCCTCCGCCAAGAGCTGCTTGCTTTCTCGAATACTCGTCATCGAGTTGTTGGTGTTCATGGACTGCCCCCAGTTGCTTTCCAGATCCGGGCTCCCCATGATGTGCCCGGACGGCCACTACATCACGAAGTGGATCGCGATGCCAATAATCCACAGACGAGTTTTCCGACGATCACGCAGGCGCTTGTCGTCGGCGCGTCGTCGCAGGATTGAGTACGGGTGATTCTGTGGTCGGCGAGTGTTGGGACACTCGCCGACCACAGACGATGGCGTGCACGGAGCTGAACTGCGCCCAGTCCCCACAAGGCGGGAACCGCGATCCGCGAAGCGCGGAACCGTGGTTCGGCAGCGCGTCATGCATCGCCGCATCGTCTGTCGCATCGGGACGCGACTGCATCCAGTCTCGGTCACTCCGACCCATATATCGGAATGGGATCCGAGGGCACAGAAAAGGGGACGGATGCGGCGGCATCCGTCCCCTGCGTTGTGGGATCAGCGGTAGTTGATGAACTGCAGGTCGAGATCGAGATCCGCGCCCTTGAGCAGCGCGATCACCGACTGGAGGTCGTCGCGGCTCTTCGACTGCACGCGCAGCTCGTCGCCCTGGATCTGGCTCTTCACGCCCTTCGGACCCTCGTCGCGGATGAGCTTGTTGATCTTCTTCGCGTTCTCCGAGGAGATGCCGTCCTTGAGGGTCGAGACGATGCGGAACTCCTTGCCGCTGGCGAAGGGTTCGCCCGACTCGAGGCTCTTGAGCGAGATGCCGCGCTTGATGAGCTTCGACTGGAAGACGTCGAGAACGGCCTTCGCGCGCTCCTCGGTGCCGGCGATGATCAGGATCTGCTCACCGCTCCAGGCGATGGAGGCGCCCGTGCCCTTGAAGTCGTAGCGCTGCTCGATCTCCTTGCGCGCCTGGTTCAGGGCGTTCTCGGCCTCCTGGTGATCCACTTTCGAGACGATGTCAAAGGAACTGTCAGCCATACGCAAAGTGTATCGACACCGCCGTTTTCACGCTCGCTTGGAAGCGCTTCCATCGACTCTCACGCACCAATCCGCGGTTACAGCTTGATATCGAAGGGCTTTTGCATTGCGATTCCCGTCGTTCTCGATGCATACTGTAAGCGCTTGCAGTCCTTGCAGGCCACCAGTACTCAGAGAGGCACACACCAATGAAGGTGAACAAGAGGGGCATCGTCGCCGCCGGCGTCATCGCGATCGTTTCGACTCTTTCCCTGGCCGGTTGCTCGACCGCGACCGACGGCGGCGACGCATCCGAGGGTGAGAACGGCGGCACGCTGACCGTCTGGGTCGACGCCGAGCGCGTCGACGCGCTGCAGAGCGCCGCCGACTCCTACGAGGAGAAGACCGGAGTCAAGGTCGAGCTCGTCGGCAAGTCCGTCGACGACATGAAGGATGACTTCATCCAGCAGGTGCCGACCGGCAAGGGCCCCGATGTGGTCATGGGCGCGCACGACTGGCTCGGAGAGCTCTCGACCAACGGCGTGGTCGCCCCGCTCGAGCTCGGCGACTCGTCGGCCGACTACCTGCCCGTCGCCCTTCAGGCGGCGACCTACGACGGAACCGTCTACATGCTTCCCTACGCGGTCGAGAACATCGCCGTGCTGCGCAACGCCGACATGGTGCCCGCCGCCGCGACGAGCTTCGACGACATGGTCTCGAAGGGCGCGTTCGTCGTCGAGCAGGGCACCGAGGGCAACCCGTACCACCTGTACCCGTTCCAGACGGCGTTCGGCGCTCCGGTCTTCGGCACCGACGACTCGGGCAGCTACGACTCCGCAGATCTGCAGCTCGGCAGCGAGGGCGGAACGGCCTTCGCCGACTGGCTCGCCGCTCAGGGCGCCGCAGGCACGCTGAACACCGACGTCGACGGCGAGATCGCCAAGCAGCAGTTCCTCGACGGCACCGCGTCCTTCTGGCTGACCGGCCCGTGGAACGTCGGCGCCGCAGTCGACGCCGGCATCAACGTCGCGATCGACCCGATCCCCAGCCCCACGGGTGAGACCGCGTCGCCGTTCGCCGGTGTCAAGGGCTTCTTCGTGAGCTCCGAGTCGAAGAACAAGGTCGCCGCGAACGACTTCCTCGTGAACTACATCGGCACCGAAGAGGTGCAGCTCGAGCTGTTCGAGGCCGGCAACATCCTCCCCGCGCTGACGGCCGCCGCCGATTCCGCCGCCTCCGACCCGATCATCGCCGGCTTCCAGGCCGTCGGTGCGGATGCCGTCCCGATGCCCGCGATCCCCGCGATGGGATCGGTCTGGGAGTTCTGGGGCGTGGCCGAGGCCGCGATCATCAACGGCTCCGACCCGGCGTCGACGTGGCAGAAGCTCGTCGACGACGTCACCGCAGCGATCAAGTAAGACACCCAGCACCATCCCTGCCGGGGCGGACCTCGTCCGCCCCGGCAGCTCGACGACGGGGACGAGATGACAGACACCGCCGAGCCCACGGCTCCACTCACCAAGCGCCAGCGCCAGGCCGCCGGCATCGCCGAGGCCGCATCCGGGCCGATCGGCTGGATGCTCCTGAAGATCCTGCTGCTGGCGATCGTCGACGCCATCGCGCTGTATGCGGCGTTCGTCCTCTTCGGGCAGCAGGAGTGGCTGGTGCTCGGCCTGGTCGTGGCCGTCACCGTGCTCGTCAACTACATCTACTTCTCGCGCAAGCGCATCCCCGCGAAGTACCTCACGCCCGGCATCATCTTCCTGATCATCTTCCAGGTGTTCACGCTGCTGTACACCGGGTACATCGGCTTCACCAACTACGGCACCGGCCACAACGGCACGAAGGACCAGGCGATCTCGTCGCTCCTCGCCTCCGCCCAGGAGCGCGTGGAGGACTCCCCGACGTACCCGGTCACGGTCGTCGAGCAGTTCGGCACCTACGGCCTGCTGGTGACCGATCCCGACTCCGGCGACGCGCTGCTCGGCACGGCCGAGCAGCCCCTTGAGGAGGTCGACGCCGAGTTCGACGGCGACCAGGCTGTGGCCGTCGACGGCTGGACCACGCTGCCCCTCGCGAAGGTGTTCACGCTCTCGGAAGAGCTGGAGAAGCTCTCGGTGCCGTTCAGCGACGATCCCAACGACGGCAGCCTGCGTGCGCCCGACGGCCAGAAGGGCTACCTGTACGTCTCGACGCTCGAGTACGACGCGGATGCCGACACCATCACCGACACCACGACCGGCGCGGTGTACTCCGACACGGGGGAGGGGTCGTTCATCGCCGAGGACGGCGCCGAGCTGCTCCCCGGCTGGCAGACCACCGTCGGGTTCGACAACTTCGTGCGCGCGGTCACCGACGACTCCATCCGCGGCCCGCTCATCTCGGTGACGATCTGGACCTTCGTGTTCGCGGTGCTCTCCGTGGCGACGACGTTCTTCCTCGGCCTGCTCCTCGCGCTGGTGTTCAACAACACACGGATGCGATTCCGCAACGGGTACCGGATCATCCTGATCCTCCCGTACGCATTCCCCGCGTTCCTCTCCGCCCTCGTCTGGGCCGGGATGATGAACGAGAGCTTCGGCTTCATCAACCAGGTGATCTTCGGGGGAGCGGACATCCCGTGGCTCACCGATCCGAACCTCGCGAAGGTCTCGGTGCTGCTGGTGAACCTCTGGCTCGGCTTCCCCTACATGTTCCTCGTCTGCATGGGCGCCCTCCAGGGCATCCCCGAAGACGTCAACGAGGCCGCGGTGATGGACGGCGCCAACCCGTGGCAGGTCTTCCGGCGCATCAAGCTTCCGCTGCTGCTCGTCACGGTGGCGCCGCTGCTGATCTCGTCGTTCGCGTTCAACTTCAACAACTTCAACCTGATCTACATGCTGACCAAGGGCGGGCCGCGGTTCGACGATGTCAGCATCCCGGTCGGGCACACCGACATCCTGATCTCGATGGTCTACAAGGTGGCTTTCACGGGGCAGTCCCGCGACTACGGCCTCGCCTCCGCGTTCACGATCCTGATCTTCATCGTGGTCGCGACGATCTCGATCATCAGCTTCCGCAAGACCAAGGCCCTCGAGGAGCTGAACTGACATGAGCACCACGGACATCGGCACCACCGCCCGCACCGTCGCCGTCGAACAGAACTTCGCGCCGCGTCGCCGCAGCTTCGGCGCATGGTTCGCCGACACCGGATGGCGCCATGTGGTCGCCATCGTCGTCAGCGCCTTCGCGCTGTTCCCGCTGCTGTACGTCGTCTCGGCCTCGCTCAATCCGAGAGGAACACTGACCGGATCGAACCAGCTGTTCTCGGCGTTCGGCTTCGACAGCTACGTGCGCATCCTGAGCGACCCGCAGAACCCCTACGGGCTGTGGTTCCTGAACACGCTCGTCATCGCCGTGGTCACGGGAGCCGTGACGGTGTTCATCGGCGCCCTCGCGGCATACGCCTTCTCGCGCATGCGCTTCGCGGGTCGCCGCATCGGCCTCGTCACGATCGTCGTCGTGCAGATGTTCCCGCAGCTCCTCGCCGTGGTCGCGATCTTCCTGCTGATGTCGACGCTGGGGGACTGGTTCCCCGCGATCGGACTGAACACGCACACGGGGTTGATCCTCGTCTACCTCGGCGGCGCGCTCGGGGTGAACACCTACCTGATGTACGGGTTCTTCAACACCCTGCCGATGGAGCTCGATGAAGCGGCCCGCATCGACGGCGCCGGACACGCGCGCATCTTCTTCACGATGATCCTGCCGCTGGTCGCGCCGATCCTCGCGGTCGTCGCGCTGCTGTCGTTCATCGGCACGGTGAACGAGTACGTGATCGCGAGCGTCATGCTCGTCGATGTCGAGCAGCAGACCCTGGTCGTCGGTCTCACCAAGCTCGTCGCCAACCCGCGATACGCGGACTGGTCGGCCTTCTCGGCCGGCGCGGTGATGGCCGCCATCCCGGTGATGATCCTGTTCCTGTTCCTGCAGCGGTACATCGTCGGCGGACTGACCGCGGGCGCCACGAAGGGCTGATCCGCGATCATGGTCGCAGCGTTCGCGGCGTTGCGATCACCCGTCGTACGACGGCGGCCGTAACGTGATGACATGACGCGTGTGGCCGGGCGGAACGTGGCGATCAGCTGGGTCGCCGGAGTGCTGTGCGCGGGCGTGATCGGCGCTCTCGTCTGGTTCTCGATGCCGATCGTGCCGGTCGTCGCATCGTTCGTCGGCGACACCCTCCGTTCGACGCTTCCCTAGCGATCACGGGCTGCACGACACGTCGGCACGCCTCCCTCGGGGTGCGGTCGGGCGGCGGTAATCTCGCAATGCACACATCCGATGAGAGGCGCACCCCCATGAGTGACCCCGAGGTTCCCCAGCCCGAGCGGCCGAAGGACGTCAACGACGTCGTCGACAGCGCGAACGCTGGACTCGACGCCGCCGCCGCAGCGGGTGCAGGCGTGCATGGCACGCCCGCGGACGCTGCGCACGACACGTCGGCTCCGACACCTGCCCAGCCCGCCGTCGACCCGGATCTCGCCGCGTTCGAAGCCGCCGAGAAGGATCACCCCGGCACCTTCGCGACGCCCGAGCTCAACGACCCGAAGTACCTCGACGCAGACGACACGACGACGTCGCGGAACACGGATGCGGACACGACGAAGTCGTTCGGCACGGATGCGGACGCACCCCCCGCCTACACGCCGCCGGTCGCGCACGAGCAGTCCGCTCTCGCCGGAGCCGCGTACTCGTCGGCCGACCACACCGAGACCCGGATCGTCCCGTCCGAGCCTGCCGCCGCCGAACCGGTCATCGCGCCGGTCCAGCAGCAGCCGATCTTCGTCCAGGCTCCCGAGCCGCCCCGCGAGCGGGGAAACCGCGGCACCGCCGGTGCGATCGGTCTGCTCGCGACCGTCGCCTTCGCGATCCTCTACCTGGGTGCGACGCTCGGCCTTCGTGCCGTCGCGGGTGACATCACGGGCGAGAACATCGGCGAAGCGGCTCTCGCTCCGCTGATGACCTGGGGCTTCTGGGTCCCCGTCGTGGTGTTCTTCCTCGGCTTCTGGCTTCTCGGAGCGTTCATCAACCGCGGACGCTGGGGACTCTGGGTGGTCTTCGGCATCATCGTCGGGCTCATCGCCTACGGCGGACACATCCTCGGTGCTCTCTTCGAGGCGCCGTTCTGGCTGCTCACGGCTCGGGAGGGGAGCGAGCTCATCGGAGCCCAGCTCTTCCACCCGCTCGCCATCGCGGCGTTCGTCTTCGGCCGCGAGCTGACCATCTGGTTCGGCGCGTGGGTCGCCCGCAGCGGGGCGCGCAAGACCGAGCTCAACGCCGAGGCGCAGCGTGAGTACGAGCGCACGCTCGAGGCCGGTCCGACGCTCTCGAGGTAATCACGAACATGTCATCGCCGAACCCCCGTGGACCCGCGTCCCCGGGGGTTTCGGCCATCCTGGCTCTGGTTCTCGCCACGATCAGCTTCTTCGCCCTGGCGGTGTTCGGCCTCGGCGCGCTGAGCGTGGCCACCGACCGGGACATCATCGCCGTCCCTGGCCTGGGGCAGGTGCCGGGAGCGGTCGGGATGCTCGCGGCGGTGGTGGCGTTCGCGCTGTCGCTCTGGGGGTCGCTGCGGCGATCGCATCCGTCGTTCCTCGCGGCGCCCGCCGTCGCGCTGGCCACGGCGCTCGCGCACCTGGTCGTCCTCTGGATCGCGGTCGCGGTCGCGAGCGGTGACCTGATCGTCGCGACGGTCGTCGCGGGCGATCTCGTCCGTGGCGGGGCGAGCGCGGTGCTGTTGGCCGCCGGGGCCATCGCCGCCTGGGGCGGCATCGCGCTGCGCCGCACGCGCGCGCAGCAGCCGCAGTGGCCGTGGGAGCGCGACGACGAGGAATGACGCCCCGCCGTCGAGACGAAATCTCGGCAGCAGCGGTGCACGCGCCGTACGCTCTACGTGTGGAGCGCTCGTTGGAGACGCAGGTCGACCAGGCCGTCGAGGCCTGGTTGCGGTGGGTGCCGCGCTGGGAGCCGGCGACGCATCGTGGTCGGGTCGCGCCCTGTCGGCGTTGCCTGGGCTCGCCGATCCTGTCGGCGGCGGGCATCGGCTCGAACACGCCGCACGGCGTGCAGCACGGCCTCTCGACTCGGATCAAGACGATCGTCGACCATGCCGTGGCCGAGTACACCGCAAGAAACCTCCCGATGCTCCAGCGCGAGCTCGACCAGCAGGCCGCACGGAACCGGGCGCGCAGCTACCGTCCGGCCGACGGGCTGGATCCGGAGTTCGACGGACTCCCGCTCGATCCTGAGCCGGTCCCCGGTGCGCCGTTCCTCTTCACGATCGCGGGACTGGCGGACGAGGCGGTCGACGATCTGCCGCCGTTGCCGCCGCTGAGCGACGAGGCGAAGGTGGCGCTGCGACAGGAGGTGGCCCTCGCCGACGAGTACGCGAACATGGTCGGCCGTGAGATCTGCGGCATCCTGCTGCGCCACCGCATCTACATCCAGGCCGCGATCTCGCAGCATGTCGAGCCGCAGATCGAGGCGCTGCTCGCCGAGCTCACCGATTCGCTCGACTCCCCGTTCGACTCGGACCAGGCCTAGCGACCGCCGCTGAGCGGCCTTCATTTGACCACCACGTTACGCGGCATTACACTTGATCAGGTGTGTGCACGTCTCGACGTGCGCGCTGGGCGTCGGCACCATGCCGGTCCGCCCCCACGGCATACCCACCACCACAAAGGCTCGTCGATTCCGGCGTGCCGGTGGGTCACTGATGTGAAACCCATCACGCTGTCACCGTGCAGCATTATGAGGAGAGAACGTGCCAACCATTCAGCAGTTGGTTCGCAAGGGTCGCTCGCCCAAGGTCTCGAAGACCAAGGCGCCTGCACTCAAGTCGAACCCGCAGCAGGCCGGGGTCTGCACCCGCGTCTACACCACCACCCCGAAGAAGCCGAACTCGGCGATGCGCAAGGTCGCTCGTGTGAAGCTCCGCAACGGCACCGAGGTCACCGCCTACATCCCTGGTGAGGGTCACAACCTCCAGGAGCACTCGCTGGTGCTCGTCCGTGGAGGCCGTGTCAAGGACCTCCCCGGTGTCCGTTACAAGATCGTCCGTGGCGCCCTGGACACCCAGGCCGTCAAGAACCGTAAGCAGGCTCGCAGCCGCTACGGCGCAAAGAAGGGCTGAGTCCAATGCCTCGTAAGGGTCCCGCCCCCAAGCGTCCCGTCGTCAACGACCCGGTATACGGCGCTCCGATCGTCAGCCAGCTGGTCAACAAGATCCTGGTCGACGGCAAGAAGTCCCTCGCCGAGTCGATCGTCTACAACGCCCTCCGTGGCGTCGAGGCGAAGAACGGTCAGGACGCCGTCGCCACTCTGAAGAAGGCGCTCGACAACGTGCGCCCGACTCTCGAGGTCAAGAGCCGCCGCGTCGGTGGCTCGACCTACCAGGTTCCGGTCGAGGTCAAGCCGCACCGCGCGAACACCCTCGCGCTGCGCTGGCTCGTCAGCTACGCCAAGGGTCGTCGTGAGAAGACGATGACCGAGCGTCTCCAGAACGAGATCCTCGACGCGTCGAACGGTCTCGGTGCAGCGGTCAAGCGCCGCGAGGACACGCACAAGATGGCCGAGTCGAACCGCGCGTTCGCTCACTACCGCTGGTAAACAGCTTCGCCCGCCCCCGATCACACATCGGGGGCGGGCACCCCCCTCTTCGCAGTACGACTGCACAAAAGATAAGGACACTCCTGTGGCACAAGACGTGCTCACCGACCTGAGCAAGGTTCGGAACATCGGCATCATGGCTCACATCGATGCTGGCAAGACCACCACGACCGAGCGCATCCTGTTCTACACGGGCGTCAACCACAAGCTCGGCGAGACCCACGACGGTGCCTCGACCACCGACTGGATGGAGCAGGAGAAGGAGCGCGGCATCACGATCACGTCTGCCGCCGTGACCTGCTACTGGAACAAGAACCAGATCAACATCATCGACACCCCCGGTCACGTGGACTTCACGGTCGAGGTGGAGCGCTCGCTCCGCGTCCTCGACGGTGCTGTCGCCGTCTTCGACGGCAAGGAGGGCGTCGAGCCCCAGTCCGAGACCGTGTGGCGTCAGGCCGACAAGTACAACGTCCCCCGCATCTGC
This sequence comes from Microbacterium sp. 4-7, assembly GCF_014332665.1. Classification (NCBI taxonomy): domain Bacteria; kingdom Bacillati; phylum Actinomycetota; class Actinomycetes; order Micrococcales; family Microbacteriaceae; genus Microbacterium; species Microbacterium sp. 4-7. The sequence continues at coordinate 256,899 of NZ_MCRH01000006.1, forward strand.
TTCGTCAACAAGATGGACAAGCTCGGCGCGGACTTCTACTTCACCGTCGACACCATCATCAACCGCCTCGGCGCCAAGCCGCTGGTCATCCAGCTGCCCATCGGTGCGGAGAACGACTTCATCGGCGTCGTCGACCTCGTCGAGATGCGCGCGCTCGTCTGGGCGGGTGACTCCAAGGGTGACGTCACCATGGGTGCCTCCTACGAGATCCAGGAGATCCCGGCCGACCTCAAGGAGAAGGCCGACGAGTACCGTCAGCAGCTTCTCGAGACCGTCGCCGAGACCGACGACGCGCTGCTCGAGAAGTTCTTCGGTGGCGAAGAGCTGACCGTCGCCGAGATCAAGGGCGCGATCCGCAAGCTCACCGTGGCTTCCGAGATCTACCCGGTCCTCTGCGGTTCCGCGTTCAAGAACCGTGGCGTGCAGCCGATGCTGGATGCCGTCGTCGACTACCTCCCGAACCCGCTCGACGTGGGCTCGATCGAGGCGCACGACCCCAAGGACTACGACACGATCATCGAGCGTCACCCCGACGCGAAGGACCCGTTCGCGGCTCTCGCGTTCAAGGTCGCCGTGCACCCGTTCTTCGGTCGCCTGACCTACGTCCGCGTCTACTCGGGACAGCTCGACTCCGGCGCTGCGGTCATCAACTCGACCAAGGGCAAGAAGGAGCGCATCGGGAAGATCTTCCAGATGCACGCCAACAAGGAGATCCCGGTTCCCTCGGTCACCGCCGGCAACATCTACGCCGTCATCGGTCTGAAGGACACCACCACCGGTGACACCCTCACCGACCCGGCCTCGCCGGTCGTCCTCGAGTCGATGACGTTCCCCGAGCCCGTCATCGAGGTCGCGATCGAGCCGAAGACCAAGGCCGACCAGGAGAAGCTGGGTGTCGCCATCCAGAAGCTCGCTGAAGAGGACCCGACCTTCCGCACGGAGCTCAACCCCGAGACCGGTCAGACGACCATCAAGGGAATGGGCGAGCTGCACCTCGACATCCTCGTCGATCGCATGAAGCGCGAGTTCAACGTCGAGGCCAACGTCGGCAAGCCGCAGGTGGCGTACCGCGAGACGATCCGCAAGGGCGTCGAGAAGTACGACTACACGCACAAGAAGCAGACCGGTGGATCGGGTCAGTTCGCGAAGATCCAGTTCAACATCGAGCCGCTCGACCTCGACGACGAGAAGACGTACGAGTTCGTCAACGCGGTCACCGGTGGTCGCATCCCGCGCGAGTACATCGGCTCGATCGATGCCGGCTTCCAGGACGCGATGAACGTCGGCGTGCTCGCCGGATACCCCATCGTGGGTGTCAAGGCGACCATCGTCGATGGTGCTGCTCACGACGTCGACTCCTCGGAGATGGCGTTCAAGATCGCAGGATCGATGGGCATGAAGGAAGCCCTTCGTCGGGCGAACCCGGCGCTGCTCGAGCCGCTCATGGCGGTCGAGGTGCGTACTCCTGAGGAGTACATGGGCGACGTCATCGGCGACCTGAACTCGCGTCGTGGCCAGATCCAGTCGATGGAGGACGCCGCAGGCGTCAAGGTCGTCCGTGCACACGTCCCGCTGTCCGAGATGTTCGGCTACATCGGCGACCTGCGCTCGAAGACCTCGGGCCGCGCCGTCTACTCGATGGAGTTCAACAGCTACGCTGAGGTTCCCCGCGCTGTGGCCGACGAGATCGTCCAGAAGCACCAGGGCGGCGGCGAGTAACACTTTCCTGGGAGCCGGGTTCACGCCCGGCTCCCAGGTCCCCTACAACTTCACATTCCCTCTCTACTAAACTGAGAACCTAACCCGTAGAGATCCGGTCGCAATCCAGTGCCCGGTGACCTCTACACGACGTCCTGAGGAGGACCAAGTGGCTAAGGCCAAGTTCGAGCGGACCAAGCCGCACGTCAACATCGGAACCATCGGTCACGTCGACCACGGCAAGACCACGCTCTCCGCAGCGATCTCGAAGGTGCTTGCTGACAAGTACCCCTCCGACACGAACGTGCAGCGCGACTTCGCTTCCATCGACTCGGCGCCGGAAGAGCGCCAGCGTGGAATCACCATCAACATCTCGCACATCGAGTACGAGACCCCGAAGCGCCACTACGCGCACGTTGACGCTCCCGGCCACGCCGACTACGTCAAGAACATGATCACCGGTGCTGCTCAGATGGACGGCGCGATCCTCGTGGTCGCCGCCACCGACGGCCCGATGGCTCAGACGCGTGAGCACGTGCTGCTCGCCAAGCAGGTCGGCGTCCCCTACCTGCTCGTCGCACTGAACAAGGCCGACATGGTCGACGACGAGGAGATCCTGGAGCTCGTCGAGCTCGAGGTCTCCGAGCTGCTCGCCTCGCAGGGCTTCGCCGAGGACGCTCCTGTCGTCCGCGTCTCCGCTCTGAAGGCACTCGAGGGTGACGAGAAGTGGACCCAGTCCATCCTCGACCTCATGGAGGCCGTCGACAACAACGTTCCCGACCCCGTGCGCGACAAGGACAAGCCGTTCCTCATGCCCGTCGAGGACGTCTTCACGATCACCGGTCGTGGAACCGTCGTCACCGGCCGCGCCGAGCGTGGCACGCTGGCCATCAACTCCGAGGTCGAGATCGTCGGACTCCGTCCGACCGTCAAGACCACGGTCACGGGTATCGAGATGTTCCACAAGCAGCTCGACGAGGCATGGGCCGGCGAGAACTGTGGTCTCCTGCTCCGTGGCACGAAGCGTGAGGACGTCGAGCGCGGTCAGGTCATCGTCAAGCCGGGTTCGGTCACGCCGCACACCGACTTCGCCGGTACCGCGTACATCCTGTCCAAGGATGAGGGTGGGCGTCACAACCCGTTCTACACGAACTACCGCCCGCAGTTCTACTTCCGCACCACCGACGTCACCGGCGTCATCACGCTGCCCGAGGGCACCGAGATGGTCATGCCCGGCGACACCACCGACGTGACGGTCGAGCTGATCCAGCCGATCGCCATGGAGGAGGGCCTCGGCTTCGCCATCCGTGAGGGTGGACGCACCGTCGGCGCCGGTACGGTCACGAAGATCATCAAGTAAGCATCTGCTTTCTCGCACAGGGGTCGGGCCTTCGGGTCCGGCCCCTGTGTCGTACCCGGGGCAGTGGGCCTCGGGGCGGTTTCTCGGTGACTTCGCGGCGAGATGCGATCGACGATCGATAGCATGGCCCGAGCCTGTCCGCAGGCGTCGTCGCCCGGCCCCGGGCATGAGAGGAACGCGACCATGACACAGATCCACGTGGGACCGCCGCCTCCGCGAAGCCATGCGCGGCTGTGGATCTCGACGCTGCTGCTCATCGTCTACTCCGCCTTCGTGCTGCTGGTGACGATGTGGCCGCAGCCCGAGCAGCTCGAGTTCGACAGCATCGCCGGGCGCGTGCTCCGCGCACTGCACAACCTCGGGGTGCCCGAGCGGTTCGGCTACAACGAGCTGGAGTTCGTCGCCAACATCGGCATGTTCGTGCCGCTCGGATTCCTGCTCGGACTCGCGCTCGCGCGCAAGGCCTGGTGGCTCGCGATCTTCCTGCTGCCGGCTTTCTCCGGAGCGATCGAGTTCACGCAGGGCATCGCCCTGGACGAGCGCGTGTCGACCGTTCTCGACGTGCTGTCGAACACGGTCGGCGGGTACCTGGGGCTGCTGCTCGCGATGATCCTGAGGGCGATGATCCACGCCAGAGATCGCACCATGATCGAACGCGAGCTCTGGGAGCGTCGCGCTGCCGCCGCCGAACTGCAGCGCCAGAATGCGGCTCGAGCGGCTGCTCGCTCGTCCGAGGGCGCACGGCAGGCTGCGGTGTGGGCGGAGGAGCCCGACCCGGTGACCCGCGTCTTGGACGCGGACTTCTGGGAGACGGGCGACGCTCCTACGGTGCGGATCCCTGTCTGAGGCGCGAGCAGGCGTCAGGTCGAGTCGTCGGAAATCTCGGACGGTCACCGTTCTGACCGATATTCTCCAGGACTGTAGGCTGATCACAGCCGTATCCGGTGCAGCCGCGCCACCCCCTGACCGTCGATCGAAGTTGCTGGCCCGCGCCCGTGGGCTCTGAAGGAGTTTTATGTCCCGCTACACGGGTCGCGATATCGCGTCTGCCGCCGTGTTCCTCGTGGGGGGCAGCATCGCCGCCACCCTCGCGCTCGTGGGGTTGACCGACTGGGCGGTCGCCGTGGTCGCCATCCTGGCTGCACTGATCGGCGTGTTCGCCCAGCTTCAGTTCGCCAGTCGACGAGGCGCCATCCGCCGGCTGGGCCAGCTCTCCCGCTCGGCCCGCACCGCAGCGGATCAGACGGCGGACGTCGCACGAGGTCTCGTCTCCGACATCTCACTCAGCCGGAGGGAACTCTCAGCTGTGAAGTCGGAGGTGGCCGGCGTGCACAGCGAGCTCGCCGCGCTGTGCGAGTCTCTCGAGAAGCAGGTCGCGTCCGCCGCGCCCGCGCTCCCGAAAGCGAGCGAGCAGCGGACAGCGAAGGCCGTCACCGCACCGGCCCCTGTCGCCACGAAGCAGGTCAGTGCCCAGACCTCGGCGACCAAGAAGTCGATCGGACTCGTCGGATTCTTCGGTCACGGCAACTACGGTGATGAGCTGTTCGTCGATGTCTTCCAGCAGTTCCTCGCTCCGACGTTCGACATCCAGATCATCCCTGACCTCGAGCGCCAGCCCTACTTCAGCCGTCCCGTGGAGGAGAAGGTCGCTGAGGTCGATGCCATCGTGATGGGCGGCGGCGATCTCGTCCAGCAGTGGAACACCGACCCGCGCTACTTCGATCGCACCTACCTCCAGAAGCCGTTCTACGTGGCCGGAGTGGGAGTGCCGATCTATCACGGCTCCGAGAAGCACAAGGAGAAGCCGCACATCATCAACCGTCTGCGGAGCTTCTTCGGCCACGAGAACGTTCAGCTGATCGGGATGCGCGACGATTTCGGTGCGAACTGGATCCGCGAGAAGCTCGAGCCCACCGCACCGGTGACGAGTGAGCCGGACATCGTCTGCTCGCTCGACCTGCCCGAGGTGACGAAGCCCGCAGGGCAGCCCATTCTCGGAATCGTCACGCGCCAGCGGCGCGTCGACACGCCTGACGACTACACGAAGCTCGAAGAGCTGGCCGCACACGCGAAGCGGCGTGGATTCCGCATTCGTCACATCATCCTCGGCACGGGTTCGGTGGGCGAGCGCGACTTCGCGAACGCTCCGGCGCTTCAGGTCGAGGACAAGGAGGTCGTGCACTCCGAGGACCTCGACGTCCTGACCCGCGCGATCGGCGAGTGCACCGTGCTCGCGAGCATGAAGTTCCACGGGACAGTCGTCGCGACCATGTACGGCGTGCCGTCGATCGTCCTGGTGCCCACGAACAAGAACCGCGCGTTCATGGAGCGCATCGGGCGGAGCGAGCTCGTCGCGGCTCACCACTCCGACAAGCTGATCGAGATCTTCGGTGAGACAGGCCCCGCTCCGATCGATCCGCAGCAGGTGGCTATGCTGCGCGAGAGGTCCACGGCCTTCATGAACCGTCTCCGCGACCAGCTGATCGAGGAAGTCGAGCACTCCGGCTCCGCGTGACATGAGGCGCGCACGGCCCAGGATCGAAGGTCGGGTCCATCCCGACGTCGGCCCTGGGCCGAGCGAAATGGCAGTAGAGGATATCGGGGGAGATGGATATCAGATGAGCACCGAATCACAGTCAGGCACACCGGTCGCGCGATCGCCCTACCGGGGGCGGCCTGGTCGTACTTTCTGGAAGAAGTCCATCTCGGGTCGAGATGTCACCGACCTGCAGGGCATCTACACGAAGAAGTTCGAGATCGATCCGAGCTCCTCCGTGGCTACCGCGGGCAGCTGTTTCGCACAGCACATCTCCCGGTACCTGCGCGGGGCCGGCTACAACGTCGTGGACGCCGAGCCCGGACCCGGCAACGTCGATGTCGAACTGCTGCGGGAGCACGGCTACGGCGTCTACTCCGCCCGCTACGGCAACATCTACTTCGTCCGGCAACTGCTGCAGCTCGCCCAGGAGGCGTTCTTCGGCTCCGTGCGCGAGGACATCGCCTGGCAGCGGGGCGATCGCTGGTTCGACGCACTCCGTCCTGCCGTCGAGCCCGAGGGCCTCGCCAGTGCTGCACACGTGGAACGACAGCGCGCCGAGCACATCGTCGCAGTGAGATCGGTCCTCACGGACTCCGATGTCCTCGTCTTCACTCTGGGGCTCACGGAGGGATGGGAGGATGTCCGATCCGGAACGATCTACCCGACCGCTCCCGGCACCATCGCGGGCGATTACGATCCTGACCGTTACCGGTTCCACAATTTCACCGTCTCCGAGATCGTGCAGGACTTCACCGAGTTCCGCACCCTCGTGCGGACCGTGAACCCCGGCATCAAGTTCCTGCTGACGGTGTCGCCCGTCCCGCTCGCCGCGACCGCAACCGACGACAACGTCCTGGTCGCCACCACCTACTCCAAAGCCGTACTGCGTGCAGCGGCGGGGATGCTGGCATCGGAATTCGATGACATCGACTACTTCCCGTCCTACGAGATCGTCACCTCCCACGCGCCCGGCAATGAGCCGTTCGACGAGACCGGGCGAAACGTGCGGCCCGAGACTGTCGAGAAGGTGATGGCCTACTTCCTGTCCGAGCATGTGGCGCGAGGCGCCGAGGCGGACGCGGATGCCGGACACCAGGTCGCCCCTCCGGCGTCCCCCGAGGCCGCCGGCCGAAATCCGAAGTCGGCCGACTATGAGGCCGTCGACGAGCGCGTCTTCTGCGAGGAAGCGATTCTGGAGGCTTTCGCCGATGAGGATTGAATTCGTGGGGAACTCCCACCTGGGAACCATCGCGCCCGCGCTGACGAAGGCGCGGGGCGATCGAGATGTCGCGCACTTCATCTCGCGAACGTACGGGACTGTCGATGCGGTCGTCGTCAGCGACTCGGGCACGGTCGAGCTCCCTTTCATCAAGCTGGAGGATCCGCCGCGATACGGCGCGGAGATCGATGTGCGACGCGCCGACGCCGTCGTCGCGGTCGGCCTCAACTTCTCCTTGGTCCAGATGGTCAAGCTGTGGCAGAGCTTCGCTCCCGTCGACGCCGTCGGAGACTACGGAGTGCCGTCGCTCAGCGATGCGGTCTGGAACGCGTATGTCGATGCGGCGTTCGACCAGATCTTCATGGCGCGCCTCACCCGACTGCTGGTGGACGTCGGAGCCGCGCAGGTGATCGTGATTCCGCAACCTGCTCCCGCGGAGTGGGTGTCTTCGAGAGACGGCGAGAAGTTCGCACTGTACGGGCGCCTGGCGTCGAGCGGCGACTGGAACAGAGTGCGCTCGGACTTCGCGCGACAGGTGCGTCGGCTCGAGGACGAGGGTGTGCGGGTGTTCTCGCAGCCCGGCCCGACTCTCACCGCCGACGGTTTCACCGAGAACGTCTACGCGATGGGCGATCCCTCCGACACCGGAGCCGATTCGTTCTATTCCCGTGGAGATTTCTACCACATGAACAGGTCTTTCGCTGCCGCCCTCGCGACCGGATTCTACGATTGGCTCGGTGAGCCGGGCCAATCGCCGGCGAGTGGCGACCCGATGAAGGCAGGATCGTGACAGCCACGAGCGGAGCTCTGCTGACCCGTCTCGGAGGCATCGACGTCCTCTCGTGGAACCCGCTGCGAACGGCCGAGGGCGAACCCGGCGGCCGTCTGGTCAACAACTTCGGAGATCTGCTCGGACCTCTGCTGGTGGAGCGGATACTCGGTGACCTGAGCATGAGGGCGTCTTCGACGGAGTCCTCCGAGGCGCCGGTGCTGATCACGATCGGTTCGGTGCTTCACTTCGCACCGGAGGGCGCGGTCGTCTGGGGCACCGGGGTGAACTTCAAACTCGCATCCAAGCTGCCGCCCCACTTCGAGACGCTCGACATCCGCAGCGTTCGGGGTCCCCACTCCGCCCGTCTCATCACGGCCAAGGGGGGCAGGGTGCCGGCCGTGTTCGGCGATCCTGCGCTTCTGCTCCCGCGGTTCATGCCGGAGCTGAGAAGCTGGGGCCGTACCGGAGCGGGCGGGATGCTCATCGCCCCGAACCTCAACGACTTCGCGGAGATGTCGCAGACCGCGACCTCGCTCGGCTACACAGTGCTCGATCCGAGAGCGCCGTTGAACGCAGTGCTCCGGACGATCGCCGGGAGCGGCTTCGTCGTGGGGAGTTCGCTGCACGCCATCGCGATCGCGGATTCGCTCGGCATCCCGGCCCGCTTCGTGGTGTCCGCCGCCGAGGGAGCACTCAAGTACCGCGACTATCTGGCGGGAACCGGTCGGCCGCTCACGAGGATCTCGGGGGACATCTCCGCTGCCATCGACCTCGGCGGACACACGGCGCCGGACGTCGACCTCGACGCCCTGCTCTCCGCATTCCCACACGACCTGTGGGGTCGTGCATCGTCGTCAGCGCGACCCGCCGTCTTCGACGACCGTGACGTCATTCTCGCGGCGTGGGCCGACGTGGGTGTCGCGTCGGGACCCGACGAATCCGGGAGCCGTGACCACTTCGTGCAGGAGGTGTTCCCTCATGTCGTCGAGGCGGGCCGCGCCCTGATCGAGGGCGATGACGGGACGGTCCGCTCCGTGTCTCGTCGTGCATTCGACGGCAGCTTCGCGGAAGCGCACGCATACCGAATCGCGCTGGTGCCCGGACTCGAGCACACGGACCTGTCGACGGCCGATGCAGGCCTGCTCGCGGCGCTCGACGGAGGGGACCCCGACAGATTCCTCCGCGCACTCTGGCTCGAGCGCGAAGGGCCGCACGCACTGATGCGAGCTGTGCGCTCGGCTGAGGGGCTGCACGTCCTCTCGATAGCCCTGCGCGTGGGGACCCCCACCAACGAGGTGTCCGCCATCGAGGTGGTCTGTCAGGATGACGCCGGCAGGGAGAGCACCGCCGACCTGCCCGTCTTCGCGATGTACCACCGCCAATGGTCGATCGACCTCACCGCATCCGTCGCCATGGGCTCGGAGGTCGAGATCGATTCGGTCATCGTCCGCGTGACCCACGCGGACGGGTCATCCTCGCAGATCCCCGTCATGCGGGGGACCCAGGACCAGAGCACCCTCGTGGGGTACCCGTCGCTCGCGGACTCCGTGCCGTGGCGGGAAGCCGGTGCCGACATCAGTCTTCAGAATGGGACATTCACAGCGTGAGCGGAAAAATCCACGTCTTCCCCGCCTGGGCGCAGAATCCGTATCTGAACATGCTCTATGTCGGGGCACGCTCGGAAGGATGGCGCGTCGAGGGGTCCAAGACCATCGAGACGCTGGTCGACGCTCTGCCCGGCCTGACGGACGGCGACATCTTCCACATCCACTGGACGAGTCCCATCGTGAACTCGGACGGCACTCGTGACATCGCAGAGCGCTCCCTCAAGCGCTTCGCGGGGATCCTCCTGAGGCTGCGCAAGGCGGGCGTGCGGATCATCTGGACCGTCCACAACACGCTGGCTCACAACACCCCGTATCCGGACCTGGAGGTCAAGCTGGCGCGCCTCCTCGCGGAGCGCGCCGATCGGATCATCCAGCTGAACGCCAGCACCAGCGAGGCCGTCTCGGAGTTCTACGATCTCCCACCCGAGAAGATCGTCACCCTGAGGCACGCCAGCTATGCGGGTATCTACTCCGACCCGCCCTCCCAGGACCAGGCTCGTGAGCTTCTCGGGATACCGTCGTCCGCATCGGTGGTCGGATTCGTCGGGCAGATCCGCGGATACAAGGGCATCCCGACCCTGCTGCGCGCGGTGGGGAAGGCGTCATCCCACGTCGACGATCTCGTTCTGGTGCTCGCCGGGAAGACGGCACCCGAGGAGATCGCTCTGATCGAACGGGAGCTGCCGACGGGCGTGCCGACCGTGCGACGGCACTCGTTCATCAGCGACGCGAACATCTCGGCGTGGTTCGCGGCGTGCGACGTGCTGGTCTTCCCCTATGAGCGCGTGCTCAACTCCGGCAGCGTCCTGCTCTCGGCGACGTTCGCGCGACCGTGCATCCTGCCCGCCGAGCCTCATCTCATCGCGGAGTACGGCGCGCAGCCGTGGGTGACCTTCTACGACACCCGGCGCGATCCCGTGTCTGCCCTGGCGGACACGATCGCGGCTGCCTTCCCCGTGAGGGAGGACGTGCGAGCTGCGGCGACGCGATTCGCATCCGAATACTCGACGCTGCACATGGCCTGGGACTATGTGTCGATCATCGAGGACCTGACCGACTCTTCCACGCAGACCACGGAGGTGCCATGAACGAGGTCGCTGATCTGAGCGTGGTCGTCATCTTCCCCGAATCGCCCATGCATGTGAGCGACCTCCTGTGGTCGACCCTGCGAGAGGATTCCCCGACCCTGGACGTCGTCGTCGTCGTCGACGGGCGCAGCAGCCCGGACGTCGCCTCGGTCGTGCGCACGGCGGCGCGCTCTGATGCGCGTGTTCACGTGATCGACGCGGACAGCGCACGGGGGCGAAGCGCAGCGCTCGCCGCTGCTCTCGAGCGCTGCTCAGCCTCCTGGGTGACGGTCGCGGATGCCGACGGGCTCTCGATCCGGGGCGGCTACCGAGCCTTGGTCGCCAGCCTGCAGTCGTCCGGATCGGACATGGCTGTCGGAACCGCGGAGTCGATCGCCAAGCACCGCTACCGGATCGGTCGTGCGGTCGACGGCGCGCTCGACACGGACGCGACGAGCATCCTGCTGGAGGACCGGCCCGGCCTGGTCTCGGATGACATCCTGTGCGGCAAGGTGATGCGGCGCGATCTGATCCGTTCGCTCGTGCACGCGGAGGATCCGTGGCTCGAGGAGCTTCTCGTAGCCCGGCTGTATCTGGCTGCGGGCCGCGTCGATATCGTCTCGCGTTCCGTCGTCTTCTGCCGGGAACGTCCGAGCAAGAGCCCGGCTGCGCCGATGTCCTCACGCTGGGTCACGGACGAATCTCGCATCTGGGCTGCGCTCGCCGCTGCTCCGCTGGCAGTGCGCCAGTCGTATGCCCGCGAGGTGATCTCTCGTGACGTGCTGAACCCGAAAGCGCTCGATCTCCTCGCCGCCGGTCAGGAACGACCCGATGCGAAGGAGCTCGTCAACGATCTCGCGCGAGACCTCTCGACGACCTCGTTGTCGAATCTGACGATCTGGAAGCGCTGGCAGCTCGCGCTGATCGCGATGGGCCATGCTGCCCTGGTGGACGTCGCACGGCCCGATGGCCGCCCCATCGGGGTCGACGACGTGCCGAGCTTCGATTCGACCCCCCTTCTCGTCGACGCCTGGGCCCCGCTCGGGCTGCGCGGGGAGGAAGACCTCCGGGACGCGTTCATCGATCGATTCGTGTCGCGACCCGGGGCGACATCGGGGGACCCCGACACCGACTCCGATGCCATCGACATCTCCGTCATCATCCCCACCTACAACGTGGTCCACTACGTGGACGAGCTCCTCGAGAGCATCCGGGCCTCCGTGGGCGTCAGGATCGAGATCATCGTCGTCGACGACGGGTCGACCGACGGGACTCAGGACAGAGTCCTCGCGCATCAGCGCGCGGACCCCCGGGTGCGTCTGGTGAGGTCGCCCGGGGCGGGCGGCGGACAGGCGCGCGACGCCGGCATCGAGCTCGCCCGCGGAAAGTACCTCGCGTTCGCCGACGGTGATGACGTCGTCCCGCCACGCGCGTACGCGCACCTGCTGTCGCTCGCGCGCAGGTCGGATCCGGATGTCATCAACGGCAGCTATCTGAAGTTCTTCACGACCTCGACGTGGGACGCGGGCACCGGATTCAATCAGGCCTATGCGCTCCCTCTCGAGAACGTCACGATCGAGACCCACCCCCAGCTGGTCAGGCACCGGGCGGTGTGGAACCGTCTCATCCGGCGCGAGCACTGGCAGCAGACCGCATTCCCCTTTCCCGGGGTTCCGCGATCGAACGACATCGTCGCGATGACGAGCGTCCTCTTGAGCGCGCGATCGATCGCGGTGTCCCCGCTGCCGGCGTACGTCTACAGAGACCGTCCGGGCGGGGGCTCCATGACCTCGCGCGCGGGCTCGACGGATTACACGGTGAGCTACTTCAGCGAAGAGGCGACGTGCGCCGCGCTGGTCCAGCAACGAGAGTCGGCGCCGGTGACCCGCGAGTACTGGGCGATGGTGCTCAACGCCGACGCCTGGCAGAACATCGGCAAGTTCCTCGAGCGTCGCTCCGGCGACCGCGCCGAGGACCGTCGGGTCGCGGAACAGATCGCGAAGCTGCTCTCGCGTGCGCCCCGCAACGAGCTCCGCAGACTGAAAGCAGAGAACCAGGTCGTCTGGGCGCTCGCCGCGGACGGTCGATTCAACGAGGCGCGGATCATGCTGCGCGCCGAGAAGTCGGCATCCACGCTGAACGCCGACCAGCTCATCCGTGCGCTGTCGGCTGCCGAGGCGCTGCCGACGATCCCTCGGGCCACGATCGACAGCCTCTCACTGAAATACCTGATGCGCCGGTTCATCAGTGATCCGTCATGGCGGACCGATGCCTTCTCGCCGGCCCTGCCGGTGCTGCGGAGACGTCTTCTGGATCCGAACGTCCCCCTTGCTGTCGTTCCCCACAGTCTGGAAGAACGGCTCGCGGGTGCCATCGTCGAGTCAGATGACGTCGACCTCGCCCGGCAGTCGATCAGTCCTCCGTCCGCCGGCATCGCCGCCACGCTGAGAAGCGGGGCGCGGACCACGCTGTCAGGCGCGATGACGGGACTGCGACCCGGGGGAGTCACGCGTCTCGTCGCTCGACAGTACCGAGACCGGGATCGAGTCCGGTTCCCGATCCGCCACTTCGACTTCGACGATCGCACCTGGTCGGCAGAGATCTCCCCCGAGCTCTTCCCTCGGGCAGGGGTGTGGGTGATCGAGCTCGAGTATGAGGACTCACTCGGGATGCGCCGGTCGCCCCTGAAGATCGAAGAAGCGGCCAACCGGTTCTTCCCCGGTCGGTTCCAGCGCCTGACGGCGGCCAGCGCGGGCAAGAACCGCTCCATGATCCGTGTGAGGGACTCGATCGTCGAGCGGGTCGGTCACCGAGCGTCGCGCATCACGGGCAAGCGCGGCTGATCGGCAACCGCCGTCACCGACCCGGCGCGATGGCCGTCACCGACCCGCTGTGATGTCGATCATCGAACTCTCGCGACGGGGTGTCACGTGAGCGTGCGCTTGATCCTTCGAGCGATCGGACCCATCCAGGGAGCGACCTCGATGAGTCTTCTCGCTGCCGGAGCGGCACGCCGCGTGGCGCGCGCCCGCCACGTCGTCGCGACCCTCGCCGGCGTCCCGGGCGTGCTTCCGGCCACACCGCGAGAGCGCTGCGGCCCGGAGCGCTTCGCCGCGTGCTCCTCGGCGAAGGTGATGGAGAGGTCGATGAGCTGCCGGACGTCGTCGACTGTCGGTGAGGGTGACAGCTCGGACGGAAGCGCGCCCTCGACCAGCCGGCGATACAGCACCGCGAAATCGTGTGAGAGCTCTCGCTCGGCTGCGGCCAGCGACGCAGCCGACATGCGGGTGTAGACGTCGGCGTCGGCGACGACCTCGGCGATCTGTCGGGCGAGAGCCTCGACATCCCCCCAGCCTGTCTTCGCGACGCCCCCGTTTCCGTCGGTCACGGCCAACCACGGCAGGTCGTACATCGCGACCGGGAGACCCCGCGCCTGTGCCTCCGGGATCGTGAGGGGGTAGCCCTCGATGATGCTGGTGTTCACGAACAGATCGGACGAGTCGATGGCGGCACTGAGGGCGGCACCATGAAGCGGTCCCACCGCTTCGACGCGGTGCGCGAGGCGTCGCGCCTTCGCCATCCCGTTCAGCCGTGACGCCGTCATGTCGCGCCAGTCGGGGCCGATGATCCGGAGCCGGAAATCGACGCCCATCCGCTCGAGGTGCTCGGCGACGTCGATCAGCTCGCTCACCCTCTTGGTGCGTTGCTGCAGGCGGCCCCACCAGACCAGCTCGACGCGCCGCCCCGCAGGCGCGCGCCGCGGCGCGGTCGCGGTTCCGGCAGCGAGCAGGTTAGACGACGGCGGATTGGGAAGGTAGGACACACGCGGCATCCCTCGCAGCTTCCAGAACGCGACGTCGAGTGGCGAGAGAACGACGAGATGCGAGAGCAGCGCGAAGTATCGCGGTGCGGATTCGAGCCGATCGAGACCGAGCAGCAGCGATCGACCGGCGAAGTTGTGCGACCACCCGATCGTGGCGACACCCTCAGCGCGTGCCGCGAGCGCGAAGGCCTGCCACGACGGTGAGTACTGCCACTGGTGGTCGATCACGAGATCCACCTCGTGCTGCGTGCAGATCTCGGCCCACTGGGCGAGCGAGCCGCCCAGGGTGTCCGCCGACACCTCGGCGAAGCCGACGCCGGCCGGAAGGTTCGAGAGATCACTGCCCGGCTCGCGGGCCACGACCGTCACGCGGAAGCCGGAGTCGTGCAGCACCCGAGCCTGAGAGATCACGACGCCGGAGATTCCACCGGTGCGCAGATGGTTCGTTGCGAGGATGATGCTGTGCACCGGTCGAGCGACGAGCTCGATCGCGTCGCCGTAGGCGGCCAGCGTGTCCATCGCCTTCGGCCAGTGCAGGGCGGTCGACTGCACGATGTCGTGGGCGGACGCCCGAGTGTACAGGTCGGCGAACATCGCATCGCGCAGATCCGCACGTGTGTGCTCTGCCAGGTAGTGGGTGGTGTATCCGATGATGGCGCGTCGTACGGATGCGTAGGTCGAGAGCACGAGGTCAGGGTCGATGCTCGTGCCGGCGACCCGCAGAACGGCCGGCTCGATCGAATCGATGGATCGGATGGCTCCTGCGTAGAACGATGCGGTGCTGAGGTCGCGCACCTTCTGGCCGCTTCCGCCTCGCCCGAAGTGATAACGGTACAGGCGGTCCGGGATCGATTCGAAGCGAGCGGCCAGCGCCGCAGCGAGGAAGGAGATCGGCAGGTCGTTGACCCTCGGCAGCACCAGGTCTGCGGGCATGAGCGCATAGGCATCGGTGAGGAGGCGGGTACGGAACAGGTAGCGCCACAACTGCCCTTGGGCAGGGCGATCCAGCGGGAAGAGGCCGCGCAGGACATTGCTGCCTGTGAGAGTGGGGTGCTTCGGCTGCAGGCGTGACTCGAACGGCCCCCCGGTGCGCCCATCGAGACGCACGACCTCGACGCCGAACTGCACGAGATCAGCGCCGGTCTCCGTCGCCTTCTCGAGAGCTGCCCGGGCAGCCGTCTCCGCGAGTTCATCGTCTCCGTCGAGGAACAGCAGATGATCGGCCTTCGCCGCGAAGATCCCGACGCGACGAGCCTGGTACGCCGACGCGTTCTGCTGCTGGCGGATGAGTCGCACGCGCGAGTCCTGAGCGCTGTAGCGTTCGACGATCGCGGCGGTGTCGTCGGTCGACGCGTCGTCGACCACGATGACCTCGATCGCTGCCAGCGTCTGCCGAAGACAGCTGTCGAGAGCGGTGGCGATCACGTCGGCATCGTTGAAGACGGGGACGACGATCGAGACGAGGGGAGTCGCTTGCATGTGGTCTCTCGCTATCGGCGCAGCAATACGCGCTTGACTTTGTTCGCCGCCGGTCGAAGCCACGGAGCAGCATCGATGACGCGGTGGCCGATGGGGGTCAGCTTTCGCTCGAGACGCTCCCCGAACGTACGCGGCTGCGACCGAGGGCGGAGTGCTGCGGGCGCGAGCGCCGTCGACCGAGAGGGCGCCGCTCGTGGCGGCGGGGTGCTCCGCTCGGCGAAGAAGAGGAGCAGTTCGAGCACCTTGCGTCCGTCGTCGAGCGTGGGCTCGGGAGAGAGCTCCGCTGGAAGGCCACCATGCAGCAGCTGCTCGTAGAGCTGGGCGAAGTCGAACGAGGTGGCGTCAGTCGCGGCCAGGACGGAGGCTCTCGACATCGCTTCATACCGGGCCGGATCCGCGGCGACATCCGCGATCGCCTGGGCGAGCGACTCCGGATCCTGCTGCGCCGTGGTGACGACGCCGGCGTTGTCCTGGATGAGCGACAGCCACGGCAGGTCGTACATCGCGATCGGAAGACCGCGTGACTGTGCCTCGGGGAGGGTGAGAGGGTACCCCTCGATGATGCTCGTGTTGACGAAGATGTCCGACGAATCGATCACCTCGAGGAGATCCGATCCATGCCGAGGACCGGTGGGCTCGACGCGGTCGGCCACGCCTCGGGTCGCGGCCAGATCCCGCAGCCGATCCGCGCTCATGTCGGCCCAGTCCGGACCGACGATCCGCAGCCGGAAGTCGATCCCGAGCCGCTGGAGCGCCGCGGCCACCTCCACCAGCTGCGTGACCTTCTTGGTGTGCTCTTCCAACCGCCCCCACCAGACGAGCTCCAGCCGGCGACCCGCCGGCGCCGGCTTCCCGCTGCGCGGTTCGCCGACGGCGAGGAGGAACGGCGACGGCGGGTTCGGGAGGTAGCTCACGTGACGGATGCCGCGGAGCTTCCAGAACGCCACATCGAGCGGAGAGAGCACCACCAGGTGCGCGAGCGCGCTCAGATGGGTCTGGAGCAGCGTCTGGAGGTCGTTCCCGTTGTACGTGGGGCGGCCTGCGAAGTTGTGTATCCACCCGATGGTCGCCGACCCTGCCGAGCGGGCCGCGAGCGCGAACGAAGGCCAGTCGCGCGAATACAGGATGCGGTGGTCGATGACCACATCGACGGCGAAGCGTCGGCAGAACTGCGCCCACTGCGTTACGCGCTGACGTCGGCTCGTGCCGGTCAGTTGAACGAGCGTGGCGCCTTCGGGAACGAGCGATTCGGCGCTCCCGGGGCGATGCGTGACGATCGTCACCCGGTATCCGGCTCTGAGAAGGAACCGCGCCTGCGTGAGCAGCACACCCGAGACCCCGCCGGTGGTCAGCACATTGGTCGTCAGCAGCACGCTCCGCACCGGCGCGCGGCCGAGTTCGAGACGTTCCCCGTGCGCGACGAGCGCGGGGATCGCGTCGGGCGCGAAGGTCACGGCCGCCGCAATCAGGTCGAGGTCACCGACGCAGGATCGCAGCGTCTCGTGCGCGTGGGCCCGCGCCTCCGGCGGCAGCGCGGCGAAGGCGTCGAGTGCTTCCCCGATCGCGGTGAGATAGCCCGTGGTGTACCCGTCGAGCAGTGGCTCGGGGTCTGCGCTGTGTCGGGCCTTCTCCCGGACGGCCGGCTCGACGGCTTGCAACGACCTGACGTGGTGCATCGCTTGTTCGAGGCGCACCGGGTCAGCGGCGATGTCGCGCTGCTGCGATCGGCGCAGGTACTCGACCGTGCTGACCGCTCCATACGACTCCGCGGATGCGTAGGCCAGCAGCACGGCGCCCCGGTCGTCCATGAGCGGGCCGGAGTCGGTTGCGGACGTCGCGTAAGCCCGTCGCAGCAGGTCGGTCTGGAACAGGTGTCGCGAGGGCACGAGCTCGGCGACGGTGTCCCGGGGGACGAGGGCGCGGAGGATGTCGGGTCCGTGGAGAGGCCCCGACTCAGCCGGGTGCGTCTCGCCCTTGCGGTCATCGGGCGACGTCTGGACGGCGAATCCGACGAGCTGCGCCTGCGATTCCACGGCGCAGCGGTGAAGCCGCATCGCGGCGCCGCGAGCCACGGTGTCTCCCGGCTCGAGCAGCAGCACGTACGGCGCCGTCGCGGCTTCGACCCCCGCCCGCCGGAGCTGCGAGCGGGCGGAATCGGAAGGTCGGGTGATGGTGACGACACGCGGATCCGAGGTCGCCTCTGCGGAGACGAGTCCGGTTCCGTCGGGGAGCACGCAGACGATCTCGATCTGGGCGAGTGACTGGGTGAGACACGATCGAAGGCTGTGCGCGACGGAGTCTGCTTCTGCGTCGGCGGGGACGATGAAGGAGACGAGAGGAGTCGAAGGCGTCGGCATGAGAGTCGTCCGGCGTCAGCGCGCGGCCGCCGCGGCGCGATACACCGCGAAGTACTGCTCGCTGATCAGGTTGGGGTCGCGCGCATCGAGGCGGGGGCGACCGGTGGGCGGATCTGCTCGCAATGCGGCGAGCTCGTTCTCGAGTGTCTGGGCGGTCAGCGGACCGGCATGGCGCCGCACCCATGAAGGGCCGACCTCGTCAGCGAGCGCCCGCGTCTGCGGGCTGTCCTCGACGAGCACGGGCCGATCCAGCGACAGAGCGAGCATGAGGACGCTCTGGGACCTGTGGTTCGTCGGCGCTGTGATAAGCACGATCTCCGCCTGGCTGATCTCCGAGACGCATTCTGCATCGGAGAGGAGCTCGTCGCGCAGCGACACCGTGTCGGTGAGGTCGGCAAGCGTTCGCGCGTAGGAGTCCTCGAGGTCGATCGGCACCTTGCCTGCGAGGCGCAGCGTCCAGCCGGGCAGGTCAGCGACTCCGAAGACGCTCACGGCCGGTCGGGACGACGGATGCAGGGTGTTGACCGCCGTGATCAGCACGCGGCCCGCGACGGCCTCTTCCCGAGGGAAGCCGAGGAACCGGTTGCGAAGGTGGCTGTGGCCGATGACGACCGTTGCTCTGCCGTCCGCCGCCGTCACGGCATCGAGCGATGTCACGGTCGTCGCTGCCGCATCGACGATCGCCTCCGCTCGGGACCGCGACCGATCCGCCTCCGTCTCGCGCACGGTGCGCACGAGGGCGATGCCTCGGCGTCGGAGCATCTTCGTGAAGCGCTTCGCCCGCCGTGTGCGCTCTCGGTCGCGAGTGCGGGGGCCGCCGATGACCGTCGCGATGTCGGTCAGGTGGATCACATCCACGCCGTGCGCCCGAAACGGGTCGGTGCGGAACTCCAGCACGGCGCCGGTCGGAGCACGACCCTCCGAGTCGTCGCCGACGAGTTCATCGACGTAGTCGACGCGATGCCGCGGCGGGCGCGAGGTGACGAGCACCGTCGGAACGGAAGCCTCGGTCGCGCCCGGTTCAGTCGCTGCTCCGGTCCTGGGGAGGGGCACGGAGAACACAGAGCCACCATATAGTGGGGTGCAGTGATTGTGAAACCGACTCAGCATGTGTTCGCCCATCTCAGCGGGCAGGACGACAACCTCGGCGACTCCGCACTGCGACTCGCCTATCTCGAAGCCTTGAGAGGTGCGGGGCGGCACGTGCACGTCTATCTCGGTGAGGCGACGAGTGATTTCGCGGCCGGGTTCACACCGGCGTCAGACCTCACGTTCTATGACGCGAGAGGGGAGTGGGCCCAGGCCGAGGCCGCGGCCGCTCGTCCCGTGCACGCGTTCAACGCCGGGGAGATCAATCCGCGTACGGGGCACTTCCCGGTGCCACGCCGTGCGGCCGAATGCGCACGTGTGCTCGACGCGGGCGGGGCGCTGATCTTCGCCGGCATCGGCATCAAGAACGTCGACACGCTGCATGGCGTGGTGTTCGACCCGGTCATGCGCGACGCCTCGGTGATGTCGTGGCGCGATCGAGGTTCTCGTGACGGTGCGGGATTCGGCGATTTCGCGCCGGACTGGGCCTACTCGGAGGGGCGAGCGGTCGACGAGTGGGCTGCTGCCGGCGATCGACCGCTCATCGCGGTGACCATGCGCTTCGACCGGGCGTGGCCCGGTGAGCAGTGGCTCGCGGACGTCCGTGCGTTCGCGGCTGCGACTCAGACGCGGATCGTCACCGTCGCCCAGGTGGCGCGCGACGCGCCTCGAGCGGTTCGGCTCGCAGAGGCTCTCGGCGGTGAGTACGTGATGCCCTCGAGCATGCGGCACGACGTGCTCGACGACTACGTGCGCGCGGTGTACCGGCAGTCGCTCGCCGTCATCAGCGACCGGGCGCACGGCCTCATCATCGGTGCGACCGAGGGGGCATACCCGATAGGTTCGGGCAGCGACCCGCACAAGATCTCACGCCTTCTGACAGCCGTCGGACTCGGTGACCTCGTCGGTCGATACGAACAGCTCGGCGAATTCGCCGAGCAGTTCGAGTCGCACCTGCCGTCGCTCGCGCCGGCGGTCCACTCGGCCCGTGAAGACATCGTCCGCCTGACCGCGCGCATCCACGCGGCGATGGATGCCGTGGCATAACGCCGACTTCGAGAGTCAGCGCGCGCCGAGCCAGCCTTTCGCGCGGTGCGCGAGCGGCTGGAGTCCCGGGATCCGCCGCAGGGTCGCGCGGCCGAGTGGCGCCGCGGACTGCCAGGCGCGCTGGCCCCAGGTCGACGAATCGGCGGACGAGACGGAGCGGCCATCCGCGCGCTGGGCGAAGAACACCAGCAGACCGAGCAGGCGACCGGCATCGTCGAGCGTCGGCTCGGGCGAGTACATCGGCGACAGCTCGCCGGTGACCACTTCGCGATACAGCTGCGCGAAGTCCTGGTCGCGCGCCCGTCTCGCGGCATCCACCGACGCCAGAGACAGCTGACGATAGCCCTCCGGATCAGCGAGCGTCTCGGCGAGCCGGGCGGCGAGCCCCCGGGCGTCCCCCTGGGGCACGGCGACGACACCCTGGTTGTCCTGCACGAGCGTGAGCCAGGGGAGCTCGTACATGAAGACCGGGAGCCCTCGGGCCTGTGCTTCGGCGATCGTGAGCTGATACCCCTCGATGATGCTGGTCGAGACGAAGGCATCCGCGGAGTCGATGGCCGAGACCAGCGCAGCCCCTCGCAGAGGCCCGACGGCGACGACGGCATCTCCGACGCCGCGACGACGCGCGAGGGCGTTGAGCTTCTTCGCGGTGACGTCATCCCAGTCCGGGCCGACGATCCGCAGTGTGAAAGGCACGCCGAGGGCGCGCAGCTGCACTCCGACCTCGACGAGCTCCCGCACCTGCTTGGTCCGCTGCTCGAGTCGCCCCCACCACACCAGCTCGAGACGGTCGGACGGCGGCGTCTTCGCACCTGTGCGAGCCGCCGACTCGAGCATCAACGGCGAGGGCGGGTTCGGCAGGTACGCCACGTTCTCGATGCCGCGCAGGCGGAAGTAGGCGACGTCGAGCGGTGACAGCGTGATGAGCTGAGCGAGCGTCGGACTGCAGCGCTCGATCAGGGTGAGCCGATCGTTGCCGTCGTAGACCGGTCGAGCGACGAAGTTGTGCAGCCAGCCGATCGTCGCCGCGCCCTCGGCTCGTGCCACGAGCGCGAACTCGGGCCAGGTGTCGGTGTAGAGCAGTTGGTGGTCGATGACCACGTCGACCTCGTGGGCGCGACAGATCTCGGCCCACTGCGTGAGCTGGGCGGGCAGTCGACGTGAGGTCAGCTCGACGAACGGGATGCCGGCGGGAAGAACGGTCGCGTCGCTGCCGCCGTTGCGGGCGACGACGGTCACCCGGTAGCCCGCCTCATGCAGATAGCGTGCCTGCGAGGTGAGCACGGCCGACACGCCGCCGGTACGGAGGGTCGACGTGACGAGCAGGATGCTGCGTGCGGGCCGGTCAGGCAGCCCCTGCCACGTCGTGTGGAACCTGAGAGCCTTGAGAGTCGCCGGATAGAACCGCGCAGCGGCATGGATGATGTCCGGGCCGCTGACGACCGTGTGCAGATGTGCGAGAGCGCCGTCGAGCATGCCCTCGTCGCTGTGCTCGACCAGCTGGAAGCACACGTATCCGATGATCGAGAAGCGCACCGACGCGTAGGTGTCGCGGACGAGGGTCGGATCGGCATGTGCGGTTGCGAGTGCCTCGACAGCCGATCCGATCGCGTCGACCGAGCGGATCGCCCCCGTGTAGAACCGCGCCCGTTCGAGGGTGTCGACCCGGTGCCCGCTGCCACCGCGACCGAAGTGATAGCGGTACAGCTTGTCGGGGACCGCCGCGTAGCTCTCGGCGAGTATGGCCACGAGGAAGAGAAGCGGCAGGTCGTTTATGCGCGGGAGCACGAGGTCGTCGGGGACGAGGGAGTACGCCTCGCGCAGCACGCTCGTGCGGAAGAGGAATCGCCAGAGCTGACCCTGAGCAGGCTTTCCCACCGGGAAGAGGGCGCGCAGCACGTCATCGCCGGCGTGCGGATGCTGCGGCGGCTGCAGGCGCACCTCGTACGGGCTGCCGGTGCGGCCGTCGCGCTCGATCACCGTGACACCGAACCCGACGATGTCCGCGTCCGTCTCCTCGGCCTTCGCGACCGCGACCGCGGCGGCATCCGGGGTCAGCTCGTCGTCGCCGTCGAGGAACATCACGCGATCGGCGCTCGCCGCGAGGATCCCCGTGCGGCGAGCCTGGAAGGCCGACAGGTTGCGTTCGTGTCGCACGACGCGCACTCGCGGGTCCCGTCGGCGGAATCGCTCGAGCACGCCGGCAGTGCCGTCGGTCGAGGCGTCATCGACGCAGATGATCTCGATGTCGACGAGGCTCTGCGCGAGGGCGCTCTCGAGAGCCGTCGCGACAGTCGCGTCGTCACCCGAGACCGGTATGACGATGGAGAGCAGAGGGCGCGGTGTCATCGCGCACGAGTCTATCCGCGGGCCGGGATAGCCTGAGGGCATGAAGATCGCCATCGCCGGGACCGGATACGTCGGCCTGTCCAACGCCGTCATCCTCGCCCAGCACCACGAGGTGTTCGCCGTCGACATCGACCCTGCGAAGGTCGAGCTGCTCAGTCGCCGCGTCTCGCCCATCGCCGACGTCGAGCTCGAGGACTATCTCGCCACGCACGAGCTCGATCTCACGGCGACCGTCGACGCCGAGGAGGCCTACCGGGACGCCGACTTCGTCGTCGTGGCCACGCCGACGAACTACGACGAGGTGACCAACTACTTCGACACCTCGTCGGTCGAGAACGTCATCGACACCGTGCTCGCAGTGAACCCGGACGCCGCGATCGTGATCAAGTCGACGGTGCCGGTGGGATTCACCGCGCGCATGAACGCGGAGCATGGACAGGCGACGATCGTCTTCTCTCCGGAGTTCCTGCGAGAGGGACGCGCGCTGCACGACAACCTCTATCCGTCGCGCATCGTCGTCGGCGATCGCGGCCCCGTCGGCGAGGCATTCGCCGCTCTTCTGCTCGAAGGGGCGATCGCCACCGACGTGCCCGTGCTGCTCACCGAGTCGACCGAGGCCGAGGCGATCAAGCTCTTCGCCAACACCTACCTGGCATTGCGCGTGGCGTACTTCAACGAGCTCGACACCTACGCAGTGGTGCACGGGCTCGACACGAAGCAGATCATCGAGGGAGTGGGACTCGACCCGCGCATCGGGTCGCACTACAACAACCCATCCTTCGGCTACGGCGGATACTGCCTGCCGAAGGACACCAAGCAGCTGCTGGCGAACTACTCGAAGGTGCCGCAGAACCTCATCGCGGCGATCGTCGATGCCAACAGCACCCGCAAGGACTTCGTCGCCTCCGACATCCTCGCCCGAGAGCCCCGGACCGTGGGCGTCTATCGCCTCGTCATGAAGTCCGGGTCGGACAACTTCCGCGCGTCGTCGATCCAGGGCATCATGAAGCGCATCAAGGCGAAGGGCGTCGAAGTCGTCGTGTACGAGCCCTCGCTCGAGGAGGACGAGTTCTTCCACTCCGAGGTCGTTCGCGATCTCGACGAGTTCAAGTCCAGGGCCGATGTCATCATCGCCAACCGCTCGACGGATGCGCTCGACGACGTCGTCCATAAGATCTACACCCGCGACATCTATGGTCGCGACTGAGCCTGGGTCCAGACGACGGACTCACCCGGTGGGGTAGCATGATCCGATATGCCGGCTTCGTGCATGCGCATCGTGCGACGCGGTAGAGAGGTAGAGGATTCGGTATGGGAGCGACTGCTGTGCCCGCGACCTCCGGTCTGAGCGAAGTCGGGACGCGTCCTCGCTTCGGCGACTACCTCGCCGACACCTGGCAGCTTCGCACCTTCGCCCTGCGGCTGGCTGGCAGCCGTCTGATCGCGGGACTGCTGCCGAACCGTCTCGGTGTGCTGTGGGTGGTCCTCAAACCGCTCTCCCTCGCGATCGTCTACGGCACGATCTTCAACTTCATCCTCGCCGGCGCCGCGCGGCCGGCGAACTTCGTGCCGTACCTCATCGTCGGCGTGTTCGTCTTCGAGTTCTTCACCGGCTGCTTCGGCAGCGGATCCAAGGCGATCACGAGCAACTCCAAGCTCGTCCAGAGCTTCGGATTCCCGCGCATCCTCCTGCCGATCTCGGTGATCGCGGAGCAGGCGATGCGAATGGTGCCCGTCGTGCTGCTGCTCGGCATCCTGCTGCTCATCCTGGGCGAGCCGGTGGCGTGGTCGTGGCTCCTGATCATCCCGATCCTCGCGGTCATGGGCGTGTTCAATCTGGGCATCGCTCTCATCGTCGCGCGGATCTCGGTGCGCACGCGTGACATCCAGCAGCTCGTCCCGATCATCAACCGCGTGCTCTTCTACGCCAGCGGCATCTTCTTCAACATCGACGGCGCGCTCGGGGGGTACCCGGTGCTGCTCACGATCGCGCACCTTCTGCCGACGTATGAATTCATCGCCCTGGCCCGCGACGTGATGCTGGACGGCTATGCCGCGCCGCTCCTCGCATGGATCGCTGCGCCGATCTGGGCACTGGTGGCGATCGTCGGGGGGACGATCTTCTTCTGGCAGGGCGAGCCGAGGTATGGCCTCAGTGACTGATCTTCTGCTCCCGGACACGCGAGCGAACTCGCTCGACACCTCGCCACGGCCGATGATCGTGGCCGACAACGTGCACGTCAACTATCGCGTGTACGCATCCGGCAAGCGGATGACGACGCGCGAATCGCTGACGAGTCTGCGCTCCTTCCGAGGCGGTCGAGACCTCCACACGGTCCCGGCGCTGCGAGGAGTGAGCTTCACGGCGACGGAGGGCGAGTCGATCGGCGTCGTCGGCCACAACGGCTCGGGGAAGTCCACGCTGTTCCGGGCGATGACCGGACTCATCCCGCCTTCCGAGGGCGCGATCTACGCTCGTGACCGCCCCGTGCTCCTCGGTGTGAACGCTGCGCTCGTCCCGGAGCTCTCGGGCGAGAACAACATCAGGCTCGGACTGCTGGCGATGGGATTCAGCCCCGAGGAAGCGGCTGCGCGCGTCGACGAGATCGCCGACTTCGCGGAGCTCAACGACTTCATCTACCACCCGATGCGCACGTACTCGTCAGGCATGGGGGCGCGACTCAAGTTCGCGATCGCATCGGCGAAGGCGCATTCGATCCTCCTCATCGATGAGGCGCTGGCCGTGGGGGACAGGCGATTCCGCGCGAAGAGCGAGAAGCGCATCAACGAACTGCGTGACAGCGCCGGCCTCGTGATGATCGTCAGCCACTCGACCGGTTCGCTCAAGCAGACCTGCGAGAGAGTGCTCTGGGTGCACAAGGGCGAGCTCATCGCCGACGGACCCAGCGACGATGTCATCGCCGAGTATGTCGCCTGGACCAAGAACCCCGGGTCGAGTGCTGTCGGAGCCGCCTCCGCCGCGAAGCCGGCGACGAAGAACGCGCCGGTCGCCGTCGGGTTCGACGCAGGCGAGCATCTGCAGAGCGGTCGGTCCGGAGGCGGAACGCATGCCGCATCCGCACTCTCGTCCGGAGCTGAGGAGCCGCGCGCTCTCGCCCGTCGTGAGCGCCATCGTCGCGCCGAGAAGCGTACGAGAAAGCGCAGCGTGCTGCTGATGGTCCTCTCCGGAGTCGCGCTGCTGCTCGCGGTCGCAGCCGGAGCGATCATCGGCACCCTCAGCAGCGTCGCGGCGCCCGCTGACCCCGAGCCCTCGGTGCGTCCGACCCCCTCGGCCCCGGCCCCCGCCGCGGACCCCGTGATCAAGAGCTTCACCGCCAACACGGCGACGGTCGAATGCGCCTCAGAGGAAGCCGAAGCACAGGTGCTGCTGAGCTGGCAGATCGACGATGCCGAGAGCGTCGCGATCGCGGCAGGCGACGCTCAGGTCGATGCGCTCGAGTTCCCGATCGCAGCGGCGCTGCCGGCCAACCTCACCGATCGAGCGGTTCCCTTCGCGTGCGGCTCCGAGGCCACCGTGTACACCGTCACTGCGGAGAACGGCGACGGTGTGAGGGTCAGCGCTCCCGTCACCGTGACGCGCGCACTGCCTGTGGAGACCGAAGAGCCCGACAACCGGGACTCCCGGCCCGACCAGGAGCCGTCGCAGCCGATCGAGCCCGAGCCGGTTCCTCCGAGCGAACCCGCGCCGCCGGTGGAGCCGCAGCCGACCACTCCGCCGGTCGAGCCGACGCCCGAGCCGTCACTGCCGCCGGTCACCGAGCCTCCGGTCTTCGACCCAGGCACCGGAACGACCACCCCCTGAGCGCGGGGACCGCCGAGTTCCGCGGCATCCCTGACCGGCCCGAGCGCTGAGAGCGGCTAGATTTACCTCATGCGCCGTCTGGTTCCTCTCTCATCCAGAGCGCCCGGGCGAACCCGGACTTTCGTCTCGCTCACCGGCCCCGCCGGCAACATCGGAGATGCGCTGATCCGGCGTGAAACCCTCGGCTGGGCGCTGGGAACAAGCGATCAGCTGGTCGCTTACACGGGAGACGCACCCGATGTGTGGCTGAGGCAGCTGAACCTGCCGGCGGACGCCATCGTCCTGCGGTCGAAGAAGTCGGTTCCGCGCTGGCTCTGGCTTCTCCTCATCGCTCCGCGGCACCCCGTGCTGGTGTTCGAAGCGGGGGAGATCCCGCTCGACCGCGGCAACGGACTCAGAGAGCTGGTGTTCCTGGCCGAGACCCTCGTCGTCCGTCTCAAGGGCGGCGTCGTCGTCCGTCCGCCGCGGGGGATCCGCGCGCCGTCGTCGCCCGCTCTCGCCATCCATCGTGCGGCAGCCCGCCTGTCGCAGGTGACACTGTGGCGCGACGAGTCGACGCTGGCGATCGCGCGCTGCGGCGCACTCGCACCCGACATCGGATTCTCGGCCGGCGTACGGGACGGGCGCCCATGGAGCGAACGCTCCGAGCTGCTGGTGAGTCTCCGCGGCGCACGTCCTCTGCCGGACGCGGCGTGGCTGAGCGCGGTGCGTGAGGCCGCCGAGTCCGCTGGCCTCTCGATCCGAACCGTCGTCCAGGTGCGTGAGGACGAGAGCCGGGCGCGCGAGCTCGCGCAGCTGCTCGGCGGCGAGTTCGAGGCCTGGGGAGACACCGATCCCCTCGTACAGGAGGAGCGCCTTCGACAGCGCTATGACACCGCGCAGGTCGTGGTCAGCGACCGCATGCACGTTCTGGTGCTCGCCGCGCTGAGCGGGGCCATTCCGGTGGAGCTCGTGCCCAGTCCCACGCCGAAGATCACGAAGGCGTTCGCGGCGATCGGTCTGCACGGACTGTCCGTCGACGCCTCTGCGAGCGACCCGCCGCGCCTGCGGGAGGCACTCCGTCCGACGCCGGAACGAGCGGCAGAGGTCTGCGAGCGGGTGCGCATGGCAGCGTCGACTCTCGAGAGCGTTCAGCGGACGATCCGAGACGGCATCCGCAGGACGCGAGCATGACCGGCACCTCATCGCGCACCGGCACCCCGACCGGGCGGATCCTCTTCCTCTCGCACAGCCATCCGTTCGGGGTCTTCCGGGTCGGCAGCCACCACTACGCCCGAGTGCTGTCCGACCGCGGGGTCGATGTCGTCCACGTGAGCACTCCGATCTCCCTCGTGCATCGGCTGACCGGGCGGGTGAACCCATCGCGCCTCACCGGCATCCCTCGCGGAGCCGAGCGAGACCGGGACGGCGTGCTGCAGATCGTCCCGCGCACGGTCCTGCCGAGGCCTCTGGCGGTGCCGACCGTCGCTCGGATGCTGCAACGCGAGGGCATCGATGCGGCGTTCGATGCGGTGCTCATCGATCAGCCGCTGCTCTGGGACTCATCCGTACGGTCGCTCTCGAGCCGCGTGATCTATCGACCGACCGACCTCTACCCCGGCGGGGTGAAGCACGCCCTGCAGCGACGAATTCTCGACCACGCCGACGGTGTGATCGCCACCTCCGACGAAGTGCTGCGCGGGCTCGGCGACCTCCACGTGCCCTCGCTGATACTGGCCAACGGGGCGGAATCCGCTCGATTCGCGCCGCCGCGCCCTGATGCGGGTCCCCGCGGCGCCCGCTGCGTGTATGTCGGAGCGCTCGACGACCGATTCGATTGGGAGCGCATCGAGGGCTGGGCTCTGGCTCGGCCGGACGTCGAGTTCGTCATCGCGGGGCCCGATGCACGCCCGCCCCGAGCCCTGCCGGCGAATGTCGAGATCGTGGGGCCCGTTCCGTACGCCGACGTACCGAGCCTGCTGCACACGGCGCGCGTCGGTCTCCTCCCGCTCTCCGACAGCCCGCTCAACGCGGGGCGCAGCCCGATGAAGCTCTATGAGTACCTCGCAGCCGGGCTGGCAGTCCTGGCGCGCGAGACGCCCGGCATCGGCGCATCATCCGACCTCGGCATCGAGGTCTACACCGATGACGGAGACGCGGATGCTGCGCTCGAACGCGCGCTGGCGCACCCGTCGCCGAACCGTTCCGGTGGCGACCTCGCATCGTCCGCGTCGTGGGAGCGCAAGACGGACTCGCTCGAGCAGTTCCTCCGGACGGTTCCGAGTCGCAGCGTCTAGTCAGTCGAGCAGCCGGGTGATCGTCGCCGAGATGATCCCCGCGGTACGGTCCCAGTCATAGCCTTCGGGGGGATCGACCCGGCGTTCGGCGGACACGGCCTCCGTCAGGGCGCTGGCCCACTCGTGAGCGTCGTCGGCGGAGGCCACCGCACGACCGCGGTATCCCACGATCTCCGCGACTGCTTCGCATCCGGCCCAGTACACGACCGGCGTGCCGCAGCGGATCGATTCCAAGGCGGGCAGCCCGAACCCTTCGAGCGTCGAGGGCATCACGGTCGATGAGGCGCCGCGATAGAGGTCGGCGAGCTCCTCGTCACCGAGGTTGCTCACCCAGCGCACTCTGGCGTCGACGTGCCGTTGCGTCGCCCTGGCGGTCAGCTCCGCGACCTCGCGCTCAGGGACGACGGCCACGACGCGCACGTCGCGTGCGGCGCTCAGAGCGTCGAGGACCACATCGAGATTCTTGTGTGCGCGGCCGTTTCCGACGAACAGGATGTAGGGGTCGGACCGCTGCAGCGCGCCTTCTGGCGGACGGAAGGCCTCGGAGCATCCATTGCCCGCGTTGACGATCTCGACGTCGTCGTCGTTCACCCACGATCGAATGGCTCTGGCAGACGTCTCGGACACGGTGAGCACGATGCCGGCCCGGCGCACGACGGCACGTACCGGGCCTGAATAGTAGGCGGCGAACTTCCAGCGGTCGAGTCCCGGACTGCTCAGTTGGATGAGATCGTGCAGCGTGAGGAGCTGTCGTCTGCTGCGAAGGAGCGCGCCGTAGCCGGGGGAATAGACGAGAGCGTCGTGCGCCGCCGCCGGTCCCACCGAACGGAAGGCGTCGACCCCCGAGAACGGAGTGCCGCCCAGGCCAAGTGGTTCCCAGGGCAGGGTCAGCCGGGGGAGCACTTCCGAGGCGTATCGGCCGATGCCGTGCGTGCCGCGGTAGCGGTCGTCGACGAGGAGCGTCACGCGCTCCTCGTCTCAGGCAGGCGTGCGTCGTCGACCGATTCGGTCACCCATTCTCTGATGCGGTCGGCGAAGACCGCTTCCGAGAACCTCTGCGCCTGCGCACGACAGGCATCGGCTGACAGGCCGGCCACCACGTCGACCGCGCTGCGCAGCTCGTCGCGCGACCAGTGCTCGACGAACGCACCGGTGCTGCCCTCGACGATCGTCTCCGCGGTGCCGCCGACGGCCGCGGCGATCACCGGCTTGCCTGCCGCCATGGCCTCGACCGGGACGATGCCGAAGTCCTCCACCGCCGGGAACACGAGGGCGATGCACCTCTGCAGCAGAGCGCGATAGAGCTCCGCCCCCGGTGACGCGACGAAGAAGACACGACCGGGCGCGCGCTCCTCGGCGATCGAACGCAGGCGAGCCTCGTCCGATCCCGATCCTGCCAGCACGACGGGCACGTCGGCGGCGATCCCGGCCTCGATCACCAGATCCAGCCGCTTGTAGGGGATCAACCGTGAGAAGCCGAGAAGGAAAGTCTCAGGCAGCGCCGCGAGGACGCGCTCATCGCGTTCGTCCGGCGCGGGCGGACGGGTGAAGCCTGCTACGTCGACGGGCGGGTGGATCACCGTGCTCTCGCGATGCCATGCCTGGGCTATGCGCCTCTGCACGAACACGCTGTTGGCGGCGATCGCCACCGGTTCCTGAGCGCGCTTACGATCGACCCCCTTGAGCACTTTCGCCGCGGCTCGGGCAGCGAGCGTGTCGCCGCGCAGATCGAGCTCGGGGTTCCAGATGTATCGCGCCGGAGTGTGCGCGTACACGAGCTTCGGAGCATCGCGCGCAGAGCCCGCGAACCTCGCATGGTGCGCGAAGAGATGCGAACTCGTGAGGATCCAGTCGGCATCCACGCGAGGGAGGGCCCGCCAGGCGAGAGGCATCAGCGGGACGGCTGCGGCCTTGTGCCCGCGCAGCGGCGTGCGAGCGAGCCAGGTCTCGCCGTCGACGACGAATCGGCCGTCGCTCTCGTTCCACAGGCAATACCGTGCGGCGTCCGGGAACACCTCGTTCAGCGCCTCGAAGACGTTCTCGGAGCCGCCCCGCGGTGCGAGCCATTCGTGCACCAGCACGCCGCTCACAGCGCCGCCCTCTCCCCAGGGGGCGCGGGGGCGCGGAGTCTCGACGAAGCCTCGGCACGCATGCGTCGAGTCTAGGGAAGTTCCGCGCACACGGCCGCGACGGCTGTCAGGTTCGTTTCGACTCGACCCGATATGTTGGGAATCGGACACTTGGGGGGAAAGACATGATGGCTCTGCGCGCGAGGAAGAAGACGATCATCATCGCGAGCGCGGTCGCCGTGCTTCTGGTCGGAGGCGGTGCTGCCGCAGCGATGGTGATCGCGGGACAGCAGCCTCAGCCTCAGCCGCAATCAGAGGCATCGCCCGAGGCCTCTCCGACGCCGGTCGTGTCCGATCCGCCGGCCGAGGTACCCGTCACGAACGTCGCGCGGGCGTCGATCGACGGATGGACACTCGCGGACCGCACGGTCGTCGGCACGGTGCTTCCCGAAGTCGGTGACACCGCAGAGGGTGCTGTATCGCTGCGTGTGGATGCTCCGGCCGACGATGCCGACATCGTCGCCGCATCCGCTCCCGTCGCTCTCGCGCCCAGCACCGACTACACGCTCAGCGTCTCTGCGCGAGTCCTCGCCGAGGAGAAGGTCGAGAGCGGCGTCCGGCTGACCGCGGCTGGTCAGACCTTCACTCTTCCCGAGCTGGATGCGGAGTGGGAGACGATCGAGTTCCCGTTCACGACCGCCGCCGACCAGGCTGTCGCATCCACGTTCGACGTCGTGCTCTCGGGCGCTGTGCGCGGTTTCGGCATCGACGACGTGTCCATCGCGGCGGACGGCGGCGACAATCTCGTCCCGAACGGCTCGTTCGAGGCCGTGCAGACGTCGGCGGGCATCGTCAACGACTCCCTCGTGATGACCGACGAATCCGCTCTGCTCGCCGTCTCGCTCGCCGAGGGTGCCGTGCAGTGGAGCGCGACGTCGACGTCCGGCGGCGATCCGATCACCGGCGAGTCGAACTCGAGCGGACCGCTGTCCGCGCTGCCGCTGGCAGGCGTGCCGCAGGGGCACTACACCGTCGCGATCAGCGACGCCGCGGGCCTCCAGGTCCAGACGGACGTCGCCGTGATCGACGCCGACGGCTTCTCCGTGGCGCAGGACGGACGCTTCGGTGTCGGCGCGCACGTCGAGAAGGAGGCCTTCGTCGGCACCGGCTCGCTGGCGGCCGCCATCGGCTTCGCCGAGGTGCGCAACGACATCTCGTGGGAGCGCAACGAGAAGGTGGCCGGCCAGTACGCGTGGGACCAGAATTACGTACGCGAGTTCGAGCGCATGCACGCGAACGACGTGAAGCTGCTGGGCCTCGTCGTGTACGGCAACCGACTCTACGGCGCCAGGAAGGCGCCAGGCGACGAGGCCGCGATCCAGGCCTACGGCGCCTATGCGAAGGCCGTCGCTGACAGGTTCGACCTCGTCGGCCTCGAGGTGCTCAACGAGTTCAATCACCGAGAGAATGACACGGCCTGCGGTTCGGCGCCCGCGTGCTACGTCCCGATCGCGCAGTCCGTTCGCGACCACGTCA
This sequence comes from Microbacterium sp. 4-7, assembly GCF_014332665.1. Lineage (NCBI taxonomy): Bacteria > Bacillati > Actinomycetota > Actinomycetes > Micrococcales > Microbacteriaceae > Microbacterium > Microbacterium sp. 4-7. The sequence continues at coordinate 289,009 of NZ_MCRH01000006.1, forward strand.
GCACCGCGTACCCCGACCTCCCGATCGTCACGGGATCCACGGCCCTCTACGACCGTGACTGGTTCGTCGGGTTCTGGCAGGCGGGTGGGATGGCCGTGACCGATGCTGCGAGCTATCACCCATACGAGTCGTGGATCAATCGCGACGCCGATCTGATCGCCGGCACCGTGCAGCAGTCGTATGCCGACATGCAGGAGGCGGCGGGGGAGACCCGGCCGGTGTGGGTCACCGAGATGGGCTTCCCGACGCACTACGACGGCGTCTCCGCGCTCGAGCAGGGACAGATGATGGTTCGCAATGAGGCGCTGGCCTTCGCGAACGGGGTCGAGAAGTACTTCTGGTACGACCTGGTCAACGACACGCCCGATCCCGCGGCAGGCGAGGCGAACTTCGGACTCTACGAGCACGCACCGCGCGCGAACGTGGTGGCGTTGGCGCCGAAGCCGGGTGCTTTCGCCCAGGCGCTGATGATCACGCAGCTTCGCGACAAGGCATTCACCACCGACGAATCCGACGATACGAGCACGGTCCAGGTCTTCGGAGCCGGAGATGACGAGACCCGAATCGCCTGGGCGGCGCAGGGCGAGGTCCAGCGCACCTTCGCATCGGATGCGCCACTGACCGTCACGGACATGTCAGGCCTCTCGCAGTCGTTCGAGCCCGAGGACGGCGAAGTCACGCTGACTCTCGGCCCGTCTCCGGTGTTCATCACCTCCGCGGTGGAGTGAGGCAGTCGACGGCGGCCTCAGGGGCCGCAGGTACAATTCCCCAGATCAATCCAGCACGAGAGGCAAGTCCTTCATGAGCGCAGACCGTCAGGATGCGAAGGTCATCGACAACCCGAGCTCGGGCCGCCAGCGGCGCCGACGGCGGATCTGGGCGATCGTCATCGTGGTCATCATCGCGTTCCTCATCGCGGTGTGCTGGGTGGGCCTGCGAGCCATCACGGTGAAGGACGGCCTCGTCGAGAGCCAGGCGCTCATCGCTGAGATCCAGGACGGCGGTGACGTCGATGCGGTGCTTCCCGACCTGTCCGAAAGTGCCGCCAGTGCCGGAGCAGCGGCCTCCGATCCGGTGTGGTGGGTCATGGAGTGGATCCCCGTCCTGGGCGACAACCTCAAGGGTGTGCGTCTCTCGGCACAGTCGCTCGACACGCTCGTCAATGACGTCGCGCTGCCCGTGATGGGTGACGAGGACTCGACCGGCTCGATCACCGAGCGGCTTCTCGCCGCCACCGACGACCAGGCGAAGAACATCACTGAGCTCGCCGATGGGCTGGATTCCGTCTCGAAGTCGCCGTTCCTCGTCTCCGTCGTGCGTGACGGCGTCGACAAGGTCGACGAGGTCATGGGGTCCGCGGCGCCGATGATCGCCGCTCTCCCGACGCTGCTCGGAGGGGACGGGGAGCGCAACTACCTGCTCGTCTTCCAGAACAATGCGGAGACCCTCGCCCTCGGAGGCAGCGCGGCGGCCCAGACCCTCGTGCGCGTCGATGCCGGCTCGATCGCCATCGGGGGACAAGGCGACAGCGGCAACTATCAGAACGGCGTCGCCGTCGACGTCGATGTCCCGCAGAGCGCCATCGATCTGTACACGAGCTACCTGGTCGATCACATCAACACGAGCATGAGTCGCCCCGACTTCCCGACGGCGGCGAAGATCATGCGCGCATGGTGGCAGCGGGACATCGCCGACGATGAGATCGCCGGCGTCATCTCGATCGACCCCCTCGCCCTGTCTCGGATCCTAAAGGCGACCGGCCCCATCGAGCTGTCCTCCGGCGAGATGCTCTCGGAGGACAACGCCGTCTCTCTGCTTCTCAGCGAGGTCTACGGCCGCTGGGATTCGTACAAGGAGCCCGACCTCGTCGACGGGTTCTTCGCCGATACGGCGGCCGCTGTCTTCGAAGCGATCGCCGCCGGCGACTTCGATCTCAAGGACATGATGTGGGCGATCACGGAAAGTGCGTCACAGGGCAGCGTGCTGGTCTGGAGCGATGACTCGCAGGTCGCCGAGGCGATCGAAGGCGCCAGGATCAGTGGTGTGCTCCCCACCGTGAACTCCGACACGACGACCATGGGCATCTACTTCAACAACACCAACGGCTCGAAGATCGACTACTTCACCGAGACGGCGACGAGCGCCACGGCCACCTGCGAGGCCGACACCGCCACCTTCACCGCGACTGCGTCGCTCGGTCTACCACTCACGCAGCGCCAGGCCGAGGCTCTGCCGCGGTACGTGCAGAGTATGACCTTCGGCGCCCGCTTCCGAGACACGATCTATGTCTACGGGCCTCCGGGGACTACTCTCAGCGACGCGACGTTCAACGGCGACGAGGTATCGATCGCCCACCGCGACATCGACGATCTCGGACGCCCCGTCGTCGCATTCGAAGCGTGGTTCGATCCGGGAGACTCGGTCGACGTGACGGCCACATTCGTCGGACCGAGCGGTGATTACGGCCCGCTCGCGGTGCGGACGAACCCGATGGTCAACGGCACGAAGCCCGTGGTCACCGACGACTGCGCAGGCTGACGTGCTCGGAGGCCCCGGATTCCGGGGCTTCCGAGACCGATATACTTGCTCCCGTTCTGGCGTCAGCACAGTCAAGGGGGGTGAGAGTCGTCGTCGTTCAGCTCGAGCACGGTGGCTCCGGCTCGTCACGCGAGCCGTCGGAGACGACTCCGGTGCGCGCGAAGAAGGCGCGGCGGGTCGCCTGGACTCGGCTCTACGCGAGCCGTCTCTTCTACAACGACGTGATCGTGGTCCTGGTCACGCTGGTCGTATCCTCGATAGTCGTCCTTCCCGGGCTGCTCACCGGTGTGTCCTGGCCCGGCGGTCCTCGCGTCTCGTATCTCGTGGTGCTGGGCGCGATCGGATTCCTCTGGCTGGTCGCGCTCGACGTCACGGATTCGCGCGACCGCCACACGGTCGGGCACGGGGCTGACGAATACCGTCGCATCGTGAACGCCTCGGTCGCGGTGTTCGCCGTCACCGTCGCGATCGCGTTCTTCCTCGGGATGGAGCTGTCGAGGGCGCTCGTCGCGGTCGTCTTCCCGCTCGGCCTGGTGCTTCTCCTCATGTCGCGATGGATGTGTCGCCAATGGTTGAGGGGGCGGCAGAAGACCGGCCAGTATCTGCACAGGGCGGTGGTCATCGGCGAGCCGTCGAAGGTCGCCCTCGTCGCGCGCGAGATCCGGCGGGCGAAGAGCAGCGGGTACGAGATCGTCGGCGTGATCACCGAGAACACGTCGGCGGCAGACATCTCGGGCTTCGAGGTGCTGGGGGACATCGCGAACGTCGAGAAGGTGCTCGACGAGGTGCGCTTCGACGCGCTGATCATCGTCGGCTCCGACGACCTCGATCCGCTGACGATGCGTCGGCTGGGCTACTCGGTGTCCGACCGGGACATCCAGCTCATCATGGCTCCGGTGCTGACCGACATCGCCGGACCCCGCATGCACGCGACGCCGGTTGCCGGCCTGCCTCTCGTGCACGTCGACTTCCCTCGGATGGAGGGCTCCAAGCGGTTCCTCAAGCGCGCGTTCGACATCGTCGGATCCTCGTTGCTGCTGGTCCTCCTCTCGCCGGTCTTCCTCGTCGCGGCCATCGCGATCCGCATCGAAGGCCCGGGAAGCATCTTCTATCACCAGGAGCGCATCGGTCGGGGTGGGAAGACCTTCGGCATGCGCAAGTTCCGATCGATGGTCGCCGACGCCGACGATCAGTTGGCGACGCTGCTCGATCTTCAGGGCGACGGTGGAACGCCGCTGTTCAAGATCAACGACGATCCCCGGATCACCAGAGTGGGACGCTTCTTCCGCAAGCACTCGATCGACGAGCTGCCGCAGCTGATCGACGTGTTCCTCGGGGACATGAGCCTCGTGGGGCCTCGCCCGCAGCGCGCTTCCGAGGTCGCGCTGTACGACGACTTCGCCCATCGTCGCCTGTTGGTGAAGCCCGGTATGAGCGGACTGTGGCAGGTGAGCGGACGCTCGTCGCTCTCGTGGGAGGAGACGATCCGACTCGACCTGTACTACGTCGAGAACTGGTCGCTCATCCAGGATCTCATCATTCTCTTCCGCACCATCCGTGCCGTGGTAGCCCCCGGTGCGAGTGCGCACTGACGTCCGTACGACGACATTCGCGGCGACTGTCCGCGTCGTATCCAGGGCTGCGCGGCGTCGCTCGGTACATTCAGAATCATGAGATCCCCCCTTGCCCGGCATGTAGCCGCGAGTGCTCTGGCTGTCGTCGTCCTGATCGGTGGCGTCTCGGGCTGTGCCTCGCTGCCGGGCGCGTCGAGCCCCGTGCCCACATCGAGCGCAGAGCCCGCGCCGTCGGCGACCGAAACCGGGTCGGAGACACCGACCCCGACGTCGACACCGACTCCGACGCCGACGTCATCGGCGGAGTTCGGCGAGTTCTCCGGTGAGGAGCTGGCGCAGATCTGTGTCGACGCGACCCTCTCGGCATTCCCTGCCGACGTCGTCTTCTCCGCCGAGAAGACACGCATCGAGCACCGGCTGGTGTCTCCGGAATGGCTCGTCCTGGTCCCCGCACAGGCCTCGGGCCTCGAGGCTCAGGCTCAATGCACGATCGGGGGATCGGCCTCCGCGCCTCAGCTCGGCATGTCCTCGGCATCTCTCGAGCCCCTGCCCGAGGAACAGATCCAGAACCTCATCCGCGGCGAGAACGAAGGCGGCGATCGCTAGTGTGCGACGCGGGGGACTCCGAGCCCTCGTCGACCGACGCGACGCAGTCGTTCGTCTCTCGCAGGGGAGTGCTTCTCGGCACCGGTTTCGTGCTCGGCGCGGCCGCGGTGGGGTGGGAGTTCTTCTCTCCGACCCTTCGTGCGAGCGCCGAGGGAACGTACCTGCGACCGTGCGGGATCGTGCCGATCTCGAGCTCGTGGATGGGGCACAAGAATCGGAATCCGCCGTCGGGCGAGCCGGGCACCGACTACGCGGTCGTCCGGGGCACGCCGATCCGCGCGGCCACCAGTGGGGTCATCGTCGATCGCAAGGACTCCACGACGACGGCGACCGGGCGCTACCTGGCGTTGCGGACGGACGACGGCAACTACATCCGCTACCTGCACCTGCAGTCGAGCACGGTGCCGCTGGGTGCACGCGTCTCGCGCGGACAGCTGATCGCCTATTCGGGTGCGTCCGGTTTCGGAAGCGAGACGGGCTACGGCCCACACGTCCATGTGTCCCTCTGGATCGGCGGAACACCGCTCCAGCTCGGGTTCACCAACTCGGTCGACTTCGAGAACTACGTCGAAGGCGGTCCCATCAAGCCACCATCGGAGGACCCCGTGCCCATCCATCAGTCGAGCACTTACCAGTGGAACGCCGTCGTGCCGAGGGGGATCTGGACCAGGATCCCGGTGGCCGCAGATCTGTACTGGCTGGCGCACAGCAGTGCGACGGTCAAAGAGACCGGTGACGTCGCGATCTACCTGACGACGGCCAAGGTGACGAAGGGCTTCCAACTGCGCATCGTCGCCGAGACTCTGAATTCCAGCGGAGCCCCGATCGCCAGCGCGCCGCAGCCGCCGTTCGAAGTCCCGGTCACCAGAGCGGAGGCCCCCAACTCGCCGACTTACGGACAGTATTCGCTGCCGTACTTCCTCTCCGGTCCGGTGCGCCTCTTCGCTGAGATCCGCGCGCTGAACACCGGGATCATCGTGCAGGAAGTGACCGTCAAGAAGAACTACTGGTTGTCCTAGACCGGCCCGGATGCGTCTTCCGCCGACCACCCGTTGCGTGCAGAATGAACGTGCGTCGGGGATCCGTCGCACTGATCGCACACAAGGGGGCCCGCATGGGTATCGATGAGACTGTCAACAAGGGCAAGGATCTGTACGAGCAGAACAAGGACAAGATCGCCGAGGCAGTGAAGAGCGAGCAGGCGGAAGACATCAGCGACAAGGTGCTCGACGGCGTCGCCGACTTCGCCAAGAAGATCGCACCGGGTGCCGCTGACAAGATCGACGAGATCCGCGACAGCGCCGACAAGGCCGTCGGCAACGAGTGAGACCACGCGTCTGAGACGCAGAGCGGCGATTCCCCCCACGGGGGAGTCGCCGCTCCTCTGCGTGCGGCACCAAGTATTCGGCCCGCCGGTATCGCGTTTCACGTCCGGGTCCCCTTAGAATGGATGACGATCGCCTGGGGAACTTGCGATCAGGGATGTCGAAGGGGTTCGACTTCCCGAATTCACGCGGTTCGCCGCGTCAAACTGGGGATAACGATTTTGGGGATCATCGTGCGACGCGCGCACTCTGTGCGCTCAGACGTCTTCCCGCCCGCGCGGCGGTCTCTTCGCCGCGCCCTCGGTCGAGGAACCCGGCGTCCCTTCACGCCGGAGTCCTCGCGTTCGGTGTGCCCCCTCGCACTGAACGCCCTCCCCAAGCGGGGCGAGGCATGGGGATGCCTCGCCCCGCTCTCCTCAGCGCGCTGAGGGGTCGTCGGCGGCGTCGATCAGAGGCGCCGATCCGACGGCTGGGGTGCGCACTCAGGGGATGCTCAGCGACTGCGACACGCCCGGGTTTGCGCAAGTGAAATCGGCCGTGGCAGAATAGACAGGTTCGACATTCCGGCGCGCTCAGCGTCAGCCGGATCACCATCACGACAGTGCATAGGCGGCGCAGACGCGCAGGGACCTAGGCCGCGGGTGGCAGAACGATCCCGACATCTTCATCACGAGGGCTTCGCCGTGCGCGGCGGAGGTCGGACATCCGCTCGCCGAGGCGTGCGGGATGACAGCAGAACAGTGGTGCAGCAGATCGACTCGCGAGAGCCGTTCGAGTGCCGAGGCGCGAACAGCGCCGACGTGCGTCCAATGCCCCTGGGTCACCCGGCCCAGGTCGGTAAGACGCTTAAAGAGAGAGAGCAGACAATGGCGGGACAGAAGATCCGCATTCGCCTGAAGTCGTATGACCACGAGGTCATCGACACGTCCGCACGCAAGATCGTCGACACCGTGACCCGTGCGGGCGCAACAGTCGTCGGCCCCGTGCCCCTTCCGACCGAGAAGAACGTCGTGTGCGTCATCCGGTCGCCCCACAAGTACAAGGACAGCCGCGAGCACTTCGAGATGCGCACCCACAAGCGTCTGATCGACATCGTCGACCCGACGCCGAAGGCTGTCGACTCGCTGATGCGTCTCGACCTGCCTGCCGATGTCAACATCGAGATCAAGCTCTGAGGTCGGACATGGTTGACATCAACTCCAAGATTTCCAAGGGCATGCTCGGCACCAAGCTCGGCATGACCCAGGTGTGGAACGAGAACGGCAAGCTCGTTCCCGTCACCGTCATCGAGCTCGCCTCGAACGTGGTCACGCAGATCCGTACCCCCGAGAAGGACGGCTACAACGCCGTGCAGATCGCGTACGGTCAGATCGACCCGCGCAAGGTGAACAAGCCGCTGACCGCTCACTTCGAGGCCGCCGGCGTCACGCCGCGTCGTCACGTCACCGAGATCCGCACCGCGGATGCCGCTGACTACTCGCTGGGCCAGGAGCTCACGGTCGACGGCACCTTCGAAGCCGGCCAGCTCGTCGACGTCGTCGGCACGAGCAAGGGCAAGGGCTTCGCCGGTGTCATGAAGCGTCACAACTTCAAGGGCGTCTCGGCTTCGCACGGTTCGCACCGCAACCACCGCAAGCCCGGCTCCATCGGCGCATCGTCGACCCCGAGCCGCGTCTTCAAGGGCATGCGCATGGCCGGCCGTATGGGTGGCGAGCGCGTGACCGTCCTCAACCTCACGGTGCACGCCGTCGACATCGAGAAGGGTCTGCTGCTCGTCAAGGGCGCCGTCCCCGGTGCTCGTGGTCGCATCGTCTACGTCCGCAACGCAGTGAAGGGTGCCTGATCATGGCTGACTCCACTCTCGCGCTTGACGTCCTCAAGGCAGACGGCAAGAAGGCTGGCTCGATCGAGCTTCCCGCCGAACTGTTCGACGCCAAGACGAACATCCCGCTCATCCACCAGGTCGTCGTCGCGCAGCTCGCGGCGGCTCGCCAGGGAACCCACTCGACCAAGCGTCGCGGTGAGGTCTCGGGTGCAGGCCGCAAGCCCTTCAAGCAGAAGGGCACGGGTAACGCCCGTCAGGGCTCGATCCGCGCGCCGCACATGACCGGTGGTGGAATCGTGCACGGCCCCAAGCCGCGCGACTACTCGCAGCGCACCCCCAAGAAGATGATCGCCGCAGCCCTCCGTGGTGCACTCAGCGATCGCTTCCGCGGGGACCGTCTGCACGTGATCGACACGTTCGGCACCGATGGCGCCCCCTCGACGAAGGCAGCCGTGAGCTTCCTCTCGCAGGTCGCCACGTCGAAGAACGTCCTGGTCGTCATCGTGCGCAACGACGAGCTCGCGCTCAAGAGCATCCGCAACCTCAGCAACGTTCACGTTCTGACGTTCGACCAGCTCAACGCCTACGACGTTCTCGTCTCCGACGACATCGTCTTCACCCAGGCCGCGATCGAGGGCTTCATCGCCTCGAAGTCCGGCGCCAACCAGGAGGTCTCCGCATGAGCGAGCAGGCATCTGTTCTCCAGACGGCCCTGAACAAGGACCCGCGCGACGTCATCCTGAAGCCGGTCGTGTCCGAGAAGAGCTACGGTCTCATCGACGAGGGTAAGTACACCTTCCTCGTGGACCCGCGCGCTTCGAAGACCGAGATCAAGCTCGCCATCGAGAAGATCTTCGGCGTCAAGGTCGCAGGGGTCAACACCCTCAACCGCGTCGGCAAGGCTCGTCGCACCCGCTTCGGCACCGGCAAGCGCAAGGACACCAAGCGCGCCATCGTGACCCTGAAGTCGGGCACCATCGACATCTTCACGGCAATCGGCTGATCCGGGGGATAAGGACAATAATGGCTATTCGCAAGTACAAGCCCACGACCCCGGGCCGTCGCGGCTCGTCGGTGGCTGACTTCGCCGAGATCACCCGATCGACGCCGGAGAAGTCGCTGCTGCGCCCGCTCTCGAAGACCGGTGGTCGCAACAACCAGGGCCGCATCACGACCCGTCACATCGGTGGTGGCCACAAGCGCCAGTACCGTGTCATCGACTTCCGTCGCAATGACAAGGACGGCGTCGACGCCCGCGTCGCTCACATCGAGTACGACCCCAACCGCACGGCACGCATCGCGCTGCTGCACTACTTCGACGGCGAGAAGCGCTACATCCTCGCGCCGGCGAAGCTGAAGCAGGGCGACGTCGTCGAGTCGGGTGCTGGTGCCGACATCAAGCCGGGCAACAACCTCCCGCTGAAGAACATCCCGACGGGTACCGTCATCCACGCGATCGAGCTCCGTCCCGGTGGCGGCGCGAAGATGGCACGTTCGGCCGGTGCATCCGTCCGTCTCGTGGCCAAGGATGGCAACTTCGCCCAGCTGCGTCTGCCCTCGGGCGAGATCCGCAACGTCGATGCGCGCTGCCGCGCGACCATCGGCGAGGTCGGCAACGCCGAGCAGTCGAACATCAACTGGGGCAAGGCCGGCCGCATGCGCTGGAAGGGCGTCCGCCCGACCGTCCGTGGTGTCGCGATGAACCCGGTCGACCACCCGCACGGTGGTGGTGAGGGCAAGACGTCCGGTGGACGTCACCCCGTCTCCCCGTGGGGCCAGGCTGAGGGTCGCACCCGTCACGCCAACAAGGAAAGCGACAAGTACATCGTGCGTCGTCGTAACGCCGGCAAGAAGCGTAAGTAGGAGTAAGAGAAGATGCCTCGCAGTCTTAAGAAGGGCCCCTTCGTCGACGATCACCTGCTTCGCAAGGTGGTCGTGCAGAACGAAGCCGGCACCAAGAACGTCATCAAGACCTGGTCTCGCCGGTCCATGATCATCCCGGCCATGCTGGGTCACACGATCGCGGTCCACGACGGTCGCAAGCACATCCCCGTGTTTGTGTCCGAGACCATGGTCGGCCACAAACTGGGCGAGTTCGCGCCCACCCGCACCTTCCGCGGCCACGAGAAGGACGACAAGAAGGGCCGCCGCCGCTGACGCGGTGGCGATAGAGGAGAGAGAAATGGTGGAGTCCATCGCACGCGTGCGACACATCCGCGTGACCCCTCAGAAGGCTCGTCGTGTCGTCGCGCTCATCAAGGGCAAGCAGGCCCAGGAGGCTCTGGCGATCCTGAAGTTCGCACAGCAGAGCGCCAGTGAGCCGATCTACAAGCTTGTCGCGTCGGCCATGGCCAACGCACAGGTCAAGGCGGATCGTGACGGCGAGTACCTCGACGAGCAGGACCTGTACGTGGCTAACGCCTACGTAGACGAGGGGACGACGCTCAAGCGTTTCCAGCCTCGTGCACAGGGTCGCGCTTTCCAGATCAAGAAGCGCACGAGCCACATCACGGTCGTGCTCTCGACGCCTGAGGCGGCTCCGGCCGTTGCAAGCGACAGCAACAAGAAGGCGAGCAAGTAATGGGACAGAAAGTAAACCCGTACGGCTTCCGCCTCGGCATCACCACGGACCACGTGTCGCGTTGGTTCTCGGACTCGACGAAGCCGGGTCAGCGTTACGCCGACTACGTCGCCGAGGACATCAAGATCCGCAACCTGCTGAAGACGCAGCTCGACCGCGCCGGTGTCTCGAACATCGAGATCGAGCGCACCCGTGACCGCGTCCGCGTCGACATCCACACCGCCCGTCCGGGCATCGTGATCGGTCGTCGTGGCGCCGAGGCCGAGCGCATCCGCGGCGACCTCGAGAAGCTCTCGGGCAAGCAGATCCAGCTGAACATCCTCGAGGTCAAGAACCCCGAGGCTGACGCTCAGCTCGTCGCACAGGGCATCGCCGAGCAGCTGTCTGCTCGCGTGGCGTTCCGTCGTGCGATGCGCAAGGGTCTCCAGGGCGCGCAGCGCGCTGGCGCCAAGGGCATCCGCATCCAGGTCTCCGGCCGCCTCGGCGGCGCCGAGATGAGCCGCTCGGAGTTCTACCGCGAGGGTCGTGTGCCGCTGCACACGCTGCGCGCGAACATCGACTACGGCTTCTACGAGGCGAAGACCACCTTCGGCCGCATCGGCGTGAAGGTCTGGATCTACAAGGGTGACCTGACCAACAAGGAGCTTGCTCGCGAGCAGGCCAACGCCCCGAAGTCCCGTCGTGACGACCGTGGTGGCGACCGCCGCCGCGCGCCGCGCAACGAGGCCCCTGTCGCAGAAGGAGCGTCTGCCTGATGCTTATTCCCCGCAAGGTCAAGTACCGCAAGCAGCATCACCCCAAGCGTGATGGCCAGGCCACCGGTGGCACGAAGGTCTCCTTCGGCGACTTCGGCATCCAGGCCCTCACCCCCGCTTACGTGACCAACCGTCAGATCGAGTCCGCTCGTATCGCGATGACGCGTCACATCAAGCGTGGTGGAAAGGTGTGGATCAACATCTACCCCGACCGCCCCCTCACCAAGAAGCCTGCCGAGACCCGCATGGGTTCCGGTAAGGGTTCCCCCGAGTGGTGGGTCGCCAACGTCAAGCCGGGTCGCGTCCTCTTCGAGGTCGCAGGCGTCAATGAGGAGCTCGCTCGCGAGGCCCTCACCCGAGCAATCCACAAGCTGCCGCTGAAGGCACGCATCATCAAGCGCGAGGAGGGCGACGCGTAATGGCGATCGGCACCAAGGAGCTCGCTCCGGCAGAGCTCGACACGTTCGAAGACCAGCGCCTCGTTGAGGAGCTGCGTAAGGCCAAGGAGGAGCTGTTCAACCTCCGTTTCCAGTCGGCCACCGGCCAGCTGGAGAGCCACGGCCGCATCCGCGCCGTCAAGCGCGACATCGCGCGCCTGTACACCGTGATCCGCGAACGCGAGCTGGGCATCCGTGCGACGCCCGCTCCGGTCGAGGCTCCGGCCAAGAAGGCGACCAAGTCGAAGGCGAAGAAGGCGGACTCCGCTGACGACGCCGTGAAGGAAGAGGCTGAGTGATGGCCACCAAGAAGGAAGCTGCCGTCGAGGCTGAGCACGCAGAGCACGATGTTCGCGATGCGGATGCCCGTGGGTACCGCAAGTCGCGTCGTGGCTACGTCATCAGCGACAAGATGGACAAGACCATCGTGGTCGAGGTCGAGGACCGCGTGAAGCACCCGCTTTACGGCAAGGTCATCCGCCGCACCTCGAAGGTCAAGGCGCACGATGAGGCGAACTCCGCCGGCATCGGCGACCTCGTCCTGATCAACGAGACCCGCCCGCTCAGCGCCACGAAGCGCTGGCGTCTGGTGGAGATTCTGGAGAAGGCCAAGTGATCCAGCAGGAATCCCGCCTCAAGGTCGCCGACAACACCGGCGCGAAGGAACTGCTCACCATCCGTGTGCTCGGCGGCTCGCGCCGTCGTTACGCCGGACTCGGTGACACGATCGTCGCGACCGTCAAGGACGCGATCCCGGGCGGCAACGTCAAGAAGGGCGATGTGGTCAAGGCCGTCATCGTCCGCACGGTCAAGTCCACGCGTCGTCCCGACGGCTCGTACATCAAGTTCGACGAGAACGCCGCCGTGATCCTGAAGAACGACGGGGAGCCCCGCGGCACCCGTATCTTCGGACCGGTCGGTCGCGAGCTTCGTGACAAGAAGTTCATGAAGATCGTCTCGCTGGCGCCGGAGGTTATTTAAGTCATGGCGAAGATCAAGAAGGGTGACCTGGTTCAGGTCATCACCGGAGCCACGCAGGAGCGTGGCGGCGACCGCGGCAAGCAGGGCAAGGTCCTCGAGATCCTGTCCGACAAGAACCGCGTCATCGTCGAAGGCGTGAACTACGTCACCAAGCACACGCGCGTCGGACAGACGCAGCGTGGCACCAAGACGGGCGGCCTCGAGACTGTCGAGGCCTCCATCCACATCTCGAACGTCGCACTCGTCGACCCCTCGACCAAGAAGCCGACCAAGGTCGGCCACCGGGTCGAAGAGCAGACCAAGGACGGCGTCAAGCGCACCGTCCGTGTGCGGTACGCGAAGAAGTCAGGTAAGGACCTCTGATGGCAACCACCGACGCTGCGGTGGCTGGCAAGATCCAGCCCCGCCTGAAGGCGAAGTACAAGGCCGAGATCCAGCAGAAGCTGCAGGATGAGTTCGGCTACACCAACGTGATGCAGATCCCCGGTCTGGTCAAGGTCGTCGTGAACACCGGTGTCGGTGAAGCGGCCCGCGACAGCAAGGTGATCGACGGCGCGATCGACGATCTCACCAAGATCACCGGTCAGAAGCCGCTCGTCACGAAGGCTCGCAAGTCGATCGCGCAGTTCAAGCTGCGCGAGGGCCAGGCCATCGGCGCACACGTCACCCTCCGCGGTGACCGTGCGTGGGAGTTCCTGGACCGTCTCGTCTCGCTCGCTCTGCCCCGTATCCGCGACTTCCGCGGCCTCTCGGGCAAGCAGTTCGACGGAAACGGCAACTACACCTTCGGTCTCCAGGAGCAGAGCGTGTTCCACGAGATCGATCAGGACAAGATCGACCGGGTTCGCGGTTTCGACATCACCGTCGTCACCACCGCGAAGACGGACGACGAAGGTCGCGCGCTTCTTCGTCACCTCGGCTTCCCCTTCCGTACGGAAGACGCCCAGGCGTAAGCGGTTTCGGGCGGGGCGCACAGCGCCCCGCCCGATCCCGTACAATTGAAGATTGCGTGTCATCGCAGGCCGTCTGTCGTGTAACGGCAGCCGGAACCTCATGAACAAAGGAAAACAACAATGACAATGACAGACCCGGTCGCAGATCTGCTGACCCGTCTGCGCAACGCGAACTCGGCGCATCACGACTCCGTGACCCTGCCGTCGAGCAAGCTCAAGACGCACATCGCCGAGATCCTCCAGCAGGAGGGCTACATCGCTGGATGGGAGACGACTGACGCTCGCGTCGGATCGAACCTCACCCTGCAGCTGAAGTACGGCCCCAACCGTGAGCGTTCGATCGCGGGCATCAAGCGCGTGTCGAAGCCCGGCCTCCGCGTCTACGCGAAGTCCACCGAGCTGCCCAGGGTCCTCGGCGGACTCGGCGTGGCCATCCTGTCCACCTCCTCCGGTCTCCTCACTGACCGTCAGGCAGAGCAGAAGGGCGTGGGCGGAGAAGTTCTCGCCTACGTGTGGTAATCGAAAATGTCGCGTATTGGACGACTTCCCATCGACGTTCCCGCGGGCGTGACCATCTCGGTCGACGGCCGTGAGGTCGCGGTGAAGGGCCCCAAGGGTGAGCTCACCCTGACGGTCGCCAAGCCCATCGAGGTCGCGGTCGAGGAGAACCAGGTTCTCGTGACCCGTCCCGACGACGAGCGTGAGTCCCGGTCGCTTCACGGCCTGACCCGCACGCTCATCAACAACAACATCATCGGCGTGACCCAGGGCTACACCAAGGGTCTCGAGGTCGTCGGAACCGGTTACCGTGTCGCTCAGAAGGGCAGCTCGGTCGAGTTCGCCCTCGGCTTCTCGCACCCGGTCCTCATCGACCCGCCCGCCGGTATCACGCTCACGGTCGAGGGCACCAACAAGCTCACCGTCAGTGGTATCGACAAGCAGGCTGTCGGCGAGGCAGCTGCGAACATCCGCAAGATCCGCAAGCCCGAGCCGTACAAGGGCAAGGGCGTGCGTTACGCCGGCGAGGTCGTGCGTCGCAAGGCCGGAAAGAGTGGTAAGTAACCATGGCTCTCAAGTCAAAGTCTGACGCCCGCGCGCGTCGTCATGCCCGCCTTCGCAAGAAGGTCGTCGGCACCGAGGCGCGTCCGCGTCTCGTCGTCAACCGCTCGGCTCGCCACGTCTTCGTGCAGCTTGTCGACGACAGCAAGGGTCACACCGTCGCGTCGGCATCGACGCTCGAGACCGACCTGCGTTCGCTCGAGGGTGACAAGACCGCCAAGGCCCGCAAGGTCGGCGAGCTTCTCGCCGAGCGTGCGAAGTCTGCCGGCGTTTCCGAGGCAGTGTTCGACCGTGGCGGAAACCGCTACGCCGGTCGTGTCGCCGCCATCGCCGACGGCGCCCGCGAAGGGGGTCTGGCACTGTGAGTGACAACAAGGAGAACGAAGTGACCGAAGCGGCAGCTGCCACTTCCGAGACTGCCACCGGCACCACGCAGGCTGAGCCGTCTCAGCGCGACAACCGCCGTGGCGGCCGTAGCGACCGCAACCAGGGTGGCCGTGACCGCAACTCCCGCGACCGTGGGGACAACCAGTTCCTCGAGCGCGTGGTCACCATCAACCGCGTCTCGAAGGTCGTGAAGGGTGGTCGTCGCTTCAGCTTCACCGCTCTCGTGGTCGTCGGCGACGGCAACGGTCTGGTGGGCGTCGGCTACGGCAAGGCCCGCGAGGTCCCTCTGGCGATCTCGAAGGGTGTCGAAGAGGCCAAGCGCAACTTCTTCCGCGTTCCGCGCGTCGGCAGCACCATCCCGCACCCCGTGCAGGGTGAGGCCGCAGCAGGCGTCGTCCTGCTCCGTCCGGCCGCTGCCGGTACCGGTGTCATCGCCGGTGGTCCGGTTCGCGCCGTGCTCGAGTGCGCCGGCATCCACGACGTGCTGTCGAAGTCGCTCGGCTCGTCGAACACGATCAACATCGTGCACGCGACGGTGACGGCCCTGAAGATGCTCGAGGAGCCCCGTGCGGTCGCCGCACGTCGTGGCCTCGAGTTCGACCAGGTCGCACCCGCGCGTCTCGTCCGTGCGGAGGCTGACGCCATCGCCGCACAGAAGGTAGGTGCCTGATGGCTGCGCGCCTGAAGGTCACGCAGGTCAAGTCCAAGGTGAGCGAGAAGCAGAACCAGCGTGACACGCTGCGCAGCCTCGGTCTGAAGCGAATCGGTGACAGCACCGTTCGCCCCGACGACGCGCAGACGCGCGGTTACGTCAAGACCGTCGCCCACCTCGTCAAGGTTGAGGAGATCGACTAATGGCTGAGAAGAACGAAGCCGCAGGCGCCGAGAAGGCCCCGAAGAAGGCTGCCGCTCCCAAGGCCGCAGCCGAGAAGAAGCCCGCCGCCAAGAAGGCACCGGCGAAGGCGACCGAGGCCAAGGCCGACGCCGTCAAGAAGCCGGCTGCCAAGAAGGCTGCGCCGAAGAAGGATGCTCCGGCATCCCGCCCCGGCGTGCTGAAGGTGCACCACCTGCGTCCGGTCCCCGGATCCAACACCGCGAAGACCCGTGTCGGTCGCGGTGAGGGCTCCAAGGGTAAGACCGCGGGTCGCGGTACCAAGGGCACGAAGGCTCGCAACACCGTTCGCGTCGGCTTCGAGGGTGGGCAGATGCCTCTGCACATGCGCACCCCGAAGCTGCGCGGGTTCAAGAACCCGTTCCGCGTCGAGTACCAGGTCGTGAACCTGGAGAAGCTCGCGGAGCTGTACCCCACAGGTGGCGACGTCACCATCAGCGACCTGGTCGCCAAGGGTGCCGTTCGCAAGAACGAGAAGGTCAAGGTTCTCGGAGACGGCGACATCGCCGTGAAGCTCACCGTCGCGGTCGACAAGGTCTCGGGTTCCGCCGAGCAGAAGATCGTGGCGGCTGGCGGATCCGTCAAGTAACCACTTCATGAGAGGGGTCGGAGATTCTCCGGCCCCTCTTATGGGTTAGCCTGTTCTTTCAGCCGTCCTTCAGGGATCGGCAACCTTTCAGGAGGACGTCCTTGTTTAGCGCCATCGCGCGGATCTTCCGCACGCCCGACCTGCGTCGGAAGATCGGTTTCACCCTCGCCATCGTCGCCATCTACCGGCTTGGCTCGAATGTGCCTGCTCCGTTCGTGAACTTCCCGAACGTCGAGGAGTGCCTCGCGCTGAACTCCGGGACGGAGGGACTCCTCGGACTCGTCAACCTGTTCTCGGGTGGCGCGCTCCTCCAGCTCTCGATCTTCGCCCTCGGCGTGATGCCGTACATCACTGCGACGATCATCACCCAGCTCCTTCGCGTGGTCATCCCTCACTTCGAGGCTCTGCACAAAGAGGGCCAGGCCGGCCAGGCCCGTCTGACCCAGTACACGCGCTACCTCACCATCGCTCTCGCACTGCTGCAGTCGACGACGCTGGTCACGGTGGCCCGCAGCGGTCAGCTCTTCGGCACCACCGACATCGCCGCGTGCCAGAACCTCCTCACCAACGACGTGTGGTGGGCGCAGCTGCTCATCATCATGGCGATGACCGCCGGCACGGGCCTCATCATGTGGTTCGCAGAGCTCGTCACCGAGCGCGGTATCGGCAACGGCATGTCGCTGCTCATCTTCACCTCGATCGCCGCCACGTTCCCCGGAGCCATGTGGCTCATCTGGGAGAGCAAGGGCTTCGAGGTCTTCCTCCTGGTGCTCCTGGTGGGAATCATCGTCATGGGCCTCGTCGTCTTCGTCGAGCAGTCCCAGCGCCGCATCCCGGTGCAGTACGCCAAGCGCATGGTCGGTCGCCGCACCTACGGCGGCACCAACACGTACATTCCGATCAAGGTCAACATGGCCGGTGTGATCCCCGTGATCTTCGCCTCGTCGCTGCTGTACATCCCGGCGCTCATCGCACAGTTCAACACCCCGCAGGACGGCTCCGAGCCGGCAGCGTGGGTCACCTGGATCAGCGCGAACTTCACGACCGGCAACAGCCCGATCTACATGGCCGTGTACTTCCTGCTGATCATCGGCTTCACGTACTTCTACGTCGCGATCACCTTCAACCCGGTCGAGGTCGCCGACAACATGAAGAAGTACGGCGGGTTCATCCCCGGCATCCGTGCCGGTCGTCCGACTGCCGAGTACCTCGACTACGTGCTCACGCGCATCACGCTGCCCGGGTCGATCTACCTCGGCCTCATCGCGCTGATCCCGCTCATCGCTCTCGCCACCGTCGGCGCCAACCAGAACTTCCCGTTCGGCGGCGCCTCGATCCTCATCATCGTGGGTGTCGGTCTCGAGACGGTCAAGCAGATCGACGCACAGCTGCAGCAGCGACACTACGAAGGGCTCCTCCGATGACTCGATCAGCTCGTCTCCTCATCGTCGGTCCGCAGGGCTCGGGGAAGGGCACGCAGGGCGTCCGCATCGCAGAGTCCTACGGCATCCCGGTCGTCTCGACGGGCGACATCTTCCGCGCGAACATCAAGGAGGGCACGCCGCTCGGCCAGCAGGTCACGGCGATCCTCGACAAGGGCGATCTCGTTCCCGACGAGCTCACCAGCGAGATCGTTCGCGATCGCCTCTCGCAGGACGATGCAGCGAAGGGCTTCCTGCTCGACGGATACCCCCGCAATGCCGCGCAGGTCGAGCACCTCGACGCGTTCCTCGGTGCCCGGGGGGAGTCCCTCGACGCCGTCATCCTGCTCGACGTCCCGCGCGAAGAGAGCATCGAGCGTCTCAAGCTCCGTGCAGCGGAGCAGGGTCGCTCGGATGACACGGATGAGGCGATCGCACACCGTCTCGACATCTACGAGCACGAGACGGCCCCGATCCTCGAGGTCTACGGCCCCCGTGGGATCGTCGACCGCATCGACGGCGTGGGCTCGCTCGACGAGATCACCGAGCGCGTGTTCGCGGCGCTGACCGCACGCGGTCTGCGCCTCGCGGCCTGATCACCGAACGATGTTCCGCAAGTCGATCTACAAGAGCGCGGCTCAGCTGCGCGCGATGGTGGAGCCCGGTCTCATCACGGCGGCTGCGCTCGACGCCGTGCGGCCGCTGATACGACCCGGTGTCACGACTCTCGAGCTCGACGCCGAAGCGAACCGTGTGATCCTCGCCCGTGGCGCGGAATCGAACTTCCAGCTCGTTCGCGGATACCGGCACACCACCTGCATCTCGGTGAACGAAGAGGTCGTCCACGGCATCCCGGGTGAGAGGGTCCTTCAGGCAGGCGACATCGTCTCGATCGACTGCGGCGCGCAGTTCCAGGGCTGGAACGGCGACAGCGCCATCACCGTCGTCGTCCCTGATGAGACGCGCCCCGAGCTGGTCGCCCGGCGCGAGGAGCTCTCGCGGGTCACGGAGGGCTCGATGTGGGCGGGGATCGCCGCCATGGCGTCCGCTTCGCACCTCGGTGACATCGGAGCCGCGATCCAGGGTTACATCGAGGCACAGGGCCCGTCAGCCGTCTCCGGCGAGACGTACGGCATCCTGCGCGAGTACGTCGGCCACGGCATCGGACGCAAGATGCACGAGGCGCCCAGCGTCTTCAACTACCGCACGCCCGACCCGGGCGCCGAGGTCAAGCCCGGTCTCGTGCTGGCGATCGAGCCCATGGTCACTGCCGGCAGCGACGAGACCTTCGTCGAGGACGACGACTGGACCGTCTCGACGGTCGACGGCACCGACGGCTCGCACTGGGAGCACAGCGTCGCACTGCACGCGGATGGGATCTGGGTGCTGACCGCGGCAGACGGGGGAGCGGCCGGTCTCGCCCCGTTCGGCGTGACGCCGACCCCGATCGCCTGAAGCCGGCGCTGTCGGTCACGGCGCGATCGGCGATCCAGCGCTCGATCACAACGTGCGCATAGGTTTCTCCAGGCACAATGGGTGTATGGGTGCGCGTGCGCCCGAGGACTTCAAGCCGGGTCCGCCATCGGCGGACCGCGACAGAAACGGAAAGCAATGGCAGCCGCGAAGAGCAACACCAACTGGTTCGTGATCGGCGTCTCGGCGGCAGTGGTGGTCGTGCTGGCCGTTCTGGCCTTCGTCGTCGTGTTCCTGAACAACCAGGCGACCTCCCCGGGCACGGCCCCGCAGAGCTCGATCGTGAACGAGGAGACCGGCGCCATCTCGTTCGGGTCGGGCGAGGACGAGATCGACACCTACGTCGACTTCATGTGCCCCGTCTGCGGGCAGTTCGAGGACGTCTACGGCGAGCAGCTGCAGGCGGCAGCCGCCGACGACAAGATCACGCTGAACATCCACCCGGTGTCGATCCTCAACCGCTACTCGACGACGGGGGAGTACTCCTCGTTGTCCGCCGGCTCGATGTACTGCGTCGCCGCCGAGGCTCCCGATTCGACTCTCGACTACTTCAACCTGCTCTTCGCGAACCAGCCGGAGGAGAACTCGGCCGGTCTCAGCGTCGAGGAGCTGAGCGCGCTCGCCGAGCAGGCCGGAGCAGGCGCCGCGGCTGACTGCATCGCCGACGGCACCTACAACAAGTTCGCCGACTCGCAGACGAAGGCGCACGAGATCACCGGAACCCCGACCGTCGAGGTCAACGGGAACCGCATCGAGAACAGCGAGATCGAGGCGGAGTTCGCCAAGATCCTCGGCTGATCCCGTCTGGTCCGATCAACGGGAGTTCCGGCATTCTGCTCAGGTTGCCGGAACTCCCGTTGTCGGATAACATAGATCCTTGGTGCCTTGCGCCTTGATTCGGCGTGTCTGAATCGGCAGAGGTATCGCAATCCAATCACCCACCGCAGATCGACCGGTCTGCAGAAGCGTCAGCGAGGCTATGGCTAAGAAAGACGGTGTCATCGAGATCGAGGGCGTGATCTCCGAGGCTCTGCCCAACGCGATGTTCCGCGTTGAGCTCTCCAACGGACACAAGGTCCTTGCAACGATCTCAGGCAAGATGCGGCAGAACTACATCCGCATCATCCCCGAAGACCGTGTGGTCGTGGAGCTCAGCCCCTACGACCTGACCCGCGGACGAATCGTCTACCGCTACCGCTGATCGGTCGAGAAGTAACACCCCAGGCACTCAGCCTGCCCGGTGAAGACAGCGAATAGGACACATCATGAAGGTCAACCCCAGCGTCAAGCCCATGTGCGATCACTGCAAGGTGATCCGCCGTCACGGCCGCGTCATGGTCATCTGCAAGAGCAACCCGCGCCACAAGCAGCGCCAGGGCTGAGCGCCCGTCGGCGATGCCGACGGACTCTTCGGATCTGACTCACAACTCAATACACACAACGGCAGGATCAGATCCCACGCGAGTGGGGGACACCTCGGGGCGGAGGCCCGAGCACCGATCCTGCTCCACACCTCCACAACACTCAGGAGAACCGCATGGCACGTCTTGCCGGCGTTGACATCCCGCGCGATAAGCGCGTGGTGATCGCCCTTACCTACATCTACGGCGTCGGCCGTACCCGCTCGGTCGAGATCCTCAAGGCTACGGAGATCGACGAGAGCATCCGCGTGAAGGACCTCAGCGATGACCAGCTGATCGCCCTCCGCGACTACATCGAAGGCAACTACAAGGTGGAGGGTGACCTGCGCCGCGAGGTCGCCGCAGACATCCGCCGCAAGGTCGAGATCGGCTCCTACGAGGGCATCCGCCACCGTCGTGGCCTCCCGGTCCGTGGTCAGCGCACCAAGACCAACGCCCGTACCCGCAAGGGCCCGAAGCGCACCGTCGCAGGCAAGAAGAAGGCCCGCTAAGCGCGGCCCGAGGGACTAGGAGAACACTTTCATGGCTGCACCCAAGGCCGCCGCGCGCAAGCCGCGCCGCAAGGAAAAGAAGAACATCGCGCTGGGCCACGCCCACATCAAGTCGACGTTCAACAACACGATCGTCTCGATCACCGACCCGTCCGGCGCTGTCATCAGCTGGGCATCGTCGGGTGGCGTGGGCTTCAAGGGCTCGCGCAAGTCGACGCCCTACGCCGCTGGAATGGCTGCCGAGTCGGCCGCCCGCCAGGCGCAGGAGCACGGCGTCAAGAAGGTCGACGTCTTCGTCAAGGGACCGGGCTCGGGTCGCGAGACCGCGATCCGCTCGCTGACGGCCGCCGGCCTCGAGGTCGGCTCGATCCAGGACGTCACGCCGCAGGCGCACAACGGCTGCCGCCCGCCGAAGCGCCGCCGCGTCTGATCCGGCTTGTTGAGCCGCTCGGTCCTTCGGGTCCGAGCGGCTCGACGCCCGCCAGCGCGGGCATCGACTCCCAAAACTCAAGACCTCACCCCACCACATGTCATATAGCGGGCATGTGATCGAAAGGAACACAGAGTGCTTATTGCACAGCGTCCCACACTGACCGAGGAAAAGATCGTCGAGAACCGTAGCCGGTTCATCATCGAGCCTCTGGAGCCCGGCTTCGGATACACGATCGGCAACGCGCTTCGTCGCAGCCTGCTGTCGTCGATCCCCGGCGCCGCGGTCACCAGCGTTCGCATCGACGGCGTGCTGCACGAGTTCAGCACCATCCCCGGCGTGAAGGAGGATGTCACCGAGATCATCCTCAACATCAAGCAGCTCGTGGTCTCGTCGGAGCGCGACGAGCCCATCACCGCTTATCTGCGCAAGACCGGTTCGGGCGAAGTGACCGCCGCTGACATCTCGGCTCCGGCCGGTGTCGAGGTCCAGAACCCCGAGCTCGTCATCGCGACGCTCAACGAGACGGCGAAGTTCGAGCTCGAGCTCACGATCGAGCGTGGCCGCGGCTACGTCTCGGCGACGCAGAACCGCAACGAGTACGCCGAGGCCGGTCAGATCCCGATCGACTCGATCTACTCGCCGGTGCTCAAGGTCAGCTACCGCGTCGACGCCACCCGTGCGGGTGAGCGCACCGACTTCGACAAGCTCGTCCTCGACGTCGAGACCAAGTCCGCCATCAGCCCCCGCGACGCCGTCGCTTCGGCTGCGAAGACGCTCACCGAGCTGTTCGGTCTCGCCCGCGAGCTGAACGTCGAGGCTGAGGGCATCGAGATCGGCCCGGCACCGGTGGAGGCAGTGAACTCCAGCGAGCTGTCGATGCCGATCGAGGACCTCGACCTCTCCGTCCGCTCGTACAACTGCCTGAAGCGTGAGGGCATCAACACTGTTTCCGAGCTCGTCGCCCTGTCGGAGACGCAGCTCATGAACATCCGCAATTTCGGCCAGAAGTCGGTCGACGAGGTGCGCGACAAGCTCATCTCGCTCGGTCTGTCGCTCAAGGATTCGGTGCCCGGTTTCGACGGCGCCCACTTCTACGGCGGCAGCGAAGACGAGTCCTTCTGATACCCGACCTTTCTGACCAGGAGTTAGACGATTATGCCCAAGCCCACTAAGGGTCCCCGCCTCGGAGGCGGCCCCGCACACGAGCGCCTGCTGCTTGCCAACCTCGCGGCGGCTCTGTACACCCACAAGTCGATCAAGACGACCGAGACCAAGGCCAAGCGCCTGCGTCCGCTCGCCGAGCGCCTGATCACCTTCGCCAAGCGCGGAGACCTGCACGCTCGTCGTCGCGTTCTCTCGGTCATCGGCGACAAGAGCGTCGTGCACACGCTCTTCGCCGAGATCGCACCGCTGGTCGCAGACCGTGAGGGTGGCTACACCCGCATCACGAAGGTCGGCAACCGCAAGGGTGACAACGCCCCCATGGCAGTGATCGAGCTCGTTCTCGAGCCCGTCACCCCCAAGGCGAAGTCCACCAAGAAGGCTGCCAAGGCTGAGAAGCCGGCCGAGGTCGTCGAGGAGGCTCCCGCTGAGGAGGCTCCCGTCGAGGAGGCTCCGGCAGACGAGACCGTCGAGGCCGGCGCCGAGTCGCAGGCCGAGGGCGAAGCAGCCGAGGCTGCCGCCGAGGACGCTGTCGAGAAGAAGTCCGAGTAAGCACCTCGCTCACTCGAAGAAGCCCGCCGCCCCGTGAGGGACGGCGGGCTTCTTCGTGTATCCGGCGCCTGGACTCAGCGTGCGCGCAGATCCTTGCGCAGGATCTTGCCGGATGCCGACTTGGGAATGGCGTCGATGAACTCGACCTGCCTCACCTTCTCATGAGGCGCGACATGGGCGGCGACGTGCGCCATCACCGCATCCGCGTCGAGGTCTGCTCCCTGCTGCGCGACCACGAACGCCTTGGGTACCTCCTGTCCATCCGCGTCGGGCACGCCGATCACGGCCGCATCGGCGATGGCCGGATGCTCGAGCAGGACCGCCTCGAGCACGGCCGGCGCGACCTGGTAGCCCTTGTACTTGATGAGCTCCTTGAGACGGTCGACGATCCGGAAGATGCCGTCGTGCGTCACCGTCGCCACGTCGCCGGTGTGAAGCCAGCCGTCGCTGTCGAGCATCTCGGCCGTCGCATCCGGCCGGTTGAGGTATCCGGCCATCACCTGGGGACCGCGGATCAGGAGCTCGCCCGGTTCGCTGGCGCCCTCGGCCGGCGCAGTGACATCGGAGCCGTCCTCCGCGACGAGACGCGCCTCCGTGTTCGCGAGCAGCATCCCCACGGACGAGCGGTCGATGTCAGGGCGGTCGTACGGGATCGCGTGCGTGACCGGGCTCGTCTCCGTCATTCCGTAGCCCTGACAGACCGTGCACCCCAGCCGATCGGCCACTGCGGATGCGAGAGCGCCGTCGAGCGGAGCAGCCCCCGAGAAGATGACCTTGATCGCGGAGGTGTCGTACTGATCGATGAGCGGATGCTTCGCGAGCGCGACGGCGATCGGCGGCGCGATGAAGACCCAGCTCGTCCGGTGCTCCTGCACGACCCGGAGGAACTCCGTCAGGTCGAACTTCGGCATCGTGACAAGAGCCGCGCGCTGGCGCAGCGCGAAGTTCAGCAGCACCGTCATCCCGTAGATGTGGAAGAACGGCAGGACGGCGAGTACTCGGTCGTCGTCACCGAGAGAGATCGTCGAGCGGCACTGGCTGACGTTCGCGATCAGGTTGCGGTGGGTCAGCATGACGCCCTTGGGCCGGCCGGTCGTTCCCGAGGAGTAGGGGAGTACGGCGAGATGCGTCGCCGGGTCGAAGCTCACCTCGGGAGCGGGGCGACCCTCGCCGAGCAGGGCAGGCAGCGACGGATGCCCCTCGGCGCCGTCGAGGACGATCACGTGGTCGTCGGCGAGTCCGACGGCGTCCGCGGCGGCCTTCGCGCCCGGCAGCAGCGGCGAGACGGTGATCAGCCACGTCGCCTCGGCGTCGGTCAGCTGGTTCGCGATCTCCTCGGCCGTGTACAGGGAGTTGATCGTGGTCGCCGTCGCTCCTGCCCGCAGGATGCCGTGGAAGACCGTCGCGAAGGCCGGGATGTTGGGACAGAGAACCCCGACCTTCGTCCCGACGTCCACCCCTCGCGCTGCGAGCGCGCCCGCGAAGAGGTCGATCTGGGCGATCAGCTGACGGTAGGTCGTGGTGGCGCCGCTGACTCCGTCGACGAGGGCGACTGCGTCGAGACGGTCTTCCTCGACGTCTCCGAAGAGGAACTGGTGGATCGAGACCGCGGGGATCTCGACATCGGGATAGGAACTGCGCACCATGAGATCTCCTTCGATCCGGGTCATCGACGACGCCGTCTGATGCGATCCAGTGTCGCACAGGAGGAGACCCGGTCCCAGGGGTATGGAGGACACATGACCGAGGTGCCGACGCCGCGGAGAGTAGGCTGATCCGGTGAGCGATGCAGAGACCCTGAGCAGAGGGCCTCGCGCCTATACGGCATTCATCGGAATCGGCCTGATCGCAGGCCTCCTCTCCGGCCTCTTCGGCGTCGGCGGCGGCACGGTGATCGTTCCGCTACTTGTGCTCTTCCTGCATTTCAATCAGCGTCTCGGCGCCGGCACGTCGCTCGCAGCGATCGTCCCGACGGCGACGGTGGGCGTGATCTCCTACGCGATCAACGGATCGGTGGCGTGGATCCCCGCTCTCATCCTGGCGGCAGGCGCCGTGGTGGGTGCGCAGATCGGCACGCGGCTGCTGCCGAAGATCTCGCAGACGGTGCTGCGCTGGTTCTTCGTCGGCTTCCTGGCGATCGTGATCGTGAGCCTGTTCCTGGTCGTCCCTTCGCGCGACGCCGAGTTCGAGCTGGAGCTGCTCAACGGGCTCGCGCTGCTCGCGGTCGGAGTCGGCACCGGAGTCCTCGCCGGTCTGATCGGTGTAGGCGGGGGCGTGATCGTGGTGCCCGTGCTGATGCTCGCATTCGGCACGAGCGACCTCGTGGCCAAGGGCACGTCGCTGCTCATGATGATCCCGACCGCGATCTCGGGCACCATCGGCAACCTGCGCAATCACAACGTCGATCTCGTCGCCGCGGCGATCGTCGGGGTCTCCGCCTGCACGACCACCGCGCTCGGAGCCTGGCTGGCCACTCTGATCGACCCCACGGTGGGCAACATGCTGTTCGCGGCATACCTCGTGGTGATCGCGGTGCAGATGGCGATGAAGGCGATCAAGGGGCGCAAGAAGGAGGACTGAACGCCCTTAGTTCCGGCTTACGGGCACCGTGCCCCATGACCGAGAAAGTAGGATCGAGGGGTGGCAGTCAACCAAGATCTGGTCGGCCGGGAGTTCCCGCCGACGTCCCCTTACCTCGTCGGCCGTGAGAAGGTGCGTGAGTTCGCGCGTGCCGTCTTCGCCGATGCACCGCAGCACACCGACGTCGAGGCGGCTCGCGCAGCCGGTTTCGCCGACGTCGTCGCGCCCCCGACGTTCGCGATGGTCATCCAGGACCACACTCTCCAGCAGCTCCTCGCCGAACCGCATTCCGGCATCGTCCTGGCGCGCACGATCCACGCCGAGCAGAAGTTCGCGTACTCGCGCCCCATCGTCGCGGGTGACGAGCTCACAGGTCGACTGCGCGTGACCGGCATCCGCATGATGGGCGGAAACGCCATGATCACCAGCGCGGCCGAGATCACGGATGCCGACGGCGAGCACGTCGTCACCGCCACCAGCGTGCTGCTGGTCGGCGCGGAAGAAGGAGCCGAGTGATGCCGTTCGCTGTCGGAGACGTCGTCGCGGAGCGCACCGTCCATCTCACCCGCGAATCGCTCGTGCGGTACGCAGGAGCATCGGGTGACTTCAATCCGATCCACTACCGGGACGACATCGCCGCCGAGGTGGGTCTGCCGGGAGTGCTCGCGCACGGCATGCTCACGATGGGCATCGCGTCGTCGGTGGTCGTCGCGGCTCTCGAACCGGGAACGCGGATTCTCGACTACGGCGTGCGCTTCACCAAGCCGGTCGTGGTGCACCCGACCGAGGGAGCGGACCTCCACGTCATCGCGACCGTCGGTGCCGTCGACGACGAGTCGACTCGGATCGATCTCAAGGTCACGTTCGCTGAGACGACGGTCCTCGTCAAGGCGCAGCTGCGCGTCGCCTCCTGATGGGCGGCGCTGTGCACGAGGTCGAGCCGCTGAGGCTCGCGACTCTCACGACCCTGCGCACGGGAGGCGCCCCGGAGCGCATGCTCGAGGCATCGACCACGGCGGAGCTGATCGACGCGCTCACCGATGTCTGGTCACGCGGCGACGAGTGGTTCGTGCTGGGCGGAGGATCCAACCTGTTCATCGGCGACGAGTCGTTCGAGGGGACGGTCATCCGCGTCCTCACCCGCGGCATCGAGGAGCTGCCCTCGCCGCACGCGGGACGCATCAGGCTGCGTGTGCAGGCGGGGCATGGCTGGGACGATCTCGTCGCCTATGCGGTCGAGCACGGTTACGCCGGTCTCGAGGCGATGAGCGGCATCCCGGGCACCGTCGGCGCCTCGCCCGTGCAGAACATCGGGGCGTACGGGCAGGAGATCCAGGAGACCCTGGTCGAGGTCGAGCTGATCGACGAGGCCACCGGCGAGGTGTCGGTGGTGCCGGCATCCGAACTGGGGCTCGGTTTCCGCACCTCCGTGCTCAAGCATCACTACGGCAGCGTGCCGCAGCGTCGGGCCGTCATCCTGTCGGTCACGGTCGACCTTCTCGTCGCTGACGAGCGCGTGGTGCGCGGCGAGCAGCTCAGGAGGGCGCTGGGTCTGGACTCCGACGCCCCGGTGCCGCTGACCTGGGTGCGCGAGCGGATCCTCGCCACCCGCGCCTCGAAGGGGATGCTGCTCGACGAGAACGATCCGGACACCCATGGCGTCGGCTCGTTCTTCCAGAACGCGATCGTGCCGGAGGTCGTGGCCCGTGCTCTGCCGCCCGAGTGCCCGCGGTGGCCGGTGACCCCGGATCTGGATACCGTCACGGTGATCCCGCTCGCCTCGTACGACGGGTATGTCCCTCCCGCCAAGCCGGAGGCCCCCGACGTCAAGGTGAGTGCAGCGTGGCTGATCGAGCAGGCCGGAATCCGCAAGGGGTTCAAGCTGCCGCGCTCGCGCGCCTCGGTCTCGACGAAGCACGCGCTCGCCCTCACCAACCGGGGCGGGGCGACAGCGGCCGAGGTCTCGGAGCTCGCACGATTCATCCAGAGCCGCGTCCATTCGGAGTTCGGTCTCGTGCTGCAGCCGGAGCCCGTGCTGCTGGGCGTCGAGCTCTGAGTCGCGACGCAGCGAGCCCGCGCCCGCCTGACAACGTCGCCCGTTCGCCGTACACTCGCGGCATGAGCGGACTGATCCCGTACCTGCTGTTTCCCGGAAACGCGGCCGAAGCGCTGGAGCACTACCGTGACGTCTTCGGAGGAGAGCTTCAGCTCGTCGACTATGCCAGTGCGGGTCGTGCAGACGGTCCGGCCGATGCGGTCGCCCACGGGCAGCTCTCAGGACCGGTCGAACTGGCGGGAGCGGATGCCGGCGCGGACGACGATGCCGTGCAGATGAGCGGGATGTTCCTCTCTCTGCTCGGCACCGCCGACGCGTCGACGCTGACGAGCTGGTTCGACCGGCTGTCAGAGCACGGCCGAGTGACCGACGCCCTGCAGCAGCGCGTGTGGGGTGACTACGACGGCACCGTCACCGACCGCTACGGCATCCGCTGGCTGATCGGCTTCCACGACGAGGACTGATCTCGTCGCAGACCGGCCTCAGGCGAACAGACGCTGCAGTCGCTGCACACCCTCGAGGAGCTGGTCGTCGCCGAGCGCGTACGACATGCGGATGTACCCGGAGGGACCGAATGCCTCGCCCGGGACGACGGCCACCTCGGCCTGCTCGAGGATGAGGTCGGCGAGCTCGAGCGAGGTCGTCGGCGTCTTGCCGCCCCACGTGCGTCCGAGCAGACCCTGCACGTCGGGGTAGACGTAGAAGGCGCCCAGCGGGTTCGGCACCACGAGTCCGTCGATCTTCGACAGTTCGGACACGATGAGGCGGCGGCGGCGGTCGAACGCCTCGCGGAACTGCTCGGCTTCGGTCTGGGGCCCGTTGAGGGCAGCGATCGCCGCCTTCTGTGCGACGTTGTTGACGTTGCTCGACAGGTGGGACTGCAGGTTCGCGGCGACCTTGATGGCATCCGCCGGTCCGACCATCCAGCCCACGCGCCAGCCGGTCATGGCGTAGGTCTTCGCGACGCCGTTGACGAGGATCGTCTGCCCCGCCACCGCGGGCACGGCCTCGACGATGGAGGTCGCCTTGACGCCCTCATAGGTGAGGTTCTGGTAGATCTCGTCGGAGATGACCCAGATGCCGTGCTCGAGTGCCCACTCGCCGATCGCCGCCGTCTCCTCGGCCGTGTACACCGATCCGGTGGGGTTGGAGGGCGACACGAACACGAGCGCGGTCGTGCGCTCGGTGCGTGCGGCCTCGAGCTGGTCGACGGTGACCTTGTAGTCCTGATCGGCGCCCGCGAAGACCTCGACCGGCGTGCCGTCCGCAAGACGGATCGCCTCGGGGTAGGTCGTCCAGTACGGCGCCGGCAGAAGCACTTCGTCGCCCGGGTTCACCACGGCCTGGAACGCCTGGTAGACCGACTGCTTGCCGCCGTTGGTCACGATGACCTGGCTCGGCGAGACCTCGAGACCGGAGTCACGCAGCGTCTTCGCGGCGATCGCCTCGCGCAGCGCGGGCAGGCCCGGAGCCGGGGTGTACCGGTAGCTGGCGGGATCGGCGAGCGCCTCGGCGGCCGCGTCGACGATGAACTGCGGGGTCGCGAAATCGGGCTCGCCGGCGGCGTACGAGATGATCGGCTTGCCTTCGGCCTTGAGCGCCTTGGCCTTGGCGTCGACCTTGAGGGTCGCGGATTCGGCGATGGCGGAGAGCTTGCGGGAGAGAGGAGCGCGTTCGGTCACGACTACGAGCGTACCCGGGTCGACCTCGCCGATGACGAGTGAATGGTCGTCAAGAATCACGGTTCTTTCGTGCTGATGCTCTCCGCTCAGGCGGTGTGCATGCCGTGCGCGCGCGCAACGACATCCAGGGTGATGCGGCCGCCCTGGACGTTGAGGCCCTGGGCCAGCGCGGTGTCGTCGGCTGCTGCACGCTCCCACCCCTTGCCGGCGATGGCCGAGACATACGGGAGTGTGGCATTGGTCAATGCCCGCGTGGCCGTCTCGGGCACCGCGCCCGGCATGTTCGCGACGCAGTAGTAGATCGAGTCGTGCACCGCGAACGTCGGGTCGTCGTGCGTCGTGGGGCGCGAGCCTTCGAAGCATCCGCCCTGGTCGATGGCGATGTCGACCAGCACGGATCCGGGCTTCATGGTCGCGACCATGTCGTCGGTCACGAGCTTCGGCGCCGCAGCCCCGGGGATGAGCACGGATCCGATGACCAGGTCGGCCGTCGCGAGCTCTTCGGCGATGTCATACCGGCTCGACGCGCGAGTCTGCAGAGCACCGCCGTAGCGGTGCTCGAGCTCGCGGAGTCGCGGCAGCGAGATGTCGATGACGGTCACCTGTGATCCGAGCCCGAGCGCGTTCGCGGCCGCGTGCTCACCGGCGACACCGCCGCCGATCACGACGGTCTTGGCGCGCGGGGCGCCCGCGATGCCTCCCATGAGCACGCCCCGTCCTCCTGCGGATCGCATGAGGGAGTATGACCCCATCGTCACGGACAGGCGTCCCGCGATCTCGCTCATCGGCACGAGCAGAGGGAGGCTGCGGTCGGGCAGCTGCACCGTCTCGTAGGCGACGGCGGTGGTGCCCGCGTCGACGAGCGCCGTGGTCAGCGCTCGGTCGGCGGCGAGATGCAGGTAGGTGAAGAGGGTGAGATCCGAGCGCAGGAACCCGTACTCCTGGGCGATCGGCTCCTTGACCTTGATGAGCAGCTCCGCCTCGCCCCAGGTCTCCTCGGCGGTGTCGACGATCTCGGCGCCGGCTATCCGGTAGGCCTCGTCGGAGATGCCCGAACCGACGCCCGCTCCGGACTGCACGAGCACGCGGTGGCCCTCGTGCACCAGACGGTCTGCGCCTGCGGGGGTGAGCGCGGTGCGGTTCTCGTTGTTCTTGACCTCGGTCGGCACGCCGATCTTCATCGATCCTCCAAGTGACGGTTGCGTGAGTGCATTTCAGAATCGCAGAAACTTCGATCATTCGACAGAATGCCTGAAGAAGATTCGCGCTTGGGGTGATTCCTGCATAATCGTTCGCATGGAGACGTCACCCGAAACCCCTCAGCCGAACACCCTTCGGGCACCGGCTCTCGACGCCATCGACGCGAGGATCGTACAGCTGCTGAGCGCGGACGGTCGGATGACGAACGCCGAGCTCGCGGGTCACCTCGGAGTCGCACCGTCGACCGCGCACGCGCGTCTGCGCGCACTCGTCGAACGCGGAGTCATCAGCGGTTTCCATGCCAGCGTCGACGAGCGGAAGCTGGGCGCCGGCCTGCAGGCCATCATCGGAGTGAGCCTTCGACCGAGCGCTCGGCGCGAGAGCATCGTCGAGTTCGCCGACCGTGTGCGCGCTCTCCCCCAGGTGATCCAGGTCTTCTTCCTCGGCGGGGATGACGACTTCCTCCTGCACATCGCGGTGGCCGACTCATCGGAGATGCGCGAGTTCGTGCTCGAGCATCTCTCAGCCCAGAGCAGCGTCGCCTCGACCAGGACCAGCATCGTGTTCGACTACCACCGCAACTCGGTGGCTGCGTCGTTCCGCTGACCCGCAAGACGGCTGGCGGCGCGCCGCTGTCGTGGGCGCACGCAACGTATATTGCATGGCTCCTGGCGCGAACCTAGGGTGAGGGCGGGGACGGAGCAGCCGATGCGCACGCGGCGGGCTTCCGCTGGGGGTTGCGATGGGGCGAATGATCGACGACGCGGAGTTGGCCGGCTGGCTCGCCCGGCTTTCGGGCGGACTGTGGTCGTCATCGATCGGAGGCGCCGAGACGCTCGCGTTTCCCTCGTGGTTCTCCGAGCAGGTCATTCGCCTCGACGGTCGAATCGGCATGCTGCAGCTGTCGAACTTCGGCGCGATGAAGGCCGACGACCCGGATGCGTTCGAGGCGGCGCTGCTTCGCAGGTCCATCGGCTCGACCATGCTCTACAGCACCCTCGAGACGGCGCACACCGTGAGCTACGAGCGAGCGATCGCCGAGGGCGAGGACATCATCATCGTCGGGATGGTGCAGCAGGGCGGGCAGCGCCTGAACACCGCGGCGGGGGTGCAGGCCATGGGCGTCGGCCGCGTCGGCTTCATGTCGAGCCTGGGCCCATCGGCCGTCGAGCAGTTCGGGGTCACCAACTCGACCGGGGTCGTCGTTCCCGTGGCGGCCCTCCCCGGCTATCGGCACGTCCTCGCTCGAGGGGCCGACATGTTCCCGGACACCCCACTCACCCGGGCAGCGGGAGCCTCGCTCGCGCGGATGCTGTTCGAGTGGGCGCAGGATCCGGATCAGGGTCAGGGGGCGCTCGCCGGCACCGAGGCGGCGCTGATCGCGCTCGTGCGAGGGCTCTTCCGACAGTTCCCCGGCGACGGCGAGACCAGCCGGACGAGTGAGTTCCGCGCGGAGGCGGGGCGCATCATCGAGCGGCGGCATCGTGATCCGGCATTCGGCATCGCAGAGCTCGCCGCCGACCTGCACGTCAGCCGTCGCCAGCTGTTCCGCCTGTATGAAGGTGCCGACGAGAGCCCGGCGAACCGCTTGCTGCGTCGGCGTCTCGTGACGGCGCGCGAAGAGCTGCTGTCGACACCCCCGCAGGACCTTGCGGCGGTCGCAGCCCGCTCCGGTTTCGCCGACGCGTCCGCGCTTCGGGCCCAGTTCTCCCGGCACGTGGGGCACAGTCCCAGTGCCTTCCGCCTCGCGGCCCGCACGCAGCCGCCGCGTCTCGCCGAGGCGATGCTGCTCAGCGACGAGCAGTCCGCCCCCACCGCCTGACCGAGGCCGGCCCATCGGGCCGACCCGGTCGGGGCTGTCCGTCGCCGACCGACGCGCGCGCCCGCGCGGGCCTGCCGTGTGCGGTCCGGCTGCTTCGCCGACCCCGACAGAGAGTGACACATGATCGCGAATCTCGTGCCATCTGAGGTTCTGCGTGCCGGGCCGAGCGCACCGGGTGACGCAACGTCCTGCGGCGCTTCCGGATCGTCGGAGCCGCTCCTAACCTGAACCTGCCCGTGTCCCCAGGCGGGCCATGACGGCAGATCGCGACGGAGCTCCGCTCCTGGCGCATCGGCCGTCACGGCTTCCGGACGCGGCGGGATCGCCCGTCCGGAAGTTCGGGGGACAGGCGCGAAAGCGTCGGGCATGACGGACCACCTGCGCGAGGGCGCGGGTGGACGTGCGGGTGCTTCGGTCAGGGGAGACCGGGGCACCCGCGAATCCCCTCGGCGTCACGCGCCGAACGAGGAAGGCAGCGCGCAGTAGTCGGCGAAACGCCGCGTCGGAGCCGCCGGGTCCGTCACGTCGACGATCGCGCCGGCGATCGAGTGCGGGGACTCATCATCGGCGAGCTGCCACACGATGAAGTTCCAGATGCCCCTCGCCGTCGGGCTGAGCAGCGCTGCCGGGCCCGAGACGATCAGGACCGTCGCCGGATCGGAGCCGGTGCGGAACGGAGCGATCACGTCGCCGCGCAACGCCGCTTCATCGGCATCCGTGCTGTGCGCGCGCTCCACGTGCTGCCCGGCGGTGATCAGCGCCGTCGCGAGGTCGTCCGCCGCTCGACGCGAGCGCTCGGCATCCGCTCCGGCGACCGCGATCAGTCGGCGCCCTCGCGGGTAGAGGTGAAGGAACTCGGACGAGATGTCAGACCACACGTCGCTCATGTTCTCAGGCTACGCCCGCCGGCGACGGCGGGCTCCGGCGGTCCTCCGCATCACGCACGAGGAGCCCCTCGGCTGCCGATGGCGGCATCCGAGGGGCTCCTCGTCAGACTCTCAGGCCTCCTCGACGAGGAACCTGCTGTAGGCGCCGAGTGTGAGGAACGCCGGGAACTCCTCCTGCAGGGCGACGTCGCGGAACACCGAGGCGGCATCGTCGAACCTGTCGCCGTCGTGCCGGTCGACCTCGCCGAGGACCTCCGCGATCAGGCTCTCGACGTAGTCGGCGGTGATCGCGGTGCCGTCCTCGGTGGAGCGGTCCTGGTGGATCCACTGCCACACCTGCGAACGGCTGATCTCCGCCGTCGCGGCATCCTCCATCAGGTTGTCGATCGCCACGGCGCCAAGCCCTCGCAGCCATGCCTCGAGGTAGCGGATCGCCACCGACACGTTGTCGCGCACGCCCTGCGCGGTGATCGGCCGCCCGATGTGCAGGTCGAGCAGCTGCGACGCGGTCACCATGACCTCGGGGCGCTGGCGGCCGACCTGGTTCGGGTGGTCGCCGAGCACGGCGTCGAACTCCGCCAGCGCTGTGGGGATCAGATCGGGGTGCGCGACCCACGTGCCGTCGAAGCCGTCGCCGGCCTCGCGCTTCTTGTCGGCGGAGACCTTCTCGATCGCCCGCTCGGTCACCTCGGGGTCGCGGCGGTTCGGGATGAAGGCGCTCATGCCGCCGATCGCGTAGGCGCCCCGCTTGTGGCAGGTCTGCACGAGCAGCTCGGTGTACGCCCGCATGAACGGCACCGTCATCGTGACCTCGCTGCGGTCGGGGAGCACGAAACGCGCGCCGCGGCCGCGGTAGTTCTTGATGATCGAGAAGATGTAGTCCCAGCGTCCGGCGTTGAGACCCGCGCAGTGGTCGCGCAGCTCGTAGAGGATCTCGTCCATCTCGAAGGCCGCGGGCAGGGTCTCGATCAGCACGGTCGCGCGGACGGTGCCGTGCGGGATGCCGATGTACTCCTCGCTGAAGGAGAACACGTCGTCCCACAGCTTCGCCTCCTCGCTCGACTCGATCTTCGCGATGTAGAAGTAGGGGCCCCGACCGTTCGCGATGAGCTCCTGCGCGTTGTGGAAGAAGTACAGGCCGAAGTCGACGAGCGAGCCGGATGCCGCCGTGCGGCGCCCCGCGCGGTCGGTGAACTGCAGGTGCTTCTCCGGCAGGTGCCAGCCACGCGGACGCATCACGATCGTCGGTGTGCGCTCGGCGGTGACGTGGTACTCCTTGCCTTCGGGGGAGAGGAAGGACAGCTCGCCGCGGATCGCGTCGCGCAGCGACAGCTGCCCCTCGACGACGTTCTTCCAGGTCGGACTCGTGGCATCCTCCTGGTCGGCGAGCCACACGCGAGCACCCGAGTTCAGTGCGTTGATCGTCATCTTCGGGTCGGTCGGACCCGTGATCTCGACGCGGCGGTCCTCGAGACCCGGCCCCGCGCCTGCGACCCGCCAGTCGGCATCCGCGCGGATGTGCGCGGTGTCGTCGCGGAAGCGCGGGTCGTGGCCGTTGCCGATCTCGAACCGACGGCGCATCCGGTCGGCGAGCCGATCGTGGCGGCGCGAGGCGAACCGGTGGTGCAGCTCGGTGAGGAACGCGATCGCCTCGGGGGTGAGGATCTCGTCATAGCGGTCGCGCAGCGGACCGGTGACCGCGATCGCCGGACCCTGCTGCGTGGTCTGGATCGGAGCCGTGGTCGGGCTGGTGGTCGGGGGAGCGGTGGGAGTGGTCATGATCGTGTGTCCTTCACAAGTGGCTCAGTGGAACTGCGCGGCTTCGGTGGAGCCGGCGAGGGCGAGGGTCGCGCTGTCGGGGTTGAGCGCGGTAGAGATGACGTCGAAGTAGCCGGTGCCCGCCTCGCGCTGGTGCTTGGTGGCGGTGTAGCCGTTCGCCTCCGCGGCGAACTCGGCCTCCTGCAGCTCGACGTACGCGCTCATGGCGCGATCGGCGTAGCCGCGGGCGAGGTCGAACATCGAGTGGTTCAGGGCGTGGAAGCCGGCGAGCGTGATGAACTGGAACTTGTAGCCCAGGTCAGCCAGCTCCTGCTGGAACGTCGCGATCTCGGCGTCCGACAGGTGACGCTTCCAGTTGAAGCTCGGTGAGCAGTTGTAGGCGAGCAGCTTGCCCGGGAACTCGGCATGGATCGCGGCGGCGAACTCACGTGCCAGCTCGATGTCGGGTTCTCCCGTCTCGACCCACAGCAGATCGGCGTAGGGCGCGAAGGCGAGGCCTCGGCTGATGACCGACTCGATGCCCGGGCGGATGCGGTAGAAGCCCTCGGTCGTGCGCTCGCCGGTGGTGAACTGCTGGTCGCGCTCGTCGACATCGCTGGTGAGCAGGTCGGCTGCGAGAGCATCCGTCCTGGCGATGATCACCGTCGGGACTCCGGCCACGTCGGCGGCGAGACGCGCGGCGTTCAGGGTGCGGATGTGCTGCTGCGTCGGCACGAGCACCTTTCCGCCGAGGTGGCCGCACTTCTTCTCGCTCGCGAGCTGGTCCTCCCAGTGGATGGCTGCGGCACCGGCCTGGATCAGCGACTGCGCGAGCTCGTAGGCGTTGAGCGGTCCTCCGAAGCCCGCCTCGGCGTCGGCGACGATCGGCGCGAGCCAGTCCTGCGTGACGTCGCCCTCGGCGTGCTCGAGCTGGTCCTGACGGATCAGCGCGTTGTTGATGCGACGCACGACCGCCGGCACCGAGTTGGCGGGGTACAGCGACTGGTCGGGGTAGGTCTGACCGGCGAGGTTGCCGTCGGCCGCGACCTGCCAGCCCGAGAGGTAGATGGCCTTGAGGCCCGCCCGCACCTGCTGCACCGCCTGCCCGCCTGTGTAGGCGCCCAGTGCCCGGACGTAGTCCTCGGTGTGCAGCAGGTTCCATAGGTTCTCGGCTCCGCGGTGCGCGAGCGTCGCGTCCTCGCGGACCGAGCCGCGGACGCGGACGACGTCCTCTGCCGTGTACGTGCGCTCGACGCCGTCCCAGCGGGGATCCGTCTCCCAGATCTCCCGGAGCTCGGCGGCCGTCTGAACCTGGTCCCCGGCGCGCAGCCCTGCGGGGCGGGGGGTGTGGTTCTGGGCGGTGTTCGTCATGGTGTCTCCTCCGTTGGATGCCCGGACCGTGAAGCCGGGTGGCGTGTTTCCACTGTGTGTGAAGTTCGCACCCTTCGATGGCCGATCGGGGAGTGAAGATCAGCCAAAATTCTGTTTCTGTGACAGAATCGGCCGCATGAGCACTCCAGCGGTCGAAGAAGACGCCGACGCCCTCACGATCGGACGCCGCATCCGTCAGCTGCGCACGGCGCGAGGGATGACCCTCGACGACCTCGCGGCGGCGGTCGATCGAGCGCCCAGCCAGATGTCGATGATCGAGACGGGCAAGCGCGAGCCCAAGCTCACGCAGCTGCAGTCGATCGCGCGCGCTCTCGGCGTCACGATCGACGCACTGCTCGAGGGCGAGCCGCTCGATGAACGCAGTGCGATCGAGATCGCCCTCGAACGGGCTATGAAGGGGCAGACGTTCCAGGCCCTCGGCATCGAGCCCTTCCGGATCGCGAAGAGTATGCCGACGGACGCGCTCAGGGCCCTGCTCGCACTGCACGGCGAGATCGACCGGCTCAAGGATGAGCGCGCGGCCACTCCCGAGGAGGCCAGGCGCGCGAACGTCGAGCTCCGCCACCTCATGCGGCGGCAGGACAACCACTTCGCCGATCTCGAGGCGAAGGCGGCGGAGATCCTCGCGGCGGTCGGGCACCCCGGCGGACCCCTCACCCAGCGGACGGCCTCCGAGATCGCCGCCTACCTCGGATTCACCCTGCACTACGCCCCGGACCTGCCGCAGACCACCCGCAGCGTCGCCGACCTCGCGAACGGACGTCTGTACCTCTCGAGCAGCGTCCCGGCCAAGGGGGATGCCCGGACCGCGGTGCTGCAAGCGCTGTCCAGCCGCATCCTCGGTCACTCCGAGCCGCGCAGCTATGCCGAGTTCCTGCGCCAGCGCGTCGAGACGAACTATCTCACCGGGGCGCTGCTGGTGCCGGAGGCCCACGTCGTGCCGGCGCTGAAGGATGCGAAGACGCGCAGGGCGATCTCGATCGAGGATCTGCGCGACGCGTACTCGGTGTCGTACGAGACCGCTGCGCACCGATTCACGAACCTCGCGACGCGCCACCTCGACATCCCCGTGCACTTCCTCAAGGTGCACGAGTCGGGCACGATCACGAAGGCGTACGAGAACGACGACGTGAACTTCCCGACCGATCGCCTCGGATCGATCGAGGGGCAGATGTGCTGCCGCCGATGGACCAGCCGCGTGGTGTTCGACGAGGACGACCGCTTCAACCCGTACTACCAGTACACGGACACGGGCAACGGCACCTACTGGTGCACGGCCCGCGTCGAGGCGTCGAGTGAGGGACTGCACTCGGTCAGCGTCGGCGTGCGATTCGACGACACGAAGTGGTTCGTCGGCCGCGACACCCCGCATCGCGGAGTCTCGAAGCACTCGGTCGAGGTGTGCTGCCGCCGGGCGCCCGCCGACCTCGAAGATCGGTGGCGCGAGAACTCGTGGCCGAACGTCAGGACCCCGCGCACTCTGCTCGCCACACTGCCGACCGGGGCCTTCCCGGGCGTCGACACGACGGATGTGTACGAGTTCCTCGAGGCGCACGCGCCGCGCTGAGCGCCCGCAGGCGGCGTGGATCCCGGTCGCCTTCCTGTCACGAGGAGGGGGTTGAGCGAACAACGAACACGTGTTAGGTTTTCGCAGGTCGGAGCGCCGCGCTCGGCGGCGCCGTTCTCGATGAGGAGACACGATGAAGCGATGGATGAGCACGCTGGCGACGATCGGACTCGTGACTGCGGGCCTGACGGTCGCCGGGCCCGCGACGGCCGGCGGTGGACGCCCCGGCACCGATGACCTGAACCGCTGGGCGGTGGACACCTGGCACTCCCTCGACGCGATGACCGATGAGGAGACCGGCCTTCCCGCCGACAACGTGAGCGGCGACCTCGAGACGCCGAGCGCCTACACCTCGCCGACGAACATCGGCGGATACCTGTGGTCGACGGTCACGGCTCGCGACCTCGGAGTCATCAGCGACGAGGAGGCGCGCGATCGCATGTCGACGACGCTGGAGACGCTCGGAAGCCTCGAGCGCAACGACGCCAGCGGCA
This sequence comes from Microbacterium sp. 4-7, assembly GCF_014332665.1. Taxonomy (NCBI): domain Bacteria; kingdom Bacillati; phylum Actinomycetota; class Actinomycetes; order Micrococcales; family Microbacteriaceae; genus Microbacterium; species Microbacterium sp. 4-7. The sequence goes on from NZ_MCRH01000006.1 coordinate 327,901, forward strand.
TGTTCTACAACTGGTACTCGCCGACGACCGGCGAGAAGCTCACGACATGGCCCGACTCGGGAGACCCGGTGCACCCGTTCCTCAGCACGGTCGACAACGGGTGGCTCGCCGCCGCACTGCGCATCGTCCGCGAAGCGGAGCCCGACCTCGCGCAGCAGGCGGACGCGCTGTACGACTCCATGGACTTCGCGGCGTTCTTCGACCCCGAAGGCGCGGCAGGACTCCCTGCAGGCACGAACCGCGGGGGCTTCTGGGATGCGGCTCCGCCGGACTGCAGCGTCGAGGCGCCGATGTACAACGGCTCGGGGGACACCGCGTTCTACACGTGCCACCACTACGACACGACCGTGAGCGAGAGCCGCATCGCGACCTACCTCGGCATCGCGAACGGGCAGATCCCTGCCACCGCGCTGTACGGCACGCATCGCACGATGCCTCCCGGGTGCGACTGGGCGTGGCAGGAGCAGCTCCCTCAGGGCGAGTACCGCACCTATGACGGCGTCGAGGTGTGGGAGGGCGCCTACGCATATGACGGGATGTCGTTCGTGCCGAGCTGGGGCGGCAGCATGTTCGAGTCGCTGATGCCCGACCTGCTCGTGCCGGAGACCACGTGGGGTCCGCGTTCGTGGAAGCTCAACCACCCGATCACCGTCGCCGTGCAGAAGCAGCACGGGCTGGACGAGGCCGGATACGGCTATTGGGGCTTCTCGCCCGCGAGCGACCCGTTCGGCGGGTACGCGGAGTACGGGGTCGACGTAGCCGGGATGCGGGCGGACGGGTACACCTCGGACGCGGAGAAGACCGACGTCGACATCGACAGGCCCGGATGCACCACGGGGACCGATCCCGCTCCGGAGTTCGGTGACGGGGTCGTGACGCCGCACGCCGCGTTCCTGGCGCTTCCGTACGATCGCACGGGCGCGCTCGACAACCTGCGCGGCATCGAGACGGACCTCGGCGCCTACGGCCCCGGCGGGTTCTTCGACGCGGTGGCGGTGAAGAGCGGCACGATCGCCGAGCGCTACCTGTCGCTCGACCAGTCGATGATCATGGCCGCGATCGGCAACGAGCTCACGAAAGATACACTCAAGGACTACTTCGTGGATCGCGACATGGAGCAGCGCCTGCGGCCCGCCATGCGGCAGCAGGTGTTCGGCTCGTCGTGGGGAACGGGGAACGGCCACCACGGCTGAGGTCCGCGCGTTCGCGCCGAGAGACAGGACGGGCGCATGAGCACGGATGAGCAGCCGATGGCGGCGCGACGGCTTCGCGGTCCCTACGCCACCGGCCAGGCGCGCAGGCAGGCGATCGTCGACGAAGCGCTCGCGGTGTTCTCCCGCACGGGATTCCACGGTGGATCCCTACGGGAGATCGCGAAGCGCGTCGGCGTGACGCCGACCGGCCTGCTGCACCATTTCGCGGGCAAGGAGGAGCTCTTCGCCGAGGTGCTCCACCAGCGTGACGAGAAGGTGCGAGAGGCGGCGGGCGACCCTGCCGAGCACACCCTGATCGAACAGGCCACGCGCGTCGTCGCGCACAACCAGACTTCGCGGGGTCTCACCGCGCTCTACGCGATCGTCTCGGCGGAGGCCACAGACCCCGACCACCCGTCGCACGCCGACTTCGCCGCCCGATACCGCGAGCGCGCCGTGGCCGCAGAAGAGATCCTGCGGCGAGGTCAGGCCGACGGAGAGGTGCGCGAGGACATCGACCCCGCTCGGGCGGCCCGGCTGATCAGCGCGGTCATGGACGGCATCCAGCTCCAGTGGCTCCTCGACGATTCCGTCGACATGGTCCCGCTCTTCGAGGAGTTCGTCGGGCGCTACCTCCACCCCGCCGAACGACGGCCCGACTGAAGGGCGCGCGGATGGCGGAGGCCCGGCATCCGCCCACTCCGCCGGGCGGGGACCGCCGGCCGTTCGGTCGAGGACCCCGGTTCAGTCCCGTGCGGTCTGCAGCAGCGTCCACAGCTCGGCGCGGGCGGGGAACGACGAGAGGTCGCTTCCCAGGAGCGCTCCGGCCTGGGCGATCCGCGACCGCAGCGTGTGGCGGTGCACGCCGAGTGCCGCCGCCGCAGGATCCGCCTTCGCATCGTGCTCGAGCCAGGTGCGCAGCGACCGTTCGAGGTCGCCGCCGGATCGCGCGTCGTGGTCGCGGATCGGCGCGAGTCGCGATTCGGCGACCAGTCGGGCCTCATCCGTGGCCAGTGCGCTGAGGATGCTGGATCCGGCGGCATCGGCGAAGTGGAACACCCCGGCGCCGGACTGCTGGCGCAGCGCCGCGAGCGCCTGTGCGTGGGCTCGGGAGAACGCGTCGTACGACTCGGAACCGGACGCGCCGATGCGGATGCCGAACCGGGTGGCGACCTCGTCGAGCAGTGCGTCATCGGCCATGGACAGGCAGAGCACCACGCCCTCGGATGATTCGGCGAGGAAGCTGGCGGTGCCGTGCTCGGCCCTGCGCCGATCCCACCAGTCGGCGAACGGTCCGGTCGGAGCATCCGCGGCGATCGCGACCACCACGGGTGCAGAGGGCATCGAGCCGAGGACCTTCCGCGCGAGGGACGGATCGTCGTCGAGCAGCGAGCTCAGCAGCTGCGAGTTCAGCCGACGCTTGCTGCGGGCGAGCTGGTCGCTCTGCTCGAGCGCGAGTCCGGCCATCGCGATCACCGACGTCACGACCGTGCGCGCCTCGGCGTCGAGCGCATCGACAGCCAACGCGATCACCCCGCGCAGGTGTCCGCCGCGACCCACCGTGAAGAGCGTGAACGTCTGATCGTCGATCGTGAGCGACTGCCCGGCCTCGAGCCCACGGGTGAGGATCTCGGTGACCCGTTCGCCGAGCTCGGTCAGTCGTCCTGCAGTGACGGCCGATCGGGGGTGCGACAGCTGCAGGGCGCCGGACGCGTCGTACATTCCGGCCCAGACATCCAGACGGCGGCCGAGCTCTGCGACGGTCGCGTCGAGTCCGCGGGGGCGCAGCGCGGCCAGTGCGAGTGCGCGCTGGGTGTCGAGCGCCCACGACCTGCGGGCGTAGGCCTGCGCCGCGATCGCTTCGGAGTGCGCGCGGGCGACGGCGATGAAGGGCGTGCGATAGGGGACTTCGAAGAGGGGGATCCCGCGGCGTGCGCACTCGAGGATCAGCTCGTCGGGGATCGCGGCACGGTGCACGTCCGTGCCGAATCCGAGGCCGAGCACCCCGCGATCCGCCAGCCGCCCGACGTAGACGTCGAAATCGGTGCCGACGTCGAACTGGGTGCCCGTCGTCAGCAGTGCGAGGTCCTCGGCGAGGAACGGCGTCGGGTCGGCGAGGTCGGAGCTGTGCACCCACCGCAGGGGGCGATCGAGGGCGCCGTCCGGAAGGCCGTCCGCGTCCGAGATCAGCACGAGCCCGAGATCGCGGCGCCGGAAGAGAGCGCGCAGCGTGGGCTGTTCGGCGTCGTCCATGCACTGCGGTCCTCTCGGCATCCGGATCAGCGCTTATACGGTCGGGCGATGATCTCTCCCAGATTGTACAGCCGGGCGAATGCGCCGACGTCGGATGCGGTCGTACGCTCACGGACATGGCTCTCCTCGACACCGCAGCTGTTGCAGTCCCGCTCGGCGGACCCGACCTCCCCCAGGAGCGTCGTCTCGTCACCGACCTTCCCGGCCCCCGCTCGGCCGAGATCCTCGCCCGCAAGGCCGATGCCGTCGCCGCCGGCGTCGGGCACACGGTTCCCGTCGCGGCCGTCGCCGCCGGCGGCGGAGTGGTCGTGGATGCCGACGGCAACTCGCTCATCGACCTCGGCTCCGGCATCGCCGTGACGACCGTCGGCAACGCGCACCCCAAGATCGCCGCAGCCGTGGCCGCGCAGGCCGCGCAGTTCACGCACACCTGCTTCATGATCTCGCCGTACGAGTCGTACATCGGTGTCGCCGAAGCGCTCAACCGCCTCACTCCCGGCGACTTCGCCAAGAAGAGCGCCCTGTTCAACTCCGGCGCCGAGGCCGTCGAGAACGCGATCAAGATCGCCCGCAAGCACACCGGTCGCCAGGCCGTCGTCGCCTTCGACCACGGCTACCACGGCCGCACCAACCTCACCATGGCGCTGACCGCGAAGTCGATGCCGTACAAGAGCGGCTTCGGCCCGTTCGCCCCCGAGGTGTACCGTGCGCCGATGTCGTACCCGTTCCGCGACGGTCTCGACGGCGCAGAGGCCGCCGCCCGCGTGATCCTGCAGCTCGAGAAGCAGATCGGCGCCGACAACCTCGCCGCCGTCATCATCGAGCCGATCCAGGGAGAGGGCGGCTTCATCGTCCCGGCGGAGGGCTTCCTCCCGGCGATCGCCTCGTGGTCCCGCGCGAACGGCGTCGTGTTCATCGCCGACGAGGTGCAGACCGGCTTCGCCCGCACCGGCCACATGTTCGCGAGCGAGATCTTCGGCATCGAGCCCGACCTCATCACGACCGCCAAGGGCATCGCGGGCGGTCTGCCGCTCGCCGCCGTCACGGGGCGCTCCGAGATCATGGACGCCTCGCACGCAGGCGGCCTCGGCGGCACCTACGGCGGAAACCCGATCGCCTGCGCTGCGGCGCTCGCCGCGATCGATGTGTTCGAGAACGACGGCGTGATCGAGCGCGCTCGCGAGATCGGCGAGATCCTCACGGCACGCCTCGGAGCCATGCAGGAGAAGGACACCCGCATCGGAGACATCCGCGGCCACGGCGCCATGATCGCCGCCGAGTTCGTCGACCCCGAGACCAACGCGCCCGACGCCGCCCTCACCTCCGCGGTCGCCAAGGCCTGCGTCGCGCAGGGCGTCATCGTCCTGACGTGCGGCACCTACGGCAACGTCATCCGGTTCCTCCCGCCGCTCTCGATCGGCGACGACCTCCTGAACGAGGGCCTCGACGTCGTCGCGGCCGCGCTCGCCGCCACCGCGGGCTGACAGACCAGCAGCCGCGGTTCGTCCGCGACTGCCACCACACGTCCGGCCGCGACGAGGATCGGGGGATTTCGAGTCGCGGCCGGCACAACCTTTCCAATGAAGGAGAAGCAGATGGCTGAGATCACTCGCGACGTGCTGATCGTCGGAGCCGGAGCCGCAGGGCTCACGGCGGCGAACGACCTGCGCAAGGCCGGCCTGTCGGTCGCCGTACTCGAGGCGCGTGACCGCGTCGGCGGACGACTGTGGACCGACGTCATCGACGGCGCCATGCTCGAGATCGGCGGCCAGTGGGTCTCGCCCGACCAGGACGCCCTGAAGGACACCATCGAGGAGCTGGGGCTCGAGACCTACAGCCGCTACCGCGAGGGCGACAGCGTCTACGTCGGTCCGGACGGGCAGACGCATCGCTTCACCGGCGAGATGTTCCCGGTGTCCGCTGAGACCGAGGCCGTCATCGCCGAGATCACCGAGCGCCTCGACGCCATGGTCGCCGAGATCGACCCCGACCGTCCGTGGGAGCACCCGCTCGCGAAGGAATGGGACTCGATCACCTGGGACGCCTGGCTGCGTGTGCAGACCGACGATGACGAGGCCGTGCGCAATCTCGCCTTCGCCACCGGCTCCGCGATGCTCACCAAGCCGACGCACTCGTTCTCGCTGCTGCAGTCGCTGCTCATGGCGGCATCCGCCGGGTCGTACTCCAACCTCGTCGACGCCGACTTCATCCTCGACAAGCGGGTGGTGGGCGGTCTGCAGAAGGTGCCGCTGCTGCTCGCCGAGCGCCTGGGCGACGACGTCATCCTCAACCAGCCGGTGCGCTCGCTCGAATGGGGCGTCGACGGTGTGACCGCCACGACCGACGACACCACCGTGCGCGCCCGCTTCGCGATCCTCGCGCATGCTCCGGTGCTCTACAGCCGTATCGCCTTCGTCCCGCCGCTTCCCCGGCGCCAGCACCAGATGCACCAGCACATCTCGATGGGCTTCGTCATCAAGGTGCACGCCGTCTACGACCGCCCGTTCTGGCGCGAGCAGGGCCTCAGCGGCACCGCGTTCAGCCCGTACGAGCTCGCGCACGAGGCGTACGACAACACGAACCACGGCGACGAGCGCGGCACCCTGGTCGGCTTCGTCAGCGACCAGAACGCCGACGACCTGTTCACGCTGTCGGCCGAGGAGCGCAAGGAGCGCATCCTCGAGTCCCTCTCGCACTACTACGGCGACGAGGCGAAGAACCCGGTCGTCTACTACGAGAGCGACTGGGGCACGGAGGAGTGGACCCGCGGAGCGTACGCGGCCAGCTTCGACATGGGCGGACTCCACCGCTACGGCGCCGACCTCCGCTCGGCCGTCGGCCCCATCCACTTCGCGTGCAGCGACATGGCGGGCGCCGGATATCAGCACGTCGACGGCGCGATCCGCATGGGGCACCTCGTCGCCTCGAACATCGTCGAAGCGACGCGCGCCGCCGGCGACACCGCCGAGGTCGGCTGATGACCGGCGCGGTCGTCGTCGGGTACACCGCGACGGATGCGGGAGCGGATGCCGCAGCGCTCGGCGCGCGGCTCGCCCGCAGCCTCGGCGCGGTGCTGCACCTCGCGATCGTGCTGCCGTCGGAGGGCACCCGCAGTGCGGCCGTTCCCCCGGAGCGGGCGTATGAGGACCACATCCGCCGCCAGGCGAAGGAATGGCTCGAGGATGCGGTCGTCCGACTGCCGCAGGAGCTCACCCGCACGGGCCACGTGCGGTTCGGCGAGTCCTTCGCCGAAGGGCTGATCGCCGCCGGCGAGGAGTTCGGCGCCAGGCTGATCGTCATCGGCACGGCCGGCGGCAGCATCTTCGGCCGCCACCGCCTCGGCAGCGTCGCGTCGGAGCTGCTGCACTCGTCGACCATCCCCGTCGCGCTCGCCCCCGCGGGCACCGCGGACCAGGACGATCACGTGCTTCCTCGCGTGACGGCCGCGGTCGGCAACCGGGCGGGTGCCGACAACCTCCTCGACGAGGCCGCCGCGATCGCGACCGAGTCCCGTGTCGGCCTGCGCCTCGTCTCGCTCGTGCCCTTCGACGTGCCGCCCGGTCTCGACACCGGCGCGATCCGCGTGGTCGGCGACGCACACGCGAACGACGTGCTCGAGGTCGCCAAGAGCCTGCTGCCCGACGAGCTGAAGGCCGAGGTCGAAGAGGCCCCCGGCGACACCGTCGAAGATGCCGTCGCGAACCTCTCGTGGCTCCCCGGCGAGGTCGTCCTCGTCGGCTCCAGCCGCCTGGCGCAGCCGCGCCGCCTGTTCCTGGGCTCGACCGCAGCGAAGATGCTGCACGAACTGCCCGTTCCCATGATCGTCGTCCCGCGCACCCGCGCCGAAGCAGGAGTCCGCTGATGAGCAGCACGAACCGGGCGACGGAGCCCGCATCCGGTGTGACGACCGGCATCTCGCAGAAGGGGCTGAGCGCGGGTGCCGTCGGAGTGCTCGGAGCCGTCGTCATCGGCGTCTCGACCATCGCGCCGGCCTACACGCTCACCGCATCGCTCGGCCCGACGGTCGCCGTCGTCGGCACCCAGGTGCCCGCGATCATGCTCGTCGGCTTCATCCCGATGCTCCTGACCGCCTTCGGCTACCGCGAGCTCAACCGCATGATGCCGGACTCCGGCACCTCGTTCACGTGGGGGGTGCGGGCGTTCGGGCCGTGGATCGGCTGGATGACGGGCTGGGGCCTGATCGCCGCCACCGTCATCGTGCTGTCGAACCTCGCCGGCATCGCGGTCGAGTTCCTCTTCCTGCTGATCGCCCAGCTCAGCGGCAACCCCGAGATCGCCGACCTGGCGTTCAACCCGATCATCAACGTCGTCGTGTGCCTGCTCTTCATGCTCGGCGCGACGCTCGTGTCGTACCGCGACATGCAGACGACGCAGAAGTTCCAGTACATCCTCGTCGGCTTCCAGGTGCTCGTGCTCGTGGTCTTCGCCACCGTCGCGATCGTCAAGGCCGTCTCCGGAGACGCTCCCGAGCCGACCCCCTTCTCGTGGTCGTGGTTCAACCCGTTCGAGGTTCCGTCCTTCAGCGCCTTCGCCGCAGGGCTCTCGCTGTCGATCTTCATCTTCTGGGGCTGGGACGTCGTCCTCACCATGAACGAGGAGACGAAGGACCCGGCCAAGACGCCGGGGCGCGCCGCGATGGTCACGGTCCTCGTCGTCGTCGCCCTCTACCTGCTGCTGGCCATCGGCCTCATCATGTTCGCCGGCGTCGGCACGGGCGACTACGGGCTCGCGAACGAGGACATCTCGGCGAACGTGTTCTTCGCGCTCTCGGATCCGATCCTCGGACCGCTGGCGTTCCTGGTCTCGCTCGCGGTGCTGTCGAGTTCGGCGGCCTCGCTGCAGTCGACCGCAGTCGGACCCGCTCGCACGCTGCTGGCGATGGGGCACTACGGCGCCCTGCCCAAGAAGTTCGCACGGGTCAGCCCGCGGTTCTTCACGCCGGGCTACTCGACGATCGTGTCGGCCGTCGTCGCATCCGTCTTCTACGCCGTGATGCGCCTCGTCAGCGAGAACGTCCTCACCGACACCATCCTGTCGCTCGGCATGATGATCTGCTTCTACTACGGCCTCACCGCGTTCGCGTGCGTCTGGTACTTCCGCAAGCAGTGGTTCGACTCCGCCAGGAGCTTCTTCTTCACGTTCCTGTTCCCGCTCGTCGGCGGTGCGATCCTCGCCGTCCTGTTCGTCACGACGCTCATCGACTCGATGGACCCCGCGTACGGCAGCGGATCGAACATCGGGGGCCTCGGACTCGTGTTCGTCCTCGGCGTCGGCATCATCGTGATCGGCATCGTCATCATGATCTGGCAGTCCATCAAGCGCCCGGCGTTCTTCCGCGGCGAGACCCTCAGCATGGATGCTCCCGCGAGCAACCGCCGACGCTGACGGAATCCCGCGGCACCGGCATCCCATCCTCCCCACAGAAAGAGATTCCATGAGCACTCAGACTGAGCAGGCGCTGCTCGACAGCATCCCCACCGGCCTCTTCATCGGGGGAGAGTGGATCGACGGCGAGACCGGGGGCACGTTCGACGTGAAGGACCCCGCGACCGGTGCGGTCATCCGCACGATCGCCGACGCGACCCCGGGTGACGGCATCCGCGCGCTGGATGCGGCAGTCGCCGCGCAGGACGCATGGGCCGCGACCGCACCTCGCACCCGCAGCGACATCCTGCGCCGGGCATTCGACCTCGTGCAGGAGCACAAGGAGGATCTCGCGCTGCTGATGACCCTCGAGATGGGCAAGCCGCTCGCCGAGGCGCGCGGCGAGGTCGGCTACGGCGGCGAGTTCCTCCGCTGGTTCAGCGAGGAGGCCGTGCGCATCAGCGGTCGCTACGGCATCAACCCGGAGGGCACCGGCCACATGGTCGTCTCGCAGCGGCCCGTCGGCCCCTCGTTCTTCGTGACGCCGTGGAACTTCCCGTTCGCGATGGCCACTCGCAAGATCGCGCCGGCGCTCGCCGCCGGCTGCACCGTGGTGATCAAGCCCCCGGCACTCACGCCGCTGACGACGATGTTCTTCACGTCGCTGCTCGAGAAGGCCGGCCTCCCCGCCGGTGTCGTGAACGTGGTGCAGACCTCCAAGTCGTCGGCGCTCTCGGCCCCGATCATCGCCGACCCGCGCCTGCGCAAGCTGTCGTTCACCGGTTCGACGGAGGTGGGCCGCAAGCTCATCGCCCAGGCCGCTGAGGGCGTGCTGCGCGTGTCGATGGAGCTCGGCGGCAACGCGCCGTTCGTCGTCTTCGACGACGCCGACCTCGACAAGGCCGTCGACGGCGCACTGGCCGCGAAGTTCCGCAACATCGGCCAGGCATGCACCGCTGCCAACCGCTTCATCGTGCACAAGGACGTCGCCGAGGAATTCGGCCGCAAGGTCACCGAGCGCGTCAACGCGATGAAGATCGGCCGCGGCACCGAAGAGGGCGTGGCCATCGGCCCGCTGATCGACGAGGATGCCGTCGCGAAGGCCGGCGAGCTCGTCGACGACGCCGTCGAGCGCGGCGCGACCCTGCTCGCGGGTGGCAAGGCCGTCGAGGGCACGGGCACCTTCTACGAGCCGACCGTGCTCACCGACGTGGTGGCGGGCTCGGCGATCCTCCGCGAGGAGATCTTCGGCCCGGTGCTCGCGATCGCGACCTTCGAGGACGAGGACGAGGCCGTCCGTCTCGCCAACGACACCGAGTACGGACTGGTCTCGTACGTGTTCACCGAGAACCTGCAGCGCGGGCAGCGGATGATCGACAGGCTCGAGACCGGCATGATGGGTCTCAACGTGGGCGTGGTGTCGAACGCCGCCGCCCCCTTCGGCGGCGTCAAGCAGTCCGGCGTCGGCCGAGAGGGCGGTCTCGAGGGCATCCACGAGTACCTGTCCACCAAGTACACGCTGATCCCGGTCTCCTGACCGGTCGGCCAGAGGAGGAGAGAACATGACCGATTACGCCGTCATCAACCCCGCCACCGGAGAGACGCTGGCGTCCTTCGACACGTTCACGGATGCGCAGATCGAGGCGGCTGTCGCGGCCGCCGACGAGGCGCACCGCGAATGGTCCCGGTCCTCGACCGTGGCTGAGCGCGCAGCGCTCCTCCGTCGCGCGGCCGAGCTGCACCGCGAGCGCCGCGAGGAGCTCGCCGACGTCTTCGTGCGCGAGATGGGCAAGCCCCGCGAGGCCGCCCTCGGAGAGGTCGACTTCGCCGCCGACATCGCCGAGTACTACGCCGACCAGGCCGAGGCCATCATGGCCGACCAGCCGATCGCGATCCTCGGCGAGGGCTCGGCGATCGTGCGCCGGTCGTCGCTCGGACCGCTCGTCGGCATCATGCCGTGGAACTTCCCGGCCTATCAGATCGTCCGCTTCGCTGCGCCGAACCTGATCGTCGGCAACACGATCCTGCTGAAGCCTGCTCCGCAGTGCCCGGAGTCGTCGACCGCGATCGAGGCGATCTACCACGACGCCGGATTCCCGACGGGCGCGTACCAGAACGTCCTCGCGACCAACGAGCAGATCGCCGACATGATCGCCGACCCGCGCGTGCAGGGCGTCTCGCTCACCGGCTCGGAGCGCGCAGGCGCAGCGGTCGCCGAGATCGCCGGACGCAACCTCAAGAAGGTCGCGCTCGAGCTCGGCGGGTCCGACCCGTTCATCGTGCTCTCGACCGACGACCTCGACGCCACCGTGCAGGCGGGCGTCGACGCGCGTCTCGACAACAACGGCCAGGCGTGCAACGGCGCGAAGCGTTTCATCATCGTCGACGACCTGTACGACTCGTTCGTCGAGAAGTTCACGGCCGCGATGGCATCGGTGCAGGCGACCGACCCGACGCTCGACGACACCGTGCTCGGCCCGGTCTCGTCGGAGACGGCGGCGGAGAACCTGCAGAAGCAGATCGACCAGGCCGTCGAGCAGGGAGCGACACTGCTGACCGGCGGCACCCGCGACGGGGCGTTCTTCGCCCCGACCGTGCTCGCCGACGTGACGCCCGACATGAACGTCTACCGCGAGGAGCTCTTCGGCCCCGCGGCGGTCGTCTACCGGGTCGCCGATGAGGATGCCGCTGTCGCCCTCGCGAACGACACGACCTTCGGGCTCGGCTCGTACGTCTTCACGACCGATGCCGAGCAGGCCGAGCGTGTCGCCGACAACATCGAGGCGGGCATGGTCTACGTCAACCTGGTGCTGGCCGACAGCCCCGAGCTGCCGTTCGGCGGCATCAAGCGCAGCGGCACGTCGCGTGAGCTGGGTCACCTCGCCGCCGACGAGTTCGTCAACAAGAAGCTGATCCGCATCGGCTGAGCGACTCTCCCTGATGGGGGCGGATGCCACGGCATCCGCCCCCATCATCGTCTCCGCAGTGCGGCATCCGGAGAGCGGATGTTCGACGGATGCCGGATCCCGCCGCGGCACCCGGGCGTAGGTTGGAAGCATGGCAACCGTCGCAGCGAACATCGTCAAGACCCTCCGCGCCAACGGGATCGACCGTGTCTACGGCCTCCCGGGCGACTCCCTCAACGGGTTCACCGACGCCCTCCGGAAGGACGGCGGCATCCGCTGGGTGCACGTGAGGCACGAGGAGTCCGCGGCATTCGCGGCGGCGGCCGATGCGTCGCTCACGGGTGAGCTCGCGGTGGTCGCCGGTTCGTGCGGTCCGGGCAACCTGCACCTGATCAACGGACTCTTCGACGCGAACCGCTCGCGGGTGCCGGTGCTGGCGATCGCCGCGCACATCCCCACCACCGAGATCGGCACCGGGTACTTCCAGGAGACCCACCCGCAGGAGCTCTTCCGCGAGTGCAGCGTCTACGTCGAGTACGTCGCCGACCCCAAGCAGATGCCGCGCCTGCTGGAGATCGCGATGCGCGCCGCCATCGAGCAGCGCGGGGTCGCGGTGCTCGTGATCCCGGGCGACGTCGCGCTCTCGGAGATCGCCGACGACCGAGCCGTGGTCATCGAACGCTCACACCCCGTGATCGTGCCGAGCGGAGACGAGCTCGCGCGCGCGGCGACGCTGCTCAACGCCTCGAAGAAGACAACGATCCTCGCAGGCGCGGGTGTCGAGGGGGCTCACGACGAGGTCATCGCACTCGCCGACCGACTCGGTGCGCCGATCGTGCACGCGCTCCGGGGCAAGGAGTTCATCGAGTACGACAACCCGTTCGACGTCGGCATGACGGGGCTGCTCGGCTTCGCCTCCGGCTACCGGGCGATGGAAGCCGCCGACACGCTGCTGGTGCTGGGCAGCGACTTCCCCTACGAGCAGTTCTATCCCGAGCACGCCACGACGATCCAGGTCGACATCCGCGGCTCGCAGCTCGGCAGACGGCATCCGCTCGATCTGGGCCTGGTCGGCGACGTCGGCGCGACCGTCACGGCGCTGCTGCCGCGACTCGCCGAGACGAACGACCGCGGTCACCTCGACGACTCCACCGCGCACTATCGCAAGACCAGGGCCAAGCTCGACGACCTCGCGACGCCGACCAAGGCGGGCCGCCCCATCCATCCGCAGTACCTCGCCCGGCTGCTCGATGAGCAGGCCGCGGATGACGCGATCTTCACCGCCGACGTCGGCTCGCCCACCGTGTGGGCCGCCCGCTATCTGTCGATGACCGAGAACCGACGCCTGATCGGCTCGTTCACGCACGGGTCGATGGCGAATGCGCTGCTTCATGGCATCGGCGCGCAGGTCTCGCATCCGGCTCGTCAGGTGGTCGCGCTCGCCGGCGACGGCGGGCTCGCGATGATGCTGGGCGAACTGCTCACGCTCACGCAGAACAAGCTGCCCGTGAAGACCGTCGTCGTGAACAACTCGTCGCTGAACTTCGTCGAGCTCGAGATGAAGGCCGCGGGCTTCGTCAACTACGGCACCGCGCTCGACAACCCGAGCTTCGCGGCCATCGCCGAGGCCATGGGGATCTTCGCCCGTCGGGTCGAGAACAGCGAGGACCTGCCGGATGCCGTCCGCGAGGTGCTCGCGCATGACGGCCCTGCGCTGCTCGACGTCGTGACCGAGCGCCAGGAGCTGTCGATGCCCCCGGCGATCGAGGCCGAGCAGGTCAAGGGCTTCGCTCTGTACGCGATCCGCACGGTGATGTCGGGCAAGGGAGACGAGCTGCTCGACCTCGCGCGGGCCAACTGGCGTCAGTTCCTCTGAGTCAGCAGGTCCTCTGAGTCAGCTGTCGAGGAGGGCCCGCACCTCGGTCGCCTCGCCGTGGCGTCCGAGCGCCTCGAGCACGTTGCCGAGTTCGAGCGCCGAGACCTGCTGCAGCGGCGGGTAGCCGTCCGAGTGCTCGAGGGCGCTGCGGTAGATCGGCACGGAGTCCGCAGCCCGGTCGTCGCCGACCAGCAGACGGGCGGCGAACAGCTCGGAGCCGCCGGCCGAGCCCGCATCCCCGATCGCCGCGAATCCGTCGGCCGCGGTGAGCGCAGCGGCGACGGCCTCGTCGGTGCGGCCGAACTGGGCGAGCGCCCGGCCCCGCGAGTCGGTGACGTCGGCGAGCAGCCACGCCGCCTCGTGCTCGTGAGCGAGCGCGGCGACCTCGTCGAAGAGGGCGAAGGCGCGGTCGTCCTGCGTGGCCGCATAAGCCTGTCCGAGGTTGTGCAGCACGTCAGCGAGGGCGCCGACCGCCTCGGGGGCCCGGCGCACGATCTCGGATGCCGATTCGAGTGTCGCGATCGCCTCCGCGTGCTCGTCGAACCGGGCGAGGATCTTGGCGCGCTCGGTCAGCGCCATCGCCTGGTCGGCATGCTCCTCCGCCTCGCCGAACAACTCGCCCGCATACCCGAATGCGCCGACAGCCTGTCCGAACTCGCCGGCCGATCCGAGGGCGCGCGCGAGAAGAGACGCCGTCATCGCTCGGGAGGCGGCGGGCACCTCGGCCTGCTCTTCGCGCTCGAGCACCTGTCCGAACAGCTCGGCCGCCACCTCGGCGTCCCCGGCCGCGAGCATCGCGCGCGCGAGCCGGAAGTCCGCGCCCGCCTGGTCGCCGCCCTCCTGCGCGACGAGCCGCGAGGTGACCCGGTAGCGGGTGACGGCCTTCTCCGGGTCGCCCGCGTCCTCCCAGAGCGCCCCCGCGAGCAGGTGCGCGGCGGCCAGGGCCGTGGTCGCACCGAGCCCGGCGAGAAGACGGGTCGCCTCGTCGGCATCCGCAGCGCCCTCCGCGAACGACTCGCTTCCGCCGCGCACCTTCGCGCGCGTCTGCAGCGCCTGCGCGCGATGACCGATGCTGAGATCGTCCTGGGCCAAGAAGCGATCGAGCAGAGCGGATGCCGCTTCGATGTCGCCCTTCTGCAGCACGGCCGAGATGGCGACGAGCGTCGTCGTGTTCGAGAGGCGCGCGTCCTCGGCCTCGGCGAAGGCGCGAGCCGCGATCTCTGCCATGTCGAGGGCGGCGCCGGGTTCATCCGCGTGCAGGTGCAGCGACGCGCGGCTGATCGCCAGGTCTCCGCGCGACCATGCGGGCAGAGCGTCCGTGTTCGCGAGCTCGTCCTCGAGCGCCGCCGCAGCCTCGGGGGTGTTCAGGCCGAAGGTCGCGAGACCGAGGCGCAGTTCGAGATCGGCCTGTGCGTCGAGGCCTGCGGCGCGCAGGGCATCGATCCGCGCGGGCAGCAGGTCGGCAGCCTCTTCTGCTCGGTCGAGGGCGATCAGGATGCCGAGGCGCATCGACAGGAGCTCGGCGAGCTTCGAGGGGTCCTCGACGCTCAGCGCGTGCGGCAGGGCCCGCAACGTCTCGTGCTCCGCGCCGAACTGGGCGAGGTTCATGACCCGTTCGAACCATGCGTCGGGATCGTCGGGTGTCGCCGCGTCCGGAGCCGTGACGAAGGCATCCGAACGGATGGGCACGTCGTAGTGCTCGTCGGCGAGAGCGCGCAGGCGGGTGAGGCTGCGGGCGTGGCCCTCGGTGCCGTCCCGCAGATCGAAGTCCGAGCCGATGCGCTCGGCGGCAGCCCACGCGGTGGCGGCGAGTTCGGCGGCGCCCCAGGCTCCGTCGTGCTCGCCGAAGAACTCCTCGAGCGCGGGGGAGTCGGCACCGCGCACCGTGGCATCGCCGTGAGCCGCCGCGGTCACACGATCGAGGGCGAAGGCGAACGCCGCCAGCGCGGCGAAGTGGGCATCGACGTTGAGTCCGTCGTGAGCGAGCCAGCCGATGTGACGCTCGACCTGCGCGAGCGCGCGTGCCTCGTTGCCGGTGAGGGCGGCGAACACGATGTTGTGGGCGACGATCCGCAGGTTGTCCGGGTTGTCCTTCGCGAGCCGGTAGCTGCGCAGGTGCGCGCTCCTCGCCTCGTCGAAGCGCCCGGCACGAAGGTAGGGCACGAGCACGCGTGACAGTGCGTGCTCGGGCTCCTCGCCGCACGAGAAGCCGCCTTCGAGCATCTCCTCGACGAGTCGGATGGCCTCGGCATCCCGATCGGTCTCGGCGAAGAAGCCGGCGAACTGGCTGCGTCCGCAGGCGTCGCAGTGGCTGTGGTCGTCTCGGGGTGTGGCCTCGAGCTGCGCGCGCAGAGCCTCGGCGTCGTCGAGTCGACCGGCGTCCCAGGCGTCTTCGAATCGGGCCGTGAGCACTCCGCTCATGCCGAGACCGGCCTTGCGATAGTGCGTCTCCATGTCGTCGAGGACCGCGGTGATCTGCTCGGTCGAGAACGCGGGCGACGAACGCAGAGACGACGCCATCCATTTGAACTGCCACATCAGATCGGCGCCGCCGTAGTCGAGGTCGGCGGGGAAGCGCTGCGGGTCGGAGTCGTGTCGGGCGAGGCACCACGCGAACGAGTTCAGCATCACATCGGTCGCGCCGTTCATGTTCGCGGAGGCGGTCTGCCTCATCCGCGCCTCGTACTCGAGCCGCTCGTCGCCGAGCTCGACGGCGAGCGAGACGGCATCCGCCACCAGCGCCTGCTCCGCCGGACCCCAGGGCGTGCGGTCGATCTCTTCGATGAGCTGAGAGAAGCGCTTCTTCGGACTGGTCATGGGGGATCCTTCGAACGGAGCGAGCGGTCGGAGCGAGATCAGGGGGCGTCGTCGAACGGGATCGAATCCGCTTCGATGCCGGCGGACAGCGAGACGAGGTCCGAGAGCGCGGTCGACATGAGTGCGCGATCGGCGTCGGAGAGCGGATGGTGTCCCGCCAGCAGCGCCTGGATGTAGAGCAGCTGCACGGTGCGGGCGAACACCGCGTCGTCCTGCACGCGGACGAGCGCGCGCACGACGCGGTTCGACCAGTTCAGGCACAGGCGCGCGCTGAGATCGTCGTCGCGGGAGGCCGAGAGGGTCGAGTCGATGCGGTCGAGCACCCCGCCCCACAGCGATCCGGTGATGCCCTTGGTACGGCCGCGGTCGATCCTGCGCAGCACCTCGGGGTCGGCGACGTACAGCGCTGCGAGTTCGGGCTGGTCGATCGACCGCACGGTGACGGAGCAGCCGGATGCGGTCAGCACGCCGCCGGCGCGGGCCTCGAGGGCCAGCGCGGCGTCGCGGTCGTCCAGCGGCGGAGGGTCGAGACGATCGAGCTCCCCGGCCACGTCGACGAGTTCGATCGTCACGTGCGGGTAGAGCTCCGGCAGCATCCGCACGAGGTCCGCGTCGTACAGGTAGCCGCCGTTGACCAGCACCTCGGACCCGGGGGAGATCCCTGCGACCTGGCGGAACTCGTCGACCGACTGCGCGAATCGCACGTGCGGGTATCGTTCGACGAGGTCGCCGATGCGCATCGTTCCGTGGGTGGTCTCGAGGGTCAGCCAGCGCGTGATGAACTGCGCGAGCTCGTCGTCGTGCCGCACCAGCGACTTCAGACCGACCTCGTGGATCGCCACGAACTGGGCGAGTCTGTGCGGTTCGCGCAGGCCCAGCTCGAGCACCCAGCGGCGGATGCCGGCACCGAGCTGCTCGCGCACACGCTCGAGGGCCGCGTCGTCGACGAGCGATTCGCGGCTCGCCGTCGGGGCGAGGCCGGTCGAATCGACCACGGCGCGCACGAAGAACGCCCATTCGGGCAGCACGTCGTCGACCCGCTCGCCCAGGAGCATCCTGCCGAGATACATGCGCGTCGCCTGGCGGGCGCCCGGCGGGGGAGCGTAGGGCAGGACGTAGGCGAGTCCCCGTGTGCCGGTGGCCGGCTCGCTGAGCTCGATAACGTCGAGCGGGCTCGCACCGAGCAGGTCGCGCCCGTACTGCACGGCGCCGTCGATGTCGTCGGCGGGGTCGAGGAACGGCGCGCGCCGGGTGATGTCGACGTCGCCGCTCGGAGAGTCGAGGATCACCCGCACGGGGAGGAACTCGGCGAAGGCGGTGGCCAGCTCTCGCACGGCCGCGGGGCGCAGCAGCTCGTCGGCGTCGAAACGAGGGCGGAGATGCACACTCGTGCCGATCGGCAGATCGTCGTCGATCTCCACGACGCGGAAGGTCCCGTCCGCGCTGCCCGTCCACTCGACGGCCGGGCCGCCCCGGACGCTGCGCGAGCGGATGACGATCGAATCGGCGACCATGAAGCAGCTCAGCAGGCCGATGCCGAACTGACCGAGGTAGTCGCTGCGCGGGAGGTCGAAGATGTCGCGCTTCGAGCTGCGGCCGACCGTGGCGAGCAGATCGCCCACCTCGGCGGCGGTCAGGCCGATCCCGTCGTCGCGCAGGACGAACTCGCCCGTGGTGTCCGTCAGCGCGGTGATGCGGATGCTCCCGCCCTGCCCGTCGACCTCGCGCCGTGCGATGATCGCATCGCGGGCGTTCTGCAGCAGTTCGCGCAGATAAACGCGAGGACTCGAGTAGATGTGGCGGCTCAGGAGGTCGACGACACCGCGCAGGTCCACCTGGAACTGCTGCACGTCAGCGCTCACTGCGCCCCCTCCCGTTTCGTCCGCCCGCCGAGCCTAACAACAACGACGAGAGCGGGCCCGGTTCGGCGCTGACCGACGGATGCCGTATGCTTGACGAGCAGTTGTTGTCTGCATTCTTTCGCCGTGCCCCGGTCCTTGCGGTCGGGTAACGATGGCAGGATGGAGATGACACCCCGAGACCTCCCGGTCTCTAGGGCGGTAGCTCAATTGGCAGAGCAGCGGTCTCCAAAACCGCAGGTTGCAGGTTCGATTCCTGTCCGCCCTGCGCGTCAGCACACGCTGACACACGAAAGGTACATTCAGGATGGATCAGGACGAACCGCGCGGCGAGGTCGTCGCGGCCGGCGCCACCCGCGAGAAGAAGCGTGGCATCGTGGGCTTCTTCGGGGGTATCGCTCTGTTCTTCCGTCAGGTCATCGCCGAGCTGCGCAAGGTCGTCACGCCGACCCGCAAGGAACTGGTCAAGTTCACCGCAGTGGTGCTCGTCTTCGTTCTCATCGTCATGGGCATCGTCTACGGACTCGACACCCTGTTCGCCTGGGTCACGCACATCGTCTTCGGGGTCCCGGGCGCCTGACGCCCTCGCGGCCCTGGCCGCAGTGATTGGAAAGAAACAACGTGTCTGAACGATATTCCGACGACGCCGACTGGGCGACTGCTGCTGAGCAGTCCAGCGAAGAGGACGAGGCCCAGGAGGGCAACGTGCTCGCTGCGGAAGAGCAGTCGGTCACCTCGGCCGAACATGTCGCCCTCCACATCGAGGACGTCGACGGAGACGCCGACGCCGATGTGCAGGACGACGACAACGACATCGAAATCGACGACCCGGAGGCGGACGCGATCGTGAACGACGCTCTCAACCTGGACGAAGCGGCCGAGTCTGAGGCTGCCGCTGAGGTCCTGAACGATTCTGTGGCGGAAGAGACCGCCGAGCTCGAGGCCGCTGAGGCCGACGAGGTCACCCCTTACGACGGACCCGACATCAACGGCGACGATGACGCCGCGACGGAGTCCGACGACGACGAGGCCGAAGAGGGCGACGACGCCGAGGAAGACCCGTATGAGGCGTTCCGCCTCGACCTGCGGATGCTTCCGGGCAAGTGGTACGTCATCCACTCCTACGCCGGATTCGAGCGCAAGGTCAAGGCCAACATCGAGCAGCGCAAGTCGACGCTCGAGGTCGAGGACGAGATCTATCAGATCGAGGTCCCGATGGAAGACGTGGTCGAGATCAAGAACGGCCAGCGCAAGATGGTCACCCGCGTGCGCATCCCCGGCTACGTGCTCGTGCGCATGGAGCTCACCGAGGACACCTGGTCGGTCGTGCGTCACACGCCTGGCGTCACCGGCTTCGTGGGCAACGCCCACAACCCGACGCCGCTGCGCTTCGAAGAGGCCTTCAACATGCTGAAGTCGCTCGTCGAGGTCAAGGACGTCCCGACCGCCAAGAACATCGCGTCGAAGGGCGGCCTCGCCGTCGCTCGTCCGCTTCCGGCCGAGGTCGACTTCGAGGTCGGCGAGACCATCACGATCAAGGAGGGCTCGTTCGCGGGTCTTCCCGGTTCGATCAGCGAGATCAAGCCCGAGAGCGGCAAGCTCACGGTGCTCGTGTCGCTCTTCGAGCGCGAGACCCCGGTCGAGCTGTCGTTCGACCAGGTCACGAAGATGGTCTGACCTACGCTTCTCCGAGAACGGCCGTCCCATTCGGGGCGGCCGTTCTCGCGTTCCCGGGCCCGCTCCGCATCAGGTAGACTTGTCTGGTTTGTGTGCCGCTTCGGCGTGCGCGCAGACGACCGCAGCCCGGAGATGCCGGGTTCGCGGGAGAGCGGATGCAACCGGCATCCGTTCGATGAAAGGAAGAGGATATGGCACCGAAGAAGAAGGTGACCGGCCTGATCAAGCTTCAGATCAACGCCGGTGCAGCCAACCCGGCGCCGCCGATCGGCCCCGCGCTCGGTCAGCATGGCGTCAACATCATGGAGTTCTGCAAGGCGTACAACGCCGCGACCGAGTCGCAGCGCGGCAACGTCATCCCCGTCGAGATCACCGTCTACGAGGACCGCAGCTTCACGTTCATCCTGAAGACCCCGCCGGCCGCGGAGCTCATCAAGAAGGCCGCCGGCGTGCCCAAGGGCTCGTCGACGCCGCACACGGTCAAGGTGGCGAAGATCACCAAGGACCAGGTCCGTCAGATCGCCGAGACCAAGCAGGCCGACCTGAACGCGAACGACATCGAGGCTGCCTCGAAGATCATCGCCGGCACCGCCCGTTCCATGGGCATCACGGTCGAGGGCTGAGGAGAATAATCATGGCTACGAAGTCCAAGGCTTACAAGGCTGCCGCCGAGAAGATCGAGGCAGACCGTTTCTACACTCCCACCGAGGCAGTCGCCCTCGCCAAGGAGACCGGCTCGTCGAAGTTCGACTCGACCGTCGAGGTCGCGCTGAAGCTCGCCGTCGACCCCCGCAAGGCAGACCAGATGGTGCGCGGCACCGTCATCCTGCCCCACGGCACCGGTAAGACCGCCCGCGTCATCGTCTTCGCCACCGGCCCCGCGGCCGAAGCAGCGATCGCCGCAGGTGCAGATGAGGTCGGCGGCGCCGAGCTCATCGAGAAGGTCGCCGCAGGCTGGACCGCGTTCGACGCGGCCGTCTCGACCCCGGAGCTCATGGGCCAGGTCGGTCGTCTCGGAAAGGTCCTGGGTCCGCGTGGACTCATGCCGAACCCGAAGACCGGCACCGTGACCCCCAACACGGCCAAGGCCGTCGAGGAGATCAAGGGCGGAAAGATCGAGTTCCGCGTCGACAAGCACGCCAACGTGCACTTCGTCGTGGGCAAGTCGTCGTTCTCCGCCGAGCAGCTCGACGAGAACATCGGCGCAGCGCTCGAGGAGATCGTCCGCCTCAAGCCGTCGAGCTCCAAGGGCCGTTACATCCAGAAGGGCGCCGTGTCGACCACGTTCGGCCCCGGCATCCCGCTGGACGTCAACGCCATCTGAGTGTGATTCCGGAAAGGCCCCCGCATCGCGGGGGCCTTTCTGCGTGCAGTACGACATCGGACGTCATCGGATGTTGGGATGCCGGTCCGATGCCGCGTACTGTGAATGAGTTCCGCGCCACAGCACTCGCGCCTCACCGCACCCCAGGAGGGTCACATGTCCCGTCGCATCATCGCCGTCACCGCACTGGTCGTCGCCGCAGCAGCACTCACCGCGTGCAGCGGAAGCACCACGCCTGCCGACAGCAGCTCGAGTGAGAGCGGATCCGGCTTCGGCCTCGTCACGGACGGCACGCTGACGGTCGCCACCGAGGGCACGTACCGTCCGTTCAGCTTCCACGATGACGGCGGAACCGGCGACCTGACCGGATTCGACGTCGAGATCATCCAGGCGGTCGCCGACAAGCTCGACCTCGAGGTCGAGTTCCAGGAGACCCAGTGGGATGCGATCTTCGCCGGTCTCGACGCGGGCCGTTTCGACGTGATCGCCAACCAGGTGAGCATCAACGAGGAACGCCAGGAGAAGTACCTGTTCAGCACCCCGTACACCGTCTCGCCGGGAGTCATCGTCGTCGCCGAGGACGACGACTCGATCTCGTCGTTCGACGACCTCGAGGGCAAGACGACGGCGCAGTCTCTCACCAGCAACTGGTACGAGCTGGCCACCGAGTCCGGTGCCACCGTCGAAGGCGTCGAGGGCTGGGCGCAGGCCGTCGAGCTGCTGCGTCAGGGCCGCGTCGATGCGACCGTCAACGACAAGCTGACCTTCCTCGACTATGAGACCACCAACAGCCCGTCCGGCCTGAAGATCGCCGCCGAGACCGACGAGGCCGGTGAGCAGGCATTCGTCTTCACCACGGACAAGACGGACCTCGTCGAGGCGATCGACGGCGCTCTGGAAGAGCTGCGTGCCGACGGCACCCTGGCCGAGATCAGCGACAAGTACTTCGGCGAAGACGTGACCCAGTAACCCATGGAGAATCCCTGGCAGCTGTTCTTCGACTCGCTCGGACCGATCGCCCTCGCGGGGGTGACGGTGACGGTTCCGCTCGCGCTGATCTCTTTCGCGCTGGGTCTCGTGCTCGCCATCGGCGCAGCGCTGATGCGGATCTCGGTCAATCCCGTGCTGTCGGGCATCGCCAGGTTCTACATCTCGGTCATCCGCGGCACGCCGATGATCGTGCAGCTGTTCGTGATCTTCTACGGGCTCGGATCGATCGGACTCAAGCTTGATCCCTGGACCAGCGCGATCATCGCACTGTCGCTGAACGTCGGCGGGTACGGAGCCGAAGTGGTGCGCGCCGCCATCCTCTCCGTCCCGAAGGGGCAGTGGGAGGCGGCGTACACGGTCGGCATGAATCGCACGCGCACACTCACGCGGGTGATCCTTCCCCAGGCAGCGCGGGTCTCGGTGCCTCCGCTGTCCAACACGTTCATCTCGCTGGTGAAGGACACGTCGCTGGCCTCGCTGATCCTCGTCACCGAGCTCTTCAAGGTGGCGCAGCAGATCGCGGCGGCGACCCTGGAGTTCATGGTCGTCTACCTGGCTGCCGCGCTCGTGTACTGGGTGATCTGCCTGGTGCTGTCGTTCGGCCAGAGCGCACTCGAGAGGAGGCTCGATCGCAATGTCGCTCACTGATCCGACGCACTCGCCCAGGTCCACCGCCGACGCGCTGCTCACCGCCCGCGGCCTTCACAAGCGCTTCGGCGACAACGAGGTGCTCCGCGGCATCGACCTCACGCTGCACCGCGGAGAGGTCGTCGTGCTCATCGGTCCGAGCGGATCGGGCAAGACGACGGTGCTGCGTGCGCTCAACGGGCTCGAGACGCCGGATGCCGGGACCATCGTCGTGGCCGGGGGCCCCGACATCGACTTCGCCCCGTCGGATCCGGTGTCGAAGCGCACGCGCGCGCAGAAGCGTCTCGCGCTGCGTGATCGGTCGGCGATGGTCTTCCAGCATCACAACCTCTTCCCGCACTTCTCGGTGCTTGAGAACGTGATCGAGGGACCATGGCGGGTGCAGGGCAGACCCAAGGCCGAGGTGGTCGCCGAGGCCCGCGTCCTGCTCGCCCGCGTGGGGCTCGCCGACAAGGCCGATGCTCGACCTCACGAGCTCTCCGGCGGTCAGCAGCAGCGGGTCGGCATCGTCCGCGCTCTCGCGCTGCGTCCCGACCTCCTGCTGTTCGACGAGCCGACGAGCGCACTCGACCCCGAGCTCGTGGGGGAGGTCCTGCTCGTGATCAAGGAGCTCGCCGACGAGGGGTGGAGCATGGTCGTGGTGACGCATGAGCTGAGCTTCGCGCGCGAGGCGGCGGATCATGTGCTCTTCATGGACGCGGGTGTGGTCGTCGAGCAGGGCGCGCCGGCCGATATCTTCGGCGCGCCGCAGCACGAGCGCACCCAGAGGTTCCTCACTCGCATCCTTCGGCCCCTCGACGGCGACTGACGGGCGTCCGCTCACGTTTGCGACGCAGGGTCAGCCGCCGAGCACCGGCAGCACCAGGCTGACAGCCAGGGTGATCATGACGACGGCGATCAGCGCGTCGAGGATGCGCCACGCTCGTTCCGTGCGCAGCCAGCGGCCGAGATAGCGGGCGCCGAACCCCAGCGCGGTGAACCACAGGATGCTGGCGGCGATCGCTCCGGCGGCGAACAGCCAGCGCTCGTCGCCGTGCGTCGCGGCGATCGACCCGAGCATCAGGACGGTGTCGAGGTAGACGTGCGGGTTCAACCAGGTCAGGGCGAGAGCCGTCGCGATCACGGGAGCGAGCGCGGTGCGGGTCGCCGTCGTGGTTCCGCCGCCCGACCCGGGCGCCGAGCCCTCCGCACCGGTCCGGTCGACTCGCAGCTCTTCGCCGCCCCTCCAGGCGCGGCGGGCGGCGAGGATGCCGTAGGCCAGGAGGAACAGGGCCCCCGCCCAGCGCGCGACGACCACGAGCCACGGGGCTGCGGAGATGACGAAGCCGAGTCCCGCGACGCCGGCGGCGATGAGCAGGGCGTCGGACACGGCGCAGATGATGACGACCGGCAGGACGTGCTCTCTGCGGATGCCCTGACGGAGGACGAACACGTTCTGCGCGCCGATGGCGACGATCAGGGAGAGGCCGAGTCCGAGACCCGAGAAGACGGAGAGCATGAGTCCACGGTACGGATGCCACGGACATGAGCACCAGCGATGATTCCTTGTGCGCCATTAGCATGGCTAATGTGAAGATCGATCCGGAGCTTGCCGCCACTGTCGCCGCCGTGGCCGACGAGGGAACCCTCGACGCGGCGTCGCGGGTGCTTCGTGTGACTCCTTCCGCCGTGAGCCAGCGGCTCAAGACGCTCGAGGAGCAGCTCGGACGGGTCCTCGTCGTGCGCACCAAGCCTGCCCGTCTCACCGAGGCGGGCGAGACTGTCGTGCGGATGGCGCGACAGCTGGCACTCCTCGAGCACGATGCCCTCGCAGAACTCGGCCTCGAGGGCGACGAGGCGCCCCGCACCCGCATACCGCTCGCCGTGAACGCGGACTCGATGGCGACGTGGTTCCTGCCTCCGCTCGCACGGCTCTCGGCAGCCCACGACCTCGACTTCGACCTGCACCGCGACGACCAGAACTTCACGGCTCGGCTGCTCGAGTCCGGCACGGTGATGGCGGCGGTCACGAGTGAGGCGGCGCCGGTCGCCGGGTGCTCCGTCGCACCGCTCGGCGTGCTGGAGTATCACGCGATGGCAGAACCGGCGTTCGCTGATCGCTGGTTCTCCTCCGGTGTCACCAGAGAGACGCTGAGCGCCGCGCCCTTCGTCGACTTCGACAGACGAGACACGCTTCAGCACGAATGGCTCGAGCGGATGGGGGTCGCGCACCACGGGGCTCCTCGGCACTACGTGCCCGCGTCGCACGACTACGCGCTCGCCGTGCGGCTCGGCCTCGGATGGGGGATGCTGCCGCTCCTGCAGAAGGAGCGTGAGCTCGTGCCGCTCGGCGGGCCGCCGCTGCGAGTCAGGCTGTACTGGCAGCAGTGGAACCTGCGCTCCGCGCTGCTCGACACCATCGCGGCCGAAGTCTCCGTCGAGGCGCAGCGTGTTCTCGCGAGCTGAGCTGCAGCTCTGGACGAACTGCAACCATCCAATCGGTCGCAGAAACCGATAGACGTTTCTGCGCAATTCGTGAGCCGGAATGCGCAATCGTGACACGGAAGGCCTTGAACAGGCGCAGGAAGTGGACAAAGCTGTCGGGAACGACACGAGTACCGGATGCGGGCCGCGAAGGGCGACCATCCCCAGCCATCTGCGTCTCGTGAGATTCCTGAGGGGGAATGTCATGGCTGAGAAGGACACGCAACGCAAGGTTCTGGCAGTGCTCGCCGGTGGGCTGGTGCTCGGCGTCGGAATCGGGGTGACGCTCGCGGCATGGAACGACTCCGAGTTCGCGACCGGCACCTTCACCGCAGGCTCGTTCAATCTGGAGGGATCCACGACGAGCGCGACCGACGGGTACGACGATCACAACGTCGATCTGGGGGACACTGCAGCGGCGCTCGTCTTCCAGCTGCCCGCCGTGGCGTCGTCGATGTCTCCGGGCGATGTCGTCTACGCACCGTTCTGGGTGCGTCTCGACAGCACGACCACCAACGGCGCCACGCTGGTGCCGTCGGGGATCACCGCGGGCACGGGGGGCAACGAGGCCAATCTCTCATACACCGTGACGGCCATCGACGCGGGCGACGTGTGCGACGCCACGGCGGCAGGAACCGTCGTCGCGACGGGCACCACATTGAGCGCTCAGACGGGAGCCACGTCGGTTCCTCTCGCCGAGGGCGCACCGGCAGGGACGGCGGGAACGCCTGTGCAGCTGTGCTTCGCGGTGACCGCGGGCGCCGGTCTCACGCAGGGCGCCGCCGCGACCGCGACCTGGGAGTTCACGGCCACCTCGACTGCGGACTGAGCATGGCCGACACCCGCAGAGGCATGCGGGAGGGGAAGCGACTGCTCTCCCGTCGGATACGCGCTGTGCTCGCGGGCGGGCTGGTGTTCGGCGTCGGCGCGACGATGACCCTGGCCGCCTGGAACGATTCCGAATACGGCAATGCGACCTTCACCGCCGGGCGGTTCGACATCGTCGGGGCGACCGACGGTGCCACGTTCTCGAGCCACCCGGTGGGCACGCCGGCGGCGCTGTCGTTCAGCGCACCGTTCTCGGCCATGGCTCCCGGCAACACCACGTACGCGCTGTTCAGCGTGCGGACCGCGAATCCGTCAGTGGCCGGCACGCTGCAGCTCAGCGTGACGTCGACGGCGGGAACCGGGCTCGGCACCTACCTGCGATACGGGGTGAGGGCCATCGCGGGGACGGCCTGCAACAGCACGACCTACACGGCCGGGACGGCTGTCGTTCCCGACAACTCGCTGCTGTCGGTCGGCGGCACCGGCACCCAGGCGGTCGCGGCCAACGGCGGAACGACCGTGAACTACTGCTTCGCAGTGACGTTGCCGGTAGCGACCGACAACGGCGCGCAAGGGCTGACGGCGATCCAGACATGGCAGATCGCCGGAGTGTCGAGCTGACGTGCGGGCAGAGCATCGGATGACGTGAGGAGGAGACATGAGTGCACCGACGAGGCGCAGCCTGCGTGAACAGGCGACGGTCGATGATGCGTCCGCGTCGCCGGCACCCGCCGCGGCGTCCTCGCGAGGCACTCTCGGGAGGGCGCTCGCCGATGTCCTCCTCTGGCTCGCCGCCGCCGCAGGGGTCATCTGCATCGTGCTCGTGATCGTCGCCTTCACGGCGAACATCACCCTCATCATGTTCCGCACGGGATCGATGGCGCCGACGATTCCCGCCGGTTCCGTGGCGGTGGTCCAGAGCGTCCCGGCATCCGAGGTGCAGGTCGGCGACGTCGTCACCGTCGATCGAGCAGGCGATCTGCCGGTCACGCACCGCATCACCTCGATCGCTCCCGGTGCGAGTGCGGACGAACGGGTGATCACGATGCGCGGAGACGCGAACGCGGCCGACGATCCGTATCCGTACACCGTGCAGACCGTGCGGATCGTGCTGTTCTCGATCCCCGGCATCGCGACCGTGATCGTCGCGATGGGCGATCCGTACGTGCTGGGCGGACTCACGATCGGCGCGACGGTCCTCGTCGTCTGGGCGTTCTGGCCGCGCTCCCGGAAGGAGAGTCGCGAGCAGGTCGATCCGGCGGGAGTCGACCGATGAACCGGCGGGTGGCGTGCATCGCGGGTGCCTGTGCGGTCGTCTGCGCAGCACTCGTCGCGGTGAGTCCGGCGTGGGCGGCCCCCTCGACCGAGGTCGTGCAGGGGCAGGTGCTGCGGCTGGTCTCCGTCGCCGACTGGGATGCCGCGTCGAGCCTCCTGCCGGGCCAGCCCGTGCAGTGGGATGTGACGGTGAGCGCTGAGGCACCGGACCCCGGGACCGTGGCCGTCGGAGTCAGTGCGAGCGGCGGTGCGGCGCTGGTGATGGACGTGCTCCGCTGTGCGCAGGAGTGGGATGAGAGCGGATGCCGGGGAGGCGCGACCACACTCGAGTCCGGCTGGTCGATACCTCGTGACGGCCTCGAGGTGCCGCTCGTCGAGATGGCCGACACAGAGGTGGCCCACCTCAGGCTCGTCATCGCGTTGGACGGCGCGGACGACGGCAGCACCCAGGTGCGCGTGCACGCACGCGGCGCCGGAGAGTCTGCGACGGTCGGACCCGACGGCGGGCTGGCGACGACGGGCGGTGCGCCCTTCGCTCCCTGGGCGATCGGCGGGGCGCTGGCCCTGGTGGCCGGTGGTGCCGCGCTGAGTGCGACCCGGCGCCGCCGCAGCACCGGAGCTCACCGAGGCGAGTCGTGATCGTGCGGCGGCAGCGCGTCCTGGCCGGAGTCGCCGGTGCGGCGCTGCTCTGCGGAGTGGCCCTCGCGCCGCCGGCGCAGATCACCGACGCGGCATTCACCGACCCGGAGTACGGTCGAGCCACGATCACGGCGTTCCGCGTTCCCCCCGCCACGATCATCGCCTGCACGGTGGCGAACAACGGTCTGGGCGTCTTCCAGAACGTCCGGCTCGTGTGGACGTCGGTGTATCCCGCCAGCGGGGTCAGGCTCACACTCACCCAGGGAGCGACGACAGCAGTGGTCCCGGCGGCGAACATCACCACGACAGGTCCTGCCGGCGGCCTCTACACCCACACCGCCGTCCTCACTCAGAGTCTGCTCGCCAGCCTCATCTCCAACCTTCTCGGCAGCACCACGACATTGACGGTGACCAACCTCCTGGCCGGTACGTCCTGGGTGTCGGCCGGGACCTCGCGCCAGCTGTCGATCGCGCTGCTCGGGCTCAACGCGTCCTGCACGTGAGTTCGTGCGGTGCGGACCGGCTCAGTCGGCGAGTGCGAGAGCGCGGAACGCATCGCGCTCGCGCAGGTGCTCGCGCCGGCTGGCGGCGGCGGCCGCCGCGGCATCCGCGATGCGGGTCGGCACCTGCTGACCGGTGGTGCGCCGGTAGAGCTCGTCGATGAGATCTGTGGCGAGGCCGACGAGCTTCGCGATCTCGCGGTCGTCGCGGTCGATCCAGACGCAGCGGGGTTCGTCATGGATGGGGGAGAAGTCGACGTGCTCCTCCCAGACGAAGAGCGTGCGCTCGGCGCCCAGCACGTGCTGCTGCCACCACACCTGGCGCAGGTAGGTGCGGGGGATGCCGCGGAACGCCTTGTTCGTGGTCTTGATCTCCGCGAGCTTCACGCGACCGTCGGCGTCGACGGCGATACCGTCGGGAGTCGCGAGATGGCGGTGCTCGACCTCGGCGCGGAACAGGGCGGAGGAGGGGAGGATGCCGTGCGTCGCCGCCACCCAGGCGGCGATCTCGGGCTCGCGGCGGCGTCCGTGATCGGTGTAGGCGTTGCCTCCGAACCGGGGCCCGCCGCCGAGCTTGGAGTCGGCGGCGCGGGCGATGGACCGCTCGCTCGTGAGTCCGGCGACATCCGTGGCGGTGATCCCGCGGGACCGTGCCCGCATCCAGGCGACGCGGTCGCGGGAGTCCGCGACGATGCGAGCTTGGAGTTCGGGGGTCACCTATCGAGGGTAACCCCGGTCGCCGACTCTCCCTCCCGCACACGCCGCCCGGGGCGTTCCCTCGGGCGTTCGACCCCGGCAGAGACTCAGCTGTGCGTCGGCCACGCCTCCGGGCCGGCGGATCCGGCGACGTAGTCGTCGAGCGGCACATCGCCCCGCTGCCACGCCTCGAGGATGGGGGCGACGATCCGCCACGACTGCTCGGCGGCGTCTCCCCGCACGGCGAGCATCGGATCCCCGTCGAGGACGCCGGACAGCACCTCGGCGTACGCCTTGAGCGCGCCCTCGCCGAGCTCCGCGGACAGGATCGCGCGCTCCAGCTCGAGCGGGTCCTCCGATGCGTTCAGGTTGAGCTCAAGCGACATCCGGTCGGGACCGAGCGAGAAGCGCAGCACCGCTCCGTCGGACGTGCCGGTGAGCCCGCGGGGCAGATGGCGGACAGGACGGAAGCGCACGACGATCTCTCTGGCGGGCGTTCCGAGGGCCTTGCCGGAGCGGAGCCGGAACGGGATTCCCGCCCAGCGCGCGTTGCGGACCTCGAAGGTCGCCTCGGCGAGCGTCTCGGTCTCCCGACCCGGGTCGACGCCGGGTTCGTCGACGTACGAGGGCTTCGCGATGCCGTCGATCTCTCCCGCGGTGTAGCGGGCGCGGCGAGACGACCCGGCGGCGTCGTCGCCCCACACGGTGGTCGCGCGGAGCACCGCGCCGGTCGCGGCGCGGAAGTCGACCTCATCGAGGGTGGCGGGCTCTTCCATCGCGAGCACCGCGAGCACCTGGAGCAGATGACTCTGGATCATGTCGACCAGTGCGCCGGCCTTGTCGTAGTAACCCGCACGCCCCTCGAGCGCCAGCGCTTCGTCGTAGACGATGTCGATGGACTCGATGCTCTCCGCAGACCAGAGCGGTTCGAGGATGCGGTTCGCGAACCGTGCGCCGAGGAGGTTCAGCGTGGTCGAGCGACCCAGGAAGTGGTCGACGCGGAACACCTGGGTCTCGGGCACGAGGGCGGTGAGGATGCGATTCAGCTCGCGGGCGCTCGACTCGTCGGTGCCGAACGGCTTCTCCATCACGAGCATCGCGCCCTCGGGCAGCATGTCGGGCGTGAGTGCGGCGATGCACGCCGCCGCCACGGCCGGAGGCACTGCGAAGTAGAGGGCCACGCGGCCGGTGAGGCCGCCCAACAGCGCACGCAGATCGTCGGTGCGCGTGATGTCGGTGCGGGCGTAGGTGACGTCGACACGGGCTGCCGCGTCCTCGGCGTCCATCGAGGCGAAGGCCGTGTCGACGACGGCCCGCAGCTCGGCATCCGTCCACTCCCCGCGATCGGCGCCGACGATCCGCACCGAACGCGCGGGTTCTCTCTTCAGCAGCTGGCCCAGAGCGGGCAGGAGGAGCCGAGAGGTGAGGTCGCCACCTGCACCGAGGATCACCAGCGTCGTCGCATCGGTCATGTTCTCACCGTAATCGCTCCGACCCTCGGGTGAACATGCCAGACTCGGTCGATGCCCGCTCCGATCGAGGACTACGCCCTGCTCAGCGACTGCCGCACCGGCGCGCTCGTCTCGCGAGACGGCGGCATCGACTGGCTGTGCCTTCCGCGTTTCGATTCGTCCTCGGTGTTCGGCGCTCTCCTGGGCGACCCCGGTCACGGATGCTGGACGCTGCGCCCGAGCGATGCCGGGGCGACATCGACGCGGTTCTACCTCTCGGACACCTTCATCCTGGTCACCCGGTGGGAGACGGCGGAGGGCGTCGCGGAGGTGCACGAGTTCATGCCGATCCAGCCGACGCGCACCGAGGTCATCCGACGGATCGTCGGCGTCTCGGGCAGCGTCGAGTTCGACACCGAGCTGCGCCTGCACTTCGACTACTCCCGTCGGCTGCCGTGGGTGCGGCAGGTCGGCACTCCGGATCACCCGGCGCTGCATGCGACGGCCGGGCCCGAGTCGGTGATCGTGCGCGGCGTGCGATTCCACGCCGAGGACCATCGGCACCGGGCGACGGTGACGGTCGGCCCCGACGAGATCCGGGACCTCACGCTCAGCTGGTTCCTCGCATATGAGCACGCGCCGAAGCCGCTCGACGTCGAAGAGGCGATCGCCGGGACGCGGGCCTGGTGGCAGGGATGGGCGAGCGGGATCCGCCACGACGGCCCGCATCGCGACGCCGTCGTCCGCTCTCT
This sequence comes from Microbacterium sp. 4-7, assembly GCF_014332665.1. Classification (NCBI taxonomy): domain Bacteria; kingdom Bacillati; phylum Actinomycetota; class Actinomycetes; order Micrococcales; family Microbacteriaceae; genus Microbacterium; species Microbacterium sp. 4-7. Next base: position 359,433 of record NZ_MCRH01000006.1, read on the forward strand.
GCTGGTGCTGCGTGCGCTCACCAACAAGGACACCGGAGGCATCGTCGCCGCGGCCACGACCTCGCTGCCCGAGGACTTCGGCGGCTCGCGCAACTGGGACTACCGCTTCGTCTGGCTGCGGGATGCCGCGCTGACGCTCGAGGCGCTGATCGCTCATGGCTTCCTCGCCGAAGCGCATCAGTGGCGTCGCTGGCTGCTCCGGGCCGTCGCGGGGGAACCGCGGGAGGTGCAGATCATGTACGGGATCGCCGGTGAGCGCGATCTCCTCGAGCGCGAGCTGACCAGTCTCCCCGGTTATGACGGTTCAGCGCCGGTGCGCATCGGCAACGGGGCCGTCGACCAATACCAGGGTGATGTGATCGGCGAGGTCCTGGTCGCTCTCGAGGCGGCCAGGATCGCGGGTCTGGAAGAGGGGGACTTCTCCTGGCCCTTGCAGCGCGCGCTCGTCGAGCAGGTGATCGCGTCGATCGATCGCCCCGACAACGGAATCTGGGAGATCCGGGGCGAGCCGCAATGGTTCACGCACTCGCGGGTCATGATGTGGGCCGCGCTCGACCGGGGAGCCCGTGCCGTGCGGGAGCATGGTCTCGCCGGCGATGCCGAGCGATGGGAGGGCGTGCGCGATCGCCTGCGTCGCGAGATCGACGACCGCGGTGTCGATGCGGAGGGCGGCCACTTCGTCCAGCACTACGGATCCGGCGACGTCGATGCCTCGCTGCTGCTGCTGCCGCAGGTCGGGTACTGCGCCGCCGACGATCCGCGCATGCTGCGCACCGTCGCCGAGATCGAGAGTCGCCTGCTCGTGAACGGATTCGTGCGGCGCTATCGCACCGAGTCCGGGGTCGACGGACTCGGTGGAGGGGAGCATCCCTTCATCGCCTGCAGCTTCTGGCTCGTCGAGCAGTATGCGGCGAGCGGGCGTACGGGCGACGCCCAGAACCTCATGGCCGGAGTGATGGCGATGGCGAACGATCTCGGCCTGCTCTCGGAGGAGTACGACGTCGGACACCAGCGGCAGGCCGGCAACACTCCGCAGGCACTCTCGCACCTGAGTCTCATCCGGGCCGCCGACGCACTCGCCGGGCACCGGGGACGCGCGGCGCACCGGGACTGACGTCCGATTTGAGGGTCGGCGGTCGATGAGGTAGCCTGGGAACAACCGAAGACCGCTGGTCATCGTCGTGCGTGAGAACGCGAGGCGATCGAAGCTCTGCTCAGCAGGGGCCCGCGCAGGACACGAACTTTCAGAGCTCCGTGCGCTTGCGCCGGAGCTTTTCTGTTGCATGCGGTCAGGGGTCGGCGCCTCACCTCCGTGAGGCGCCTCGTACACACCAAGGAGTGACCATGGCGCAGAAGGACGCATCGGTTGCCGAGCTCACGAAGTCATTCGAGAACTCGACTGCCGTTCTGCTGACCGAGTACCGCGGTCTGACGGTTGCCCAGCTCAAGGAGCTGCGCAACAGCATCCGTCAGGACGCTGAGTACGCCGTGGTGAAGAACACGCTGACCAAGATCGCCGCCAACAAGGCTGGCATCACCGCGCTGGACGACGACCTCAAGGGTCCGTCGGCTGTCGCGTTCGTGCATGGCGACTTCGTCGCCACTGCCAAGGCTCTTCGTGACTTCGCCAAGGCCAACCCGCTTCTCGTGATCAAGTCCGGCATCTTCGAGGGCAACGCCCTCTCTGCCGACGAGGTCAACAAGTACGCCGCGCTCGAGAGCCGTGAGGTTCTGCTGGCGAAGGCTGCGGGCATGATGAAGGCGACGATGGGCAAGGCTGCTGCCACCATCGATGCTCTTCGCGAAAAGCTGGAGACCGCTGAGGCCGCGTGAGCGACCCACGATCTCGTTCAACAAACCCACCTATCTAGGAGATACATCATGGCTAAGCTCACCACTGAGGAGCTGCTCGAGCAGTTCGCAGGCCTGACCCTCGTCGAGCTCAACGACTTCGTCAAGGCGTTCGAGGAGAAGTTCGAGGTCACCGCTGCTGCCCCCGTCGCCGTTGCAGGCGCAGGCGGCGGCGCTGCTGAAGAGGTTGAGGAGAAGGACTCCTTCGACGTCATCCTCGAGGCTGCCGGCGACAAGAAGATCCAGGTCATCAAGACCGTCCGCGAGCTCACCTCGCTCGGTCTCGGCGAGGCCAAGGCCGTCGTCGACGGTGCTCCCAAGGCCGTGCTCGAGGGTGCGAACAAGGAAGCAGCCGAGAAGGCCAAGGCTGCCCTCGAAGAGGCAGGCGCCACGGTTACCCTCAAGTAATCCGTTCCAGGTCGCGGCGTGATGCCTCGCCCTGGAAGCGTCTGAACGCTTCACGAAAGCCCCGGGTCCGCCCGGGGCTTTCGTGCGTCCGGAGCGCAGATCCGCAGAGGAGCGGTCAGCGACGTCCGGCGGTGGAGCTCCGGACGACCAGCGAGGATGTCGTCACGGTGCGCTCGCGTGGAGAATCCGGGTGGTCGATCTGCTGCCGCAGCAGGCGCACTGCCTCGTGGCCCTGTTCGCGCGGTGACTGCCTGATGGTCGTGAGCGCGAACATCTCGGCGTGCTGGTGGTCGTCGACTCCGACGATGCTGAGCTCGGTCGGCACGGCGATGCCCAGGCGACGTGCCGCGATCATCGCGCCGATCGCCGCCTCGTCGCAGACGCCGACGATCGCGGTGGGGCGTCCTCTGCGGTCACCGAGGAGCTCGACGGCGGCGGCGTAGCCGCCGGGCATGGTCGGGCGGCTGTCCGCGATCCTCGCGACCGCCTCGAGTCCCGCCGCGGCGAGAGCCTCGAGATATCCCTCCACGCGCTGGGCGTCGCCGAAGCTGAGATGGTCCGGATCCATGGATCCGCCGACGAACGCGATATCGGTATGGCCGAGTTCGATCAGGTGCTCGGTGGCGATCCGGGCGGCGGCGATGTCGTCGATCGACACGGCACTGGATCCCTCACTGTACGGACCGACGCTGACGAGCGGTCGCTCGGAGCGGTGCAGACGTTCGAGCTCCTGTGCGCTGGGCTGGATGCCGACGGCGATGATCCCGTCGAACCGTCGCCCGGGCAGCACGACGTCGAACAGGCGCTCGCGGGTCTCGCTGCCTTCGCGGATGCCGTAGAGGGCGAGCTCGTAGTCGAGGGCGAACAGCGATTCCTGGATGCCGGCGAGCAGCTCCGAGAAGAACCAGCGGTCGACCGGCGGCATGATGACTCCGACGGTCTGCGTGCGGCCCGTGGCGAGGCTCGTCGCGGAGGAGTGTGCGACATAGGCGAGTTCTCCGGCAGCATCGGCGACCCGCTTGCGGGTGTCTTCCGAGACGTAACCGCGGCCGCTGAGTGCTCGGCTCGCCGTCGCCTTCGACACGCCAGCGCGCGCCGCGACGTCGGCGATCGTGCTCATCCGGTCCTCCTCGACCATGACTGCGACGCGAGCCCCCACCCCTGCGCCGATGACAGCGTAACGGGTCGCAGGGACGAAAAGGAACCGGTTCCACAGGAATTGTGAGGGAGCGCTCCCATGGTTCGTGCCAGGGCGCTGCGAATGGTTGTCAGTCTGTGATCCTGGCTTATTGTGCCGCGGCGTCGGACCCCGATAGGTTGTCCTGGAATCGGTTCCCGATTCTGTGCCGAGGGGCGGCGCGGAATGTCGTGGGAGCCGGGAAACTCGAAGAGGAGAATTCACATGGGTCTGTCACAGCGTTCCCGGCGTTACGCGCCAATCGCACTGCTGGGAGTCGCGGGCATCGCGCTCGCCGGTTGTGGTGCTCCCGGCGGCACGGACGGCGGGGGAGAAGGCGGCGGCGGAGACAACACCGTCACGATCTACGGCACGATCGTCGAAGGAGAGGCAGAACTTCTCGCAGAGTCCTGGGCGGACTTCGAGAAGGAGAACGACATCACGATCAAGTACGAGGGCAGCCAGGACTTCGAGACTCAGCTCGGCACCCGTGCACAGGGCGGCAACCCGCCCGACATCGCGATCTTCCCGCAGCCGGGTCTGTTCGCGGACTACGCGGCTCGCGACTTCCTGAAGCCGGCCCCTGACGCCGTCGAGGCGAACGCCAAGGAGTACTGGACGCAGGGATGGGTCGACTTCGGCACCTACGAGGACGAGTTCTACGGCGCGCCGCTCATGGCGAGCGTCAAGGGCTGGGTCTGGTACTCGCCGACGAAGTTCGCCGAGTGGGGAGTCCAGGAGCCCACGAGCTGGGACGAGCTGCTCACACTGACCCAGACCATCCAGGAGAAGAGCGGCAAGGCACCATGGTGCGCCGGCTTCGAGTCGGGTGTGGCGACCGGCTGGCCCGGCACCGACTGGATCGAGGACCTCGTGCTCCGCAACGCGGGCGCCGACGTCTACGACCAGTGGGTCAAGAACGAGATCCCCTTCACCGACCCGCAGATCAAGGAGGCGTTCGACGCCACCGGCGAGATCCTGCTCAACCCGGCCTACGTCAACGGCGGCTTCGGCGACGTGCGCTCGGTCAACTCCACGGCATTCGGCGACGTGGCCCCTGCGGTCGCGAGCGGCGAGTGCGCACTGACGCACCAGGCGTCCTTCCTGTCGGGCTTCTTCCCCGAGGGCACGAACATCGCCGAGGACGGCGACGTGTGGGCGTTCCTGCTTCCGAGCCAGAGCGAGGACGAGACGTTCATCACCGGTGGTGGCGAGATCGTCGGCGCGTTCAGCGACGACGAGGCGACGCAGAAGGTGCTCGAGTACCTCTCGAGCCCCGAGTGGGCCGACAGCCGTCTGGCGCTCGGTGGCGTGACGTCTGCGAACAAGGGCGTCGACATCGAGGCCGTCGAGAACCCGATCCTGCAGGAGTCGATCAAGCTGCTCCAGGACGACTCGGTCACGTTCCGCTTCGACGGATCCGACCAGATGCCCGGCGCCGTCGGCTCGGGAACCTTCTGGAAGGGCATGGTCGCCTGGATCAACGGCACCTCGACCGACGAGGTCCTGACCCAGATCGAGACCGGCTGGCCCTCCAGCTGATCGGATGAGGTGGGCCGCCCCGTCGGGCGGCCCACCTTCTCCCTCTCGGTCCGCGCATCGCCGCGCGGACCGCTGATCAGCTCCGTCTCATGAAGGGGAATCCATGAACGCGACTGTGTTCTTCCAATGGATCGGGTCTCTGCCCCCGATCGCCCAGGCTCTCGCCGTGGTCATCGCGTTCGCGGTGGTCGTCGTCGTCATCCTGCTTCTCGTCGACATCGCGCCCCGCAAGGGCGCGCTCTACACCGGCATCCGCCTGGCGATGTGCCTGCTCATCCCGTTCGCGGTGATGTGGTTCTTCAACTCCTATTACTGGGCGATGGGAGTAGCGGTCGCCGTCGGCGCCCTGTTCTTCTTCCTCGACTACCGTTCCCGCGACGGAGCCGGGTACCTGATCCAGCTCGTGGCATTCATGGCCCCGGCCATGCTGCTGCTGCTCGCGGGCCTGATCCTGCCGTCCATCCAGACGGTCTACGCGTCGTTCTGGAACTCCACCGGCAGCGACTTCGTCGGCTTCTCGAACTACCTCTGGATCTTCACGCAGTCCGACGGCGTCACCTCGGTCGTGAACACGATCGTCTGGGTGCTCCTGGTCCCGACGCTCTCGACCATCGTCGGTCTGGCCTACGCGGTGTTCATCGACAAGACCCGCGGCGAGAAGATCTACAAGCTCCTCGTCTTCATGCCGATGGCGATCTCGTTCGTCGGCGCGAGCATCATCTGGCGCTTCGTCTACGCCTACCGCGGTCCGGAGTTCGAGCAGATCGGTCTGCTCAACCAGATCCTGGTCTGGTTCGGCGGAGAACCGCAGCAGTTCCTGCTCAACGGACCGTGGAACAACCTCGCCCTCATCGTCGTGCTGATCTGGGTGCAGACCGGTTTCGCGATGGTCGTCCTGTCGGCGTCGATCAAGGGAGTTCCCACAGAGCTCCTCGAAGCGGCCGAGCTCGACGGCGCGAACGCGTGGGAGCGATTCCGTTCGGTGACGATCCCGTCGATCCGCCCCGCGCTGATCGTCGTCCTCACCACCATCTCGATCGCCTCGCTGAAGGTCTTCGACATCGTCCGCACGATGACCGGTGGCAACTACGGCACCTCGGTGCTCGCGAACGAGATGTACACGCAGTTCTCCAAGTTCGAGGCGGGACGCAGCGCTGCGCTCTCCGTCATCCTGTTCATCCTGGTGCTCCCGATCGTGATCTACAACGCGCGCCAGATCAAGAAGCAGCGGGAGATCCGATGACCGACACCGTGAACTCAGACACCGGACAGAGCACGAAAGCGATCACCACCGCCGGACGCTTCGAAGCCTCGGCCGGCCGCGCGCGCAAGCGCCTGAGCCGTCCGTGGGCCACTGTCGCGTCGATCGTGATCGCCGTGGTGTGGACGATTCCGACGCTCGGCCTGTTCATCTCGTCGTTCCGTGAGAGGGACGCGATCGAGACGAGCGGCTGGTGGACGGTCTTCACCAACCCGCAGCTGACGCTCGACAACTATGTCGCCGTGCTGCAGTCCGGAACGACGCAGCTGACGATCCTGGAGTCGTTCTTCAACTCCATCGTGATCACGATCCCCGCCACGCTCATCCCGCTGATGATCGCGGCGATGGCGGCCTACGCGTTCTCCTGGATCGACTTCAAGGGACGCAACGCGCTGTTCATCTTCGTGTTCGCGCTGCAGATCGTGCCGATCCAGATGGCTCTCGTGCCGCTGCTGTCGTCGTTCTCGCGGGGCATCAACCTGTTCGGCGTCCAGGTGACGCAGGGACTGGACGCCTCGGGCGGCTACGCACAGGTGTGGATCGCGCACACGATGTTCGCGCTGCCGCTGGCGATCTACCTGCTGCACAACTTCATGTCGGAGATCCCGGGGGAGATCATCGAGGCGGCTCGCGTCGACGGCGCCTCCCGCGGACAGATCTTCTTCCGGATCGTGCTTCCGCTGACGATGCCGGCGATCGCGTCGGTGGCGATCTTCCAGTTCCTGTGGGTGTGGAACGACCTGCTCGTCGCCCTCGTGTTCGCCGACGGCGCCGCCTCGCCGATCACGAAGGTGCTCGCCGAGATCACCGGTCGCGGCGAGGGATGGTACCTGCTCACCGCAGGAGCCTTCGTGTCGATCATCGTCCCGCTGATCGTCTTCTTCTCGCTCCAGCGGTACTTCGTGCGAGGACTCCTGGCGGGGTCCACCAAGGGCTGATCGGCTCTCGGAGACAGGTCGAGCACACGATGCCGCGATCGGGCGCAACACAGCCCCGGTCGCGGCATCGTCGCACGTACGCTGTGAACATGAAGTACGCAGACTCCATCGTCGACCTCGTCGGCGACACGCCCCTCGTGAAGCTCCAGCACGTCACCGAGGGCGTGGAGTGCACGGTTCTCGTGAAGCTCGAGTACCTCAACCCCGGCGGCTCCGCGAAGGACCGCATCGCCTCGCGCATCATCGACGCGGCCGAGGCCTCGGGCGACCTGCGGCCGGGCGGCACGATCGTCGAGCCGACCAGCGGCAACACCGGCGTCGGACTCGCGCTGGTCGCCCAGCAGCGCGGGTACAAGTGCGTCTTCGTGCTGCCGGACAAGGTCGGCGAGGACAAGATCGACGTGCTGCGCGCCTATGGTGCCGAGGTGGTCGTCACTCCGACCTCGGTGGCGGCAGACAGCCCCGAGTCGTACTACAGCGTGAGCGACCGGCTCGCCCGCGAGATCCCCGGGGCGTTCAAGCCCAACCAGTACGAGAACCCCAACGGGCCGCGCAGCCACTACGAGACCACCGGCCCCGAGATCTGGCGAGACACCGACGGCCGCGTCACGCACTTCGTCGCCGGGGTCGGCACCGGGGGCACGATCACCGGAACCGGCCGGTATCTGCGGGAGGTGTCGGACGATCGGGTCCGCATCGTCGGAATCGACCCCGAGGGCAGCGTCTACAGCGGCGGCACCGGGCGCCCGTACCTGGTCGAGGGAGTCGGCGAGGACATCTGGCCCGGCGCCTACGACCCGAGCGTGCCGCACGAGATCGTCGCCGTCGACGACGCCGAGTCGTTCGCGATGACCCGGCGGCTCGCGCGAGAAGAGGGCATCCTCGTCGGAGGCTCCAGCGGCATGGCCGTGGTCGGCGCGCTGCGGGTGGCGCGTGACCTTCCGGCGGACGCCGTGATGGTGGTGCTGCTGCCGGATGGCGGGCGCGGGTATCTCGGCAAGATCTTCAACGACGGCTGGATGCGCTCGTACGGCTTCAGCGAGGTGGAGGAGGGCGAGACCGTCGGCGACGTGCTCGCCGCGCGCACGGCCCGCCTGGGGGAGAGCATCCCCGATCTGGTGCACGCGCATCCGACCGACACCGTGCTCGAGGCCATCGGCATGATGACCGAGTACGACGTCTCTCAGCTGGTGGTGCTGAGCGCCGAGCCGCCGGTCATGATGGGCGAGGTCGTCGGCACGGTCGACGAGAAGGGGCTGCTGGACCTGCTGTTCCGAGGCGATGCGAAGCCCGCGGACGCCGTGGGCGATCATGTGGGGGACAGGCTGCCCCTCATCGGCATCCACGCGCCGATCGCGCAGGCACGTGCGGCGCTCGCCGACGTCGACGCGCTGCTCGTCACCCTCGACGGCAAGCCGCACACGGTGCTCACGCGACAGGACCTGCTGTCGTACATCTCCCGCTGATCCCGCACGGACGCCGGACGCCGGACGTAACAGGAGCGGATGCGGTCGCCGGAGCGGACGTAGGCTGAGGGACATGTCCGAGCATGCCTTCGCCACCAGAGCCATCCACGCAGGTCAGGCGCCTGACCCGACCACCGGGTCGATCATCCCGCCGATCTATCAGGCCTCGACGCATGTGCAGGACGGCATCGGCGGGTTCCGAGACGGGTACGAGTACAACCGAGCCGGCAACCCGACACGGTCATCGCTCGAGACGCAGCTCGCCGCACTCGAAGGCGGCGCGAACGCGCTGTCGTTCGCGTCGGGGCTCGCTGCGGAGGATGCGCTGCTGCGCGGCATCCTCCGACCCGGCGATCACATCGTGCTCGGCAACGACGTCTACGGCGGCACCTACCGCCTGCTCACCAAGGTGCTCGCGCCCTGGGGCATCGAGACCACGACGGTCGAGCTGTCGGACGTCGACGAGCTGCGCGCGGCGATCCGGCCCGAGACGAAGATCGTCTGGGTCGAGACGCCCAGCAACCCGCTGCTGAAGATCGTCGACATCGAGCTCATCGCCGAGATCGCCCACGCGGCCGGGGCGATCGCCGTCGTCGACAACACCTTCGCCTCACCGGCACTGCAGCAGCCGCTCTCGCTCGGCGCCGATCTCGTCGTGCACTCCACCACGAAGTACCTGGGCGGGCACTCCGACGTGCTGGGCGGTGCTGTCGTGTTCCGCGACGACCGTTTCTTCGAGCAGGTCAAGTTCCAGCAGTTCGCGGTGGGTGCGGTATCCGCGCCTCTCGACGCCTGGCTCACGACTCGCGGCATCAAGACGCTCGCGGTGCGGGTGCGCCAGCACTCCGAGAACGCGCAGGCCATCGCCGAATGGGCAGCCGGCCGCCCGGAGTTCGCGACCGTGTACTACCCGGGGCTCGCCTCTCACCCGGGGCACGACGTCGCCACGCGGCAGATGAGCGGGTTCGGCGGGATGCTGTCACTCGGTCTCTCCGCCGGTGCCGATGCAGCCAAGTCGTTCGCGGAATCGACCGAGCTGTTCCAGCTCGCGGAGTCCCTCGGCGGTGTCGAGTCGCTGATCGGATACCCGCCGGACATGACCCACGCCTCGGTGCGGGGCACCGCGCTCGCCGTGCCCGAGAACGTCGTTCGGCTGTCCGTCGGCATCGAGGGCGTCGACGACCTGATCGCCGACCTCGAGCAGGGGCTCGCTCGCCTCGGCTGACCCTTCAGCGCGGATGGCGCACGCAGGTGGGCGCGAGCGGGCTGTAGCATGGAGACTTCGCCCGGATCGAATCGATTCGACTTCCGTCGCGGATTCGGCCGCTCTCGCGACGTGATCCCTCGCGACTCACCTGATCCCCTCCAACTCCGGAAGGACCGTCGTGCCCGACGCTCCACGCACTGACTCCATCCCGACCGCCCCCGCTCCCGAGCGGACCGCCACGGGCAGCATCCGCATTCCGTCGTCGACGGGCGCGATCCGCACGCTCGGCTCGAACCCGGCCACCGCGCCGATCATGCTGCACCCCGGCGACTCGATCTCGAACGGCCGCCGAGCCCTGTACATCGTGCTGCTCGGCGCGCTCACCGCGCTCGGCCCGTTCACGATCGACCTGTATCTGCCTGCCTTCCCGGTGCTGGAGCAGGACTTCGAGACCACGGCGGCAGCGATCCAGCTGACCCTGACGGGCACGATGATCGGCTTCGCGCTCGGCCAGCTCGTCGTGGGGCCGCTCAGTGACAAAGTGGGCCGCCGAATCCCGCTGATCGTCGTGACAGCGCTGCACGTGCTCGCCAGTGCGGCGGCGGCGTACGCGCCCACCCTTCCGCTGCTCAGCGGCGCGCGAGTCTTGATGGGCGTGGGAGCGGCCGCGGGCGGCGTCGTCGCCATGGCCATCGTCCGCGATCTGTTCGGCGGCCGCAGGCTCGTGGTGATGCTGTCGCGGCTCGCCCTCGTGTCGGGCGTCGCCCCGGTGATCGCCCCGCTGATCGGCTCATGGCTGCTCACGCTGATGCCGTGGCGCGGCATCTTCGTCGTGCTGGCCCTGTACGGCGTCGTCATGCTCGTGTCAGCCATCGTCTTCATCCCCGAGACGCTGCCGATCGCACGCCGCCAGGAGAAGGGCGGCGCGACAGTTATGCAGCGCTACCGCTCGGTGTTCTCCGATCGCGTCTTCATCGGCGTGCTGATCATCGGGGGCATGACCTTCTCGGGTCTGTTCTCGTACCTGTCGGCCTCGCCGTTCCTGTTCCAGCAGACGCACGGGCTCGACGCGCAGCAGTACGGTCTCCTGTTCGCGGTCAACTCGCTCGGTGTCGTCGCCGGCGTGCAGACGGCCTCGCGACTCGCCGCGCGCTTCGGACCGCAGTGGGTCATGGCCTACTCGACGGCGGTCCTGCTTCTCGCGGGCATCGCCATCATCGTGACCGATCAGCTCGGCCTCGGGCTGTGGGGCACGGTCATCCCGCTGTTCGTCTTCATGACGGCCTGTGGCTTCACCTTCCCGAACGTGCAGGTGCTCGCTCTCGACAGGCACGGCAAGGCCGCGGGCACCGCGGCGTCCGTGATCGGAGCCACGAACTTCGGCGTCGCAGGGCTGATCTCGCCGGTCGTCGGCTGGGTCTCTCAGGGTGCGGGGATCACCGCCACGACCATGGCCTCCGTGATGGTCGGATGCGCGGCCATCGGGGTCCTGTCACTGTGGCTGATCGTGCGTCCACGGACTGTCGGCATGCTGGCTCCCTGACTTTCAGCTTCCGACCGGCAGAATGGTTCGATGAGATCACGAACGCTGCTGTGGTGGGGAATAGGGATGCTCGTCGCGGCGACGCTCCTCGGAGCGGCGATCGTGTTCGGGTACACCGAGCCTCCCGGCTTCGACACCTGGTGGAACGAGACGATCAGCACGTACCGCACCGACGCCATGCTGTCGTTCGCGTTGGTGCTGAACAGCATCGGCGGCGGGTGGATAGCGATCCTGCTCGTTCCGCTGCTGCTGATCACCGCTCTTCTCGTGGCTCGGCGATGGCAGGCCGCCGTGTTCGCCGCCGTGGCGTTCCTCGCGAGCGCCGGCGCCGTGCAGCTGCTGAAGCACCTGTTCGGACGAGCGCGCCCGGAGGACATGATCGTCGTGAGCGACTACGGATCGTTCCCCTCGGGGCACGCCGCCAACGCGGCGACGATCGCGATGGTCCTGTGGCTGGTCTTCCCTCGCGTGTGGACCGCGATCCTCGGCATCCTCTGGGTGGTCGCGATGGCGCTCTCGCGTACTCTCCTGTCGGTGCACTGGGCCACCGACACGCTGGGCGGTGCGCTGGTCGGCGCCGGCGTCGTTCTCGTGCTGGGGGCCTGGCTGCTGCCGTGGGTGCAGTCGACGTCGCAGCGGGACGACCCCGCAGTCGCGCCGGTAGGCTGACACCGTCCACATCGCATCGAGGAGCAGCATTGTCGCGCATCCGTCCGTATCGTCCGTCCGACCGCGCCGCCCTCTACGACGTCTGCGTCAGGACTGCGGATGCCGGAGCCGACGCGACCGGGATCTTCTCGGACGACTCGCTCTGGGGCGACCTCTTCGCCGTGCCGTACGTCGAACGCCACCCCGACCTCGCCTGGGTCGTCGAGACCGACGACGAGCGCGTGATCGGCTACATCGTGGCGACGGACGACACGGATGCCTTCGCGACCTGGTTCCGCGACGAGTGGTGGCCTAGGCGACAGGAGCGGTACCCGAGGGTCGACGAGCCGAGCACCCGTGAGGATCGCATGATCGAATACGGCTATGCGCAGGCCCCGGGCCGGGACGCGAACGCGGAGGAGTACCCCGCGCACCTGCACATCGACCTCCTGCCCGAGACCCAGGGTCAGGGACTCGGGCGCCAGCTGATCGAGACGCTCTTCACCGAACTGCGCCGCCGCGGAGTGCGGGGGCTGCATCTGGGCATGGACCCGAACAACACGGGCGCCGCCGCCTTCTACAAGCGGCTGGGCATGACACCGCTCCCTGCGGAGCCGGGCGGACAGAGCTTCGGCGTGACGTTCGACTGAGCTCTCGGTCGGGCGGCGGGACTCCGGTGCTCGCTGCGCTCGCGCCTCCCCGAATCCCCAACGCTCGATAAAAAGCATGAAGGGCCCCCGCTGGCGCGGAGACCCTTCATGCTTTTTGGCGGTGACGGCGGGATTCGAACCCGCGGTTGCTTGCACAACACACGCTTTCCAAGCGTGCTCCTTCGGCCGCTCGGACACGTCACCAAGGAACAACCTGAACAGTCTATCCGATCGGGTGGGCAGCCCATGACCAGCTCGTGTGAGGAGCATCATCCGGCGGGATGCTGCTCCACCGGTATGCGATCTGTCCGAGCCTTGCGCCCGCAAAGCGATGCTCTCTAGCCTCGAACGTAGGCACTATGCAGTCATATAAGAGCGCACGGCCAGGGTGTGTGAGCCCGGCCGCGCAGCCGACACCGATCGGCGAACTCGTCTCGGAAGGACGTTCATGGCGACAGACCCTCTGCCCACCGTGGCCAGCACTCCTGTGCGCACCGCGTTGCGCCTGGCACACTCCCGCGCTCTCGCAGACCTCGGCCTCGATGCGATCGGCCGTTCACGCTTCGGATGGCGCGACCGGTCGATCGGCTCAGCCGTCGAACGGGCCGGCTCCTCATACTGGTTGCGAGTCGTCTGGGCTCGAAGCGAGTGGGCGAGGAGCTCGTGGTGGGTCGGCAACCAGGACGCGATGACCATCACCGGGGTCGAGAAGCCCCGACTGATCGACGCGCGGGCGTGGGAGGAAGGACCGCTGGTGTATCGGGCCGACCTCATGAGCCTGCTTCCCGGTCGGGTGTGCGCTCCGACATCCGTGCTCGAGCGGACGCCCGGGCTGGACGAGACGTGGTGGACCGCGCTCGAACGCAACCTCGACGCCGTCGCGGCGACGCCGACGGAGCGCACCGTGCTCGATTCCGAGATCATGCGCCGCAGGATCGGCGTGTTCTTCGGCATCGACCTCGACGTCGACCAGGACGACTGGGTGGCGAGCCACGGCGACCTGCACTGGAACAACCTTCACCGGGAGCCGTTCGCGATCGCCGACTGGGAGTCCTGGGGTCTGGCGCCGCGCGGCTATGACCCGGCGTTCCTGCTCGGACACTCCCTGGCCGTTCCGCACGTGGCAGATCAGATCGCGCGGCGATTCCGTCGGGACCTCGAGACCGAGAGCGGCATCGTCTCTCAGCTGTACGTGATGACGAAGCTGCTCACGCGTGCGGACGCCGGAGAGCACGTCGGACTCGTGCCCGCGGTGCATCGTCACGTAGGGCGGCTTCTCGGCACTCGGGTGCCGCTGCGGCGTCGGGCTCCCGCTCGTGCGACGTAGGATCTCTGGGTGGCAACCCCCAAGATCGTCCTCTTCTACGTCTTCACCCCGCTCGCCGATCCGGATGCGATCCGGGTGTGGCAGCGCGACCTCGGCGAAGCGCTCGGGCTGCGCGGACGGCTCCTCATCTCGAAGGACGGAGTCAACGGCACGTTGGGCGGTGACCTTCTGGCGCTGAAGAAATGGGCGCGGTCATTCCGGGCCTATGCGCCCTTCAAGAACGCCGACATCAAGTGGAGCGAAGGCACCGGCGTCGACGCCGATGGTCGCAGCGTCGACTTTCCGAAGCTCAGCGTCAAGGTGCGCGACGAGATCGTGTCATTCGGAGCGCCGGGCGAATTGCGGGTCGATGAGAACGGCGTCATCGGCGGCGGCACTCGGCTCACACCGGAAGAGCTGCACGAGCTGATGGGGGAGCGAGGCGACGAGGTCGTGTTCTTCGACGGACGCAACGCGCTCGAGGCGCAGATCGGCCGCTTCCGGGGAGCGGTCGTTCCCGACACCGAGACGACTCGCGACTTCGTGCAGCTGCTCGACTCGGGTGCCTACGACGACCTCAAAGGCAAGCCGGTCGTCACCTACTGCACGGGCGGCATCCGCTGTGAGGTGCTCTCGAGCCTGATGACAGCCCGCGGGTTCGGCGAGGTGTACCAACTCGAGGGCGGCATCGTCCGCTATGGCGAGCAGTACGGTGACGAGGGCCTCTGGGAGGGGTCGCTCTACGTGTTCGACAAGCGCGGCTCCGTCGACTTCTCCGACCACGCGGCCGTCATCGGCGAGTGCGTCGGCTGCGGTGTGCCGACCAAGCGCACCGCGAACTGCCCGGACCCCGCCTGCCGCACCCAGTTCGTCGTCTGCGAATCCTGCGACTCGGTGCGCTGCGAGCTGCACGCCGCCTGATCCCCTGGCCAGCACCTTCGGCAGTCGCGGTACTACTCAGACGAGCAGCGGCACGTCGGTGCGGCGGCTGACGAAGAGCGATCGCGGCAGCAGGAACGCGTGGACCCTCGTCCAGCGATCGACGCCGCGGCGCAGTTGAGCCGTCACATCGATCAGAGCGGCGTCGAGATCTCGAGCCGCGCTCGCCGAGGGGCGCGCATAGCTCGCCTGCTCGACTGCGGCGACGAGCACTCTGACGGCGTCGGCATTCACGCCGCTGTCTCTCACGAGGTCATCGCCGCGCATACGAGGGGTCTCGGCGTCCGACAGGGGTACGCGCAGATCCTGCATCGTCGCCCGCAGCTCGGCCCACGCGGCTCCGGCGTCACCGTCCCGCGCGCGCCCGCGCCGCGCGAACCGCACCGCGAGACGAGCGAATGCGGGAATCAGCAGCACCACCAGCACCCCGAGCGTCGTCAGCACGACGGGAGTGGGGTCGAGCTGACGACGCTCCCCCGTCGCGCCGGCGTTGTCGCCGGCGTCCTCACGCTCGAGCTCCGGTCCCGAGGTCTGCTCGGTGCTGGGAGCCGCCGTCGGAGCGGGCGTCGCGGCGCCGCCCGTGCCCCCGCCCGTCGTCGCCGCGGCGCTGAAGGCCGTCGGAACCCCGAGAGACGCCGTCGGTTCGAACGGGACCCAGCCGACGCCGGGGAAGAGGACCTCGGGCCATGAGTGCAGCTGGTCGCTCGAGACCGAGTACACCGCCTCATCGCCGCGCGTCGTCTCGGTCAGGGCACCGGGAAGGTAACCGACGACGATGCGCACCTCCATGTCGAGGCTCTCCGCCATGAGTGCGAACGCCCCGGCGAAGTGGATGCAGTATCCCGACCGCACCTCGAGGAACTCGGCGACCGCATCGGCTCCGGTGCCGTCGAAGCCCTCATCGACAGGGGTCTCGAGAGAGTAGGCGAACTGGCTCCGGAACCACGACTGGAGCGCGACCAAGCGGTCGTAGTCGTTCGTGGCGTCCGCCGTGACCTCGGCCGCCGTCTCGCCGATCACGTCCGGCAGGTCGACCGGCTCGGCATCGGAGTCGACGATCGGCGAAGCGGCGGGAAGCGCGCGGATCTGCTCGAGAGTCGGTGAGACCTCGAGCGACCGCACCGTGTAGTCGTTGCCGACGGCATCCCCGTTGCGAGACGCGAGAGTGCGGTTCTCGGGGCTCACCCGCCAGGCGGCGGAAAGTCCCTGCACGCCGGTCGCGGGGTACGGCACGGGGAGCCATGAACTCGACATCCGGATCACGCGGATGGAGGTGTTCTGGTCGGTCGTCTCGATGTCGTCCGCCCACTCGTCGGGGCCGAATCCCTCGCTCTGCGCCTGCAGGTCGCCGCGATCGGGCTCCCACACGCGCCCGTCGAACGACGACAGCGTCGTGAGTCGCAGGTAGGGCGCGGTGTCCGCCGTCGTCGCCAACGTGAGCACCTCGACAGGGTTCGGCTGTCGCAGGTCATCGCCGAGGCGCAGCGACGCATCGACGGTGACCCCCGTACCTGTACCCGTGAGAGTGGCCGAGACCGGCAGCACCGGTGCGACGATCACCGTCGCCGCGAGCGCAGCGACGCCGACGCCGGCGGCGACCGCCACGGATGTCCGCCGCGGCGAATCGGGATTCTGCGCCGCCGTGTACCGCAGCAGCACGAGGATCAGGATGCCGAGCAGCACGAACCAGACGACGTTCACACCCCCGAGAGTGGCGATCATCGGCAGGGATCCGACGACGGCGGTGAGGAGGCTGGCGAGGATCGCGCCGCGCTGGGCGACGAGCTGGTCGAGCAGGATGGCGACGACGCCGAACCCCAGGCCCATCACCGCCTGGAGCCCCGGTGATGCGGCGAGCGGGGCCGAACCGAACGCGATCTCCTCCCAGGCAGCGGCTGCGAGAGCCTGGAAGGTGTAGAACGTCGCTTCGGTGGGCATGACGCCGAACACCGCGGTGTCGCCCGCGACGAGCAGGATGACGGTGCCCATCACCACCAGGATCTGGACGGCGATCGTGACGAGGTCGCGTGCCCAGGCCGGACGGCCGCGCATCAGCGTGCGACACGTCATGCCCGTGAGCGCCGTGACGACGATCACGGCGAGGACCGCGAACGACCAGCTGCCGGGTTCGATGACCGAGGTGAACGGCCACATCGCGACGAGCCCCGCCGCCGCAGCCAGCACCGACGGCAGGACGGTGCCGACGGGCAGCTCGTGCTCGCGGTGCCACGACAGGCGGGATCCGCGTTCGGCCTGTCGTTCAGCTCGGGACATCGGTCGCTCCCCGGTGGTCCGCGGTGCCGCCGATGCGGTCGGGCAGCACGTCCTCCCACGCCTCTGCGATGTCGTCGCCGAGTCTCGCGAAGCGCCAGCCGTTCCGCTCGGCCGCCGCGACGACGCCGGTGCCCGGTGCGGTCGCGAACAGCATCGGCGCTGCCGCTCCGGACGGGCGCAGCAGGGCGGCATCCTCGTCGTCGATCTCGCCTGTGATGTAGACGAGCGGACCCGGAGGTGTGCCACCGACCAGAGTCGGGAGGTCGCGGGGCTCGCCGCGCGGGCCGACCAGCGCGAGGGCGACGAGAAGGCCGTCCCGATCGTCTTCGTGGCCGCGCAGCGTGCCCAGCAGAGTCCCGCCGCTGTCGATCACATCGACGCCGTATCCCTCCTGCACGAGGTGCACGGCGACGGAGGCGCACATCGACACCGCGGTCTCGAAAGCGGGGTCCTCGGCATCACCCGGGCGCGCCCAGCGTGCGGCGCTGCGGTCGAGGATCACGAGAGCGTCGGGGCTGGACTCCTCCTCTTCCTGCCGCACCATCAGCTGTCCGCGATGCGCGGTCGCCCGCCAATGGATGCGGCGCATCGAGTCGCCCGGGATGTAGCGGCGCGGCGAGAGATTGTCGCTGCCCTGCCCGAGCCGGCTCGAGGACGTGTGCGCGGTCCCGCCGGCGGCCCCGACCTTGGCGGTCAGCGGCGCGAGCGTGAACACCTCAGGGACGACGGTGACCGTGCGCGTCTCGCCGAACGCCTGCTCGCGCTGGGCGAGACCGAACGGGTCGACGGTGCGCACCACCAGTGGGCCGATCGGCCACACGCCGCGACGGACGCCGGTGATCAGATAGGTCAGCTGCCCCGTCTCGGACGGGTACTCGCCCGCCGAGTCGCCGCTCACCGCGGGCGGCAGCACGTCGCGCCAGAGGCCGCGGGGAACGCGCAGGGCCCGCAGGGTGAAGCGCAGGGTCACTCGCGAGGTCTCCGACACGGTCAGCAGGTCGGTCGAGACCTGCCGCGTGACGGTGCCCGTGCGCCGCGGCAGCCGCACGACGAGAACCGAGAAGACGGTGAGCACGAGAAGGAGGATGCCGATGTAGAGGAGGATCGGCGCGCCCAGCATATTCGCCGCGATCAGGCAGCCGAGACCGGAGAGGAGCGCACCCGTTCCCCGCAGTGTGAGGGTTCGACGGCGAGGCATGGCGAGCGGCGGGTCAGGAGCGCGCGGTCACGGGCACCCGCACGCGCTCGACGATCTGCCGCAGGGCCGCCTCGACCGGCTGGGCTCCGGCGCGGTGCGCGCCGCGGGCGGGAAGGAGTCGGTGGGCGAAGACCGGGACGATCAGCGCGGTCACGTCGTCCGGGATCACGAAGTCGCGTCCGTCGAGTGCCGCCCACACCTTCGCGGCGCGGATCAGCTGAAGAGTCGCCCTCGGGCTCGCACCCAGGTGCAGATTGGGGTCGGCTCGGGTGGCCTGCGCCAGAGCGACCGTGTACTCCTCGAGCGCCGGCGCGACATGCACGGAGCGCGCCCAGGCGATCAGTCCCGAGATCGACGCCGCGTCGGCGACCGCTCGCACCGCGGCGAGCGGGTTCACGGTGTCTCGCTGTCGCAGCATGAGCGCCTCGGCCGCCGCATCCGGGTAGCCCATCGAGATGCGCATCATGAAGCGGTCGCGCTGTGCTTCGGGCAGCGCATAGGTCCCCTCCATCTCGAGCGGATTCTGGGTCGCGACGACCAGGAACGGATCGGGCAGCATGTGGGTCGACCCGTCGACCGTCACCTGCCCCTCCTCCATGGCCTCGAGCAGCGCCGACTGCGTCTTGGGCGACGAGCGGTTGATCTCGTCGGCGATCACGATGTGCGCGAACACGGCGCCGCGTTTGAACTCGAACTCGCGATCGACGGGGTTGTAGACGCTCACGCCCGTCACATCGCCGGGGAGGAGGTCGGGAGTGAACTGGATGCGGCGGACGGTCGCATCCACGCTCGCGGCCAGCGCGCGTGCCAGCATCGTCTTGCCGACGCCTGGCACGTCCTCGATCAGCAGGTGTCCCTCGGCGAGCAGGCACACGAGCGCGCTCCGCACGGCATCCGGCTTGCCGTCGATCACCCGTCCGACGGACTCGACGATGGCAGACGTCTGCGCGGCGAACTGCTCGGCGTCGACGACGGCCGGGATCAGGGGCGGGTTCTCTGGCATGCGTTCCCTCTCGCGTGGGCGCTGCGGTGCGCGTGAACCGATCGTAACCCGGCTGCCTACGGTTGGGGTGAGAACCGGCGTCGGGCATCAGCCCCAGACACGAGCCCGGGGTTCTGCGGGGTCCACCCGGCGGTCGGCGCTGCGCGCGACACGCAGCAGGGCGAGTCCCTGTACCCCGCTCAGCTCGTGCAGTGAGCACGTGCCGATCAGGGCCCGCCAATGGTCGCAGAAGCGCTCGGCGTCTCCGCGCCGCCGGGCGATCAGGCGAGGCACTGCGAGAAGCGTGCGTCCGGGGGAGAGGCGGTCGGCGAGGCGTTCGAGCACCCGGACCCGCGGCAGCCCGGCCGCGTCGATGCGCAGCAGGAACCGGGGTGTGCGCACCGGTGCGAAGAGCTCCTCGACGGCATCGGCGATCACGCGTGCGTCCGAGACGGAGCCGCCGAGCTCGATGCGGATGCGGGTGGGGTCGGCGTCGTCCGGCCGCGCAGTGATCGCTGACTCGTCGATCCGCCCGACGCGTCCTGCCTCCTCCAGCGTGCGGGCGACGGCGACCGCCGCGGCTCGGTAGATCTCGGCCGGCCTCGAGCGATCGCGCAGAGAGCGGACGAGCATGCGCACAGCGGATGCCGTCGCAGCGACAGCGCCCCCGATCAGCGCGAGCGCGACCCCGAAGGCAGGGGCGAAGGAGACCCCGAAGAGCGCGAGCACGGTGACGAGCACGCCTGTCGTCGCGGCGCCGGCGAGGAAGCCGCCGACCGCTCCCGCCCTCGCCGTCTGCGCGGCGCGAAGCAGTGGGGCGCGGGTCGTCCGACGGATCGACACCGTCTCCCGTTCGTGGGCACGGTACGGCTCGCCGATCCGCCACTCCTCCCTCGTCCGACTCCGAGAGGGCCACTGCGCGCGCACGAGGGCGCCGAGATCCGCGATCGTCGTCGACGGGTCCTTGTCGAGCACACGAGTCCACGCCTCGACGGCGGGTGCGGTGAGTGCATGACCCAGTCCGCTGACGATCCGGCCGTCGCCCTCGGCGCTCAGCCCCCACAGATGCGAATGCCGACGACGGAGTCGCAGGGACTCGGACGCATCGTCGAGGTCGACGTGCGACGGGATCAGGCAGACGACCGACCAGTTGTGCGCGACCTTCTCGGGCCATGCCGGATCGAGCCGCAGCGTGCGCCCCCGCAGCTGCTGGGTGCCCGATGAGGTGGCCACGGTCGTGAGATCGACGAGGGTGTTCACCGACGGGCAGTCCCAGCCTTCCCCGAGCAGCCCCCGGGTGCCGACGAGCAGGCGCACATCGCCTCGGCGGATCAGCTCGGACACGGCCGCGACGACTCGTCCGCTTCCGGCGGCGCGCACCTGCAGGTCGCGCACGGGACCGATGCCCTCCGCGATGCCGACCGGCTCGCCGAGCAGTTCGCCGAGCGCGACCGCGATGTCGGCGGCGTCGTCGGCGCGGACACGCAGGTGCTGCGAGGTCAGCAGCACGGGGCGCAGTCGGGAGGTGACAGCGTCGACGGCGAGGAGGCCGAACGTGCGGAGCGCCCCGGCGGGTGCGTCACCGGCCAGACCACGGCTGTTGCCGTGCTCGACGAAATCGGTCACGACGACCGCGCGGATCCGATGGCCGTCGGCGCCGGCGAGTTCTCGCTGGAGGATCTCGACGGCCGCGTGGTCCTTGGCGGCGGAGAACGCCAGAGTGGTCTCGATCGGGTTCCGGCCGCGTCGGATACCCCGGTCGGTCAGCGCGTACCCGAAGTCCGCGAGCGAGCGCCGCACGTACTCCCACTGGCGCACGGCAGAGGGATCCGAGAGCAGCCGTGCCTGGGCGAACCGTGACAGGACCGTCAGCAGGTCGTCGGTCGTGCATCGGTCGAGCAGGGCCGGCGGGATGGAGGCGATGAGCGGATGCTGCGGAGAGACCTCGCGCAGCACGAGAGCGCATGACCGGGTGAGGGCGAAGTCCGTCGCGAAGGCCCGGTCGAGGCGGGCGAGCGGAGTCTCGGCGAGAGAGGCGTCCTGCGGCTCTGCGGGTTGGAGGTGATGCTCGAGGTACGACAGCGCGTCGGGGGTCGACAGCACCTGCGTGATCAGGTCGTGCAGCAGCGATTCGTGCCGTCGGATGAACGCGGCCTCTTCGGGCAGGGGCTCGGTGAACATCACGTGATCGCGATACGGAGCCAGGTGGCCCTCCTTGACC
The DNA here is from genome assembly GCF_014332665.1 of Microbacterium sp. 4-7. Lineage (NCBI taxonomy): Bacteria > Bacillati > Actinomycetota > Actinomycetes > Micrococcales > Microbacteriaceae > Microbacterium > Microbacterium sp. 4-7. The sequence goes on from NZ_MCRH01000006.1 coordinate 381,044, forward strand.
ACCGCCGGTGTCGGCACCTCGTAGTCGACCTCGCCGAGCAGGTGGCTGTAGTTCTCGTACTCGGTCTCGTCGTCGGGCGACGGCAGGGTCGCGGTGAGGCCGATCAGCGTCGGCTCCGCGCCGCTCTCTCGGATGCGGGCGACCAGATAGGCCACCACGATCGCCCAGTAGTCGAGCAGATGATGGCACTCGTCGAGCACGACCGTGCGCACCCCCGCCTCGACGAGTCGGTCGATGAGCGCGACGGCGTGCGGGTGCAGCACGCGAGCGAGCTCCGAAGGGCGCTGGCGGGTGAAACGCGAACGCAGTCGGCGCGCACGACTGCGGATGCCGGAGCGGTGGCGGGCGGGGTTGTCGACCGCCAGCTCGGCGAGCCACGTCGCGGCATCCGCCTCGGTGCGGCCGCTCGCGACGAGTTCCTCCGTCCAGATCGCCCTGGCGAGGTCGTCGAAGGGTGAGCCGTCTCCCGTCACGCTGAGCAGCTGATAGGTGAGCACCGTCAGGTCGCCGAGACGCTCGGGATCATCCGAGACGGCCGCCGCGTCCGGCGCCAGCTCCGACGCGGTGCGCACCCACTGATGGCGGATGGTCACCGTCGGCGACAGCACGAGAGTGCGGTGGCCTTCGCGTGCGGCGAGCAGCAGGCCCAGCAGCGTCTTCCCGGAGCCTGGCGGGGCGACGATGTGCAGCGGGGCTGCGCCTCCCGGAGGGATCCGGTCGAGGACCTCGGCCTGGTAGGTGCGCAGCGTGCCCGGAAAATGCCACGTCGACAGGGGAGGGGCGGCGACGGGATCCATGACCTGCCCAGTCTGTCAAAGAGCAGGGGCAGACATCGGCTAGACTTGTCGACGGCTCTCCGCGTGGCGGCATCCAGGCCAATTCCCCCAGGGCGGAAACGCAGCAAGGGTAACCGGGCTCTGCTGGGTGCGCGGAGGGTCACTTTCTTTTTGTCAGGGTCCTCCGGGGCAGTCCTGACAGGATCGTGACGTGACAAGGCCAGATGTGACCCGCACCGCCGACTCCCCGCGCTCCAGCGCTCTCGGCCGTTTCGCGGCGCCTCTGCTGCTCGTCGCCCTGATGTGGCTCGTGCAGCTCGTCGACGCGATCCTCCCCGGGTCCTTCACGGGCTTCGGTCTTCGGTCCTGGGACCTCTCGGGTCTCGGGGGCATCGTGGTCGGGCCTCTCCTGCACGCGGATTGGGCGCACCTGATCGGCAACACCGTGCCGCTTCTCGTGCTCGGCAGCCTCGTCGCTGTCGAAGGCGCCCGCAGGTTCTGGACCGTCACCGCATTCGCCGCCGTGGTCGGCGGCCTCGGCACATGGCTCGTGAACGCGCCAGGAGCATTGACCGTCGGGGCATCAGGACTCGTCTTCGGATACTTCGGATACACCGTGATGCGGGTCTTCGCGCCGGGACGAGTCGCTCATCGCGTGCTCTATGCGATCGTCGCGCTCATCGTGATCGGACTCTACGGCGGCTCGATGCTCGCCGGCGTCGTCGGCGTTCGCGAGGGCATCTCGTGGCAGGCGCATCTGTTCGGTGCGATCGGGGGCGGCCTCGCCGCGTTCGTCGGTAGAGGCGGACGCGAGACCCGCAGCGTATGAGCTCTCGGGGCGCGACCACGAGGAAGACGCCGTCGACGAGGAAGACGGCGGCTCGCAGGAAGTCAGGCGCCCGCAAGGCGACTGACGGCAAGACGGCGAGTCGGCAGCGCGCACGCACGCACCGCGCGTCGCCGCGACGTCGAGCGCAGCGGCGGATGCGGCGGGCGAAGGTGCTGCGACGCGTCGCACTCTCTGCGGCGGCGGTGATCGTGGTCGCGCTCGCCGCGGTGCTGATCCCGCTGGGACTCGCCCACGAGAAGCCGCTGGCGATCTGCATCTCCGATCCGACCACGTTCCCGGAGGCGGGTGTCGCGGGCTGGCAGGGGGAGCAGCTCGAGAACGCCGCGACCATCATGCAGACGGCGACCGCGCTCGGCTTCGGTCGAGACGGGCAGATCCTGGGCGTCATGACGGCGATGGGCGAGAGCAGCCTGAACAACATCGACTACGGCGACTGGGAGACGAGCGGGTTCACGAACCCCGACGGCAGCCGGACGACGAGCATCGGACTCTTCCAACAGCAGCACTGGTGGGGTTCGGCCGAGCAGCGCATGGACCCGGCGACCGCCGCGACGCTGTTCTACGAGCGCCTCGCGAGAGTCCCCGACTGGCAGTCGATGGATCCGTCGCTCGCGATCCACCGGGTGCAGATCAACCTCGACCCCACCTATTACACGCGCTACGCCTCTGACGCCGCAGCCGTGGTCGATGCGCTCTCGACGCCCTGCTGAGCTGTTTCGCACGGCTGTCAACCCAGCGAGATCATGAGGTCGTGCACCTAGGGTGGGACTGTGGCGCAGAGCATCTACATCACCTCGGCCGAAGGCCATACCGGTAAGTCGACCATCGCCCTCGGCGTGCTCGACGCGCTCATGCGCGTCACCCCGCGGGTCGGCGTCTTCCGCCCGATCGCCCGGTCGGTGACCGAGCGCGACGACGTGCTCGAGCTGCTGCTCGCACACGACGGGGTGCACCTCGACTACGAGGACTGCATCGGCGTGACCTACGACGATGTGCGAGACGACCCCGACCGGGCGCTGTCGACCATCGTCGCCCGGTTCAAGGCGGTCGAAGCCCAGTGCGACGCGGTCGTCATCATCGGCAGCGACTACACCGATGTCGCCAGCCCCGCAGAGCTGGGGTACAACGCCCGGATCGCCGCGAACCTGGCGGCGCCCGTGCTGCTCGTGCTCAGCGGTCGCGATCAGCAGCGGCAGGCCGAGCAGCTGGGCACGACCACCGCCCGCACTCCCGCCGCGGTCGGACAGATCGGGGCGCTCGCGCTCGCCGAACTCGAGGTCGAGCGTGCGGAGCTGTTCGCGATCATCGTGAACCGGGCCGACCCCGATCGGCTCGACGACATCGAACAGGCCGTCGCGGCGGTGCGCCCGCAGAAGACCACGCCGGTGTGGGCGATCCCCGAGGACCGCACCCTGGTGGCACCGTCGATCGACGGCATCCTCGCCGCGGTCGACGGCCGGCTCATCAAGGGTGACCGCGACCGTCTCGCACGCGAGGCGCTGACGATCGTCGTCGCGGGCATGTCGATGGTGAACGTGCTTCCCCGGCTCACGGAGGAGTCGGTCGTGGTGATCCCCGCCGACCGCACCGAGGTGCTGCTCGCGACGCTGCTCGCGGATGCGTCCGGCACGTTCCCCCGAGTCGCCGGCATCATCCTGAACGGCCCCTTCCCGCTTCCCGAGCCGATCGTCCAGCTGCTCGACGGCTTCACCTCGACCGTGCCGATCATCGCGACCGACCTCGGCACCTACGACACCGCGGTGCGCGTGATGGGGGCCCGTGGCCGCATCTCGCCCGAGTCGCGGGGCCGCTACGACCGGGCGCTGGGGCTCTTCCAGACCCACGTCGACATCGCCGAGCTCACCACTCAGCTGGGTCTCGCGGAGTCGCGCGTCGTCACTCCGCTGATGTTCGAGTACGGCCTCATCGAGAGAGCACGCGCCGACCGTCGACGCATCGTGCTGCCGGAGGGCGATGACGACCGCATCCTCCGAGCGGCGGCGACCCTGTTGGCCCGGGAGGTCGCGGATCTCACGATCCTCGGCGACGAGTCGGCGGTCAGGGCTCGGGCGGTCGAGCTGGGCGTCGACATCTCGGCGGCCCAGGTGATCAGCCCGAACGATCCCGAGATGGTCGAGCGCTTCGCGGCCGAGTACGCGCGGCTGCGGGCGCACAAGGGCATCACGCTGGCACAGGCCGCCGACACGGTCACCGACGTGTCGTACTTCGGCACGATGATGGTCCACCTGGGCCTCGCGGACGGCATGGTCTCGGGTGCCGCGCACACGACGGCGCACACGATCCGCCCGTCGTTCGAGATCATCAAGACCAAGCCGGGCGTCACCGTCGTGTCGAGCGTCTTCCTCATGGCGCTCGCCGACCGGGTGCTCGTCTACGGCGACTGCGCGGTGATCCCGGATCCGACGAGCGAGCAGCTGGCCGACATCGCGATCTCGTCGGCAGCGACCGCACAGCAGTTCGGCATCGAGCCGCGCATCGCGATGCTGTCGTACTCGACGGGGGAGTCCGGCTCGGGTGCCGACGTCGACAAGGTCAGAGCCGCGACCGCACTCGTGCACGAGCGTGCACCCGAGCTGCTCGTCGAAGGCCCGATCCAGTACGACGCCGCGGCCGACGCGGCGGTGGCGAAGGCGAAGCTCCCCGACTCGGCGGTGGCAGGGCGGGCGACCGTCTTCGTCTTCCCCGACCTGAACACCGGCAACAACACGTACAAGGCGGTGCAGCGATCGGCGGGTGCCGTCGCGATCGGCCCCGTGCTGCAGGGTCTCAACAAGCCGATCAACGACCTCTCGCGCGGTGCCCTGGTCGACGACATCGTCAACACCGTCGCGATCACGGCGATCCAGGCGCAGTCCGAAGGAGAGACCGCATGAGTGCGATCCTCGTCATCAACAGCGGTTCCTCGTCGCTCAAGTACAGCCTGATCGACATCGAGAACGAGAACGAGCTCGCGACGGGACTCATCGACCGGATCGGACAGGATCTCAGCGCCGTCCGCCACACGGTGCGTCCGGAGGCCGGAGGGGATGCCGTCGTCACGATGCTCGACGCCTCGTACGACTCCGAGCAGCCCGTAGCCGATCACGATGCCGCGTTCACGGTGATGCTCGACCAGTTCGCCGAGCACGGTCCGCTGCTCGACGAGCATCCGCCCGTCGCAGTCGGACACCGGGTGGTGCACGGCGGGGCACGGTTCTACGCACCGACCCTCGTCACGCCGAACGTCGAGGAGCAGATCGAGGAGCTCTCGGTGCTCGCCCCCCTGCACAACCCCGCGAACCTCGCCGGGATCGTCGCGGCGAGGGCGGTGTTCTCCGGCGTCCCGCACGTCGCCGTGTTCGACACGGCGTTCCATCAGACACTGCCTCCGGCCGCCTACACCTATGCGATCGACGCAGAGCTCGCCGCGGAGCACCGGGTGCGCCGATACGGATTCCACGGCACCAGCCACCAGTTCGTGAGCGAGTCGGCCGCCGCGTTCCTCGGGCGCGACCTGGGCACACTCCGCCAGCTCGTCTTCCATCTCGGCAACGGGGCCTCGGTGACCGCGATCGAGGGTGGCCGATCGGTGGAGACCTCGATGGGGCTCACTCCGCTCGAGGGGCTCGTCATGGGGACCCGGTCCGGCGATCTCGATCCTGCGGCCCTCGTGCACCTCTCGCGTCGAGCCGGGTACTCGATCGACGATCTCGATGCGCTCCTCAACACGCGCAGTGGGCTCAAAGGCCTCGCAGGGCGCAGCGACATGCGCGACATCCTCGCGGGCAGGGAAGCGGGAGATGCGGCGGCGACGCTCGCGTTCGACGTCTACATCCACCGGCTCAGGGCGTATGCGGGGTCGTACATCGCGCAGCTCGGCGGAGTCGACGTGATCTCCTTCACCGCGGGGGTCGGCGAGAACGCAGCGGCCGTGCGCGCGGAAGCGATGGCGACGCTCGGATTCGCCGGCGTGGAGATCGATCACGGGCGCAATGCCGCACGCCAGCGCGGAGTCCGGCGGATCTCGACGGACGCGTCCAGAGTCGCCGTGCTCGTGGTGCCCACGAACGAAGAGCTCGAGATCGCCCGGCAGACGTTCCGTCTGCTCTGACCGATACGCCCTCGGGGGTTACCGCTCGGTGCCGAGCCGCACTACGCTTGCACAGTGGCACGGAGAGGTGCCGGAACCCTCGTCCTTCTCCTGGAGGCTGCTGTGCCCGAAGCCCTGCCCGATCCGCTCCGCGCCGAAGGCGTCCTGTTCGATCTCGACGGCGTGCTGACGCCGACCGCCGAAGTGCACATGCGCGCGTGGAAGGTCGTCTTCGACGACGTGTTCGAGCGCTGGGGCATCACTCCTCCGTATTCGGATGCCGACTACTTCGACTACGTCGACGGCAAGAAGCGCTATGACGGCGTGGCCAGTCTGCTGCGCAGCCGCAACGTCGAGATCCCCTGGGGTGCGGTCGACGACCCGCCCGAGGCCGAGACGATCTGCGGCATCGGCAACCGCAAGAACGCCGCGTTCGCCGAGTCCCTGCGTGGCGAGGGCATCGCCCCGTTCCCCGGATCGCTCGCACTCGTCGAGAAGCTCTCCGCCGCCGGCATCCCGCTCGGTGTCGTCTCGAGCTCCAAGAACGCCGAAGAGGTGCTGGCTGCCGCCGGCATCCGCTCGTTCTTCCGCATCGTGGTCGACGGTGTCGTCGCAGAGCGCGAGAACCTCGCCTCCAAGCCCGCCGCCGACATGTTCAGCGCCGGCGCCGTGGCGCTGGGCGTCGACCCGGCCCGCAGCATCGCCGTCGAGGACGCGACCTCGGGCGCGGCCTCTGCCGCCGCAGCCGGATTCGCGACCGTCGTCGGCGTCGACCGCGGCACCGGGGCCGACGCGCTGCGCGCCGCCGGCGCGACGGTCGTCGTCGACGATCTCGACGTGTTCCTCGACCCCGCGGCCGACGAGTCCGCGCCGTCCGACTCCGCCGCTCAGGCACCCCGCTCCGACAACGAGGAGACCGCATGATCGACCGCGACCGCTTCCCCGTAGACCCCTGGCGCCTCATCGAGACGCGTTACTCCGAAGACGGGGTCGCCGAGACCCTGTTCGCCGTCGGCAACGGCTACCTCGGACTCCGGGGCAACCACATCGAGGGGCGCGGCGCCCACGAGCACGGCACCTTCATCAACGGACTGCACGAGACGTGGCCGATCCGGCACGCGGAGCAGGCCTACGGCTTCGCCGAGGTGGGGCAGACGATCGTCAACGCCCCCGACGCCAAGGTCATGCGCGTCTATGTCGATGACGAGCCGATCTCGTTCGACGAGGCGGACGTGCGCGAGTACCGCCGCACGCTCGACATGCGCACCGGCGTGCTCGAGCGCACCGTGGTGTGGGAGACCCCGTCGGGCAAGCGCGTGCGGATGCGCGACGAGCGCATCGTCAGCTTCGAGGAGCGCCACCTCGCCGTGCTGCGACTCGAGGTCGTCGTCGAGAACGCCGACGCCCCGGTCACCGTCAGCTGCCAGATGATCAACCGCCAGGACGGTGCCGGCGTGTACGCGGGCACCCCGAACCAGGCCAAGGGCGGATTCGATCCGCGCAAGGCCGAGAAGATCGCCGAGCGTGTGCTCGAGCCCGGCGAGTACTGGCAGGACGGACTGCGCTCCGCGCTGTCCTACAGCGTCGCGGCATCAGGCATGACGGTCGCAGTGGTCGCCGACCACATCATCGAGACCGAGAACGACTACACCTCGCGCACTCTCATCGAGGCGGACATCTCGAAGAACGTGTTCCGGGTGCAGGCGAAGGCCGGCGTGCCCATCACGGTCACCAAGCTCGTCAGCTACCACACCTCCCGCGGTGTGCCGGCCCGTGAGCTCGTCGACCGCTGCCGTCGATCCCTCGACCGCGTCGCGGTCGAGGGCGTCCAGGCGCAGTTCGATCGACAGGCCGAGTGGCTCGCTGCCTTCTGGGCTCGCAGCGACGTGCAGATCGGCGGACAGGACGACATCCAGCAGGCGACCCGCTGGTGCCTCCTGCAGCTCGCACAGGCCTCGGCCCGCGCCGACGGAACCGGCGTGCCCGCGAAGGGCGTCTCGGGGTCGGGATACAGCGGACACTACTTCTGGGACACCGAGATCTACGTGCTCCCGTTCCTCACCTACACGTCGCCGCAGTGGGCGCGCAACGCCCTCCGGGCGCGAGTGCTCATGCTTCCGGCGGCTCGCCGACGGGCCGCGCAGCTCAACGAGGCGGGCGCGCTGTTCCCGTGGCGCACGATCAACGGCGAAGAGGCCTCCGCCTATTACGCGGCCGGCACGGCGCAGTACCACATCAACGCCGACGTCAGCTTCGCGCTCGGCAAGTACGTGCGCGCGACGGGCGACGACGACTTCCTGCGGCGTGAGGGCATCGACATCGCGATCGAGACGGCGCGACTGTGGGCGACACTCGGGTTCTGGCGCACCTCGCGCCTCGTCGCCGACACGAAGGACGACGACGGCATCGAGACCTTCCACATCCACGGTGTGACAGGTCCTGACGAGTACACCACCGTCGTCAACGACAACCTCTACACGAACGTCATGGCGCGCTACAACCTGCGCTACGCGGCGAAGGTCGTGCGTGAGGCGCAGGAGGCCAACGGCGAGGAGTTCGCCCGGGTCGTCGAGCGCACCGGACTCGCCGAGGGCGAGGCGGAAGGGTGGGAGCGCGCCGCCGACGCGATGTTCATCCCGTTCAGCGAACGGCTCGGCATCCACCCGCAGGACTCGCTGTTCCTCGAGCGCGAGGTCTGGGATCTGGCGCACACGCCGAAGGAGCAGCGACCGCTGCTGCTGCACTTCCACCCGCTCGTCATCTACCGGTTCCAGGTGCTCAAGCAGGCGGATGTCGTGCTCGCGCTGTTCCTGCAGGGCAACCACTTCACGCCGGAGGAGAAGAAGGCCGACTTCGACTACTACGACCCGCTGACCACGGGCGATTCGACGCTGTCGGCCGTCGTGCAGTCGATCCTCGCCGCCGAGGTGGGCTACCAGGATCTCGCTCTGCAGTACTTCCGGCAGTCGCTGTTCGTCGACCTGCACGACCTGCACCACAACGCGGCGGACGGTGTGCACGTCGCGTCGGCCGGAGGCGTGTGGACCGCTCTCGTCTGCGGTTTCGGCGGTATGCGCGACTATGCCGGCGAGCTCAGCTTCGACCCGCGGCTGCCCGCCGACTGGCCGTCGCTGTCGTACCCGCTGCAGTGGCAGGGGGCCTCTCTGCAGGTCACCCTCACGACGGGTGAGCTGCGCGTGCGAGTGCTCTCCGGAGACCCGGTGCCCTTCACGGTGCGCGATGTGGCATACATCGCCACGACCGAGCAGGAGGTCGTCGTCCCACTCGCGGATCAGGGACCGCTCATCCCCGGTCGCCCGTCGCTGCGGCAGTTCGCCGACGCGCTGCGCGAGGACGGCACGCGGCTGTCCGCATCCGTCCCGGTGATCACGACCGCCATCCCCATCATCGAGCCGATCGACTGAGGTGCTGACCACCGCAGCGCTGTTCGGACTCGCGCCCGCGCTGCTGCTGCTCGTGCTCGCGGTGGTCGAGCGGGCGCGCTCGGTGCAGCGCGTCGCGTCCCCCGGTGCGCGGTTGAGCCCGGCCGAGGGTGCGACCGTGCTGCACGACGCGCTGCTGCTGAACGCGGATCGGAAGGCCGTAGCCGCCGCGCTGATCGATCTGGCCGTGCAGCGCAAGGTGCGGCTGCTGGTCGACGCCGACGCGGCGACGACCGGCAGGTCGCACCGGCGTGCACCCGTCGGCATGGAGGTCGTCGACGGTGCGACGTTCACGTCCGAGGAGCTCAGCGTGCTCGAGGCGCTGTTCGGGCCGGATCACACCCCGGGGCGGGTGCGACGGTTCAGTGCGGATGCCCGGGCTCTGCACCGCCGGGTGCGCGGTGTCCTCGACGAGGCGGAGAAGCGGCTCGCGGCCGCGGGGCTCATCGACCGGAGTCGACGCGGGTGGGCCACGTTCCTGATCCGCGTCGCCGCGGTGCTGGTGGGCGGCATCTGCCTTCTGCTGCTCATCGCCGCCTGGTCGGTGAGCGAGCCGGGTGCGGCTCTCTACGCCGTGCTGGTCGTCGGCCTGGTCGCGGCGGTCGCGGCGATCGTGGTCGCTCCGTGGGCGTGGCGCCGGTTCCGCCCTGCGGCGCAGCCGCTGCGCGCGCACCTCGCCGGGATGCGCGAGTACATCGCCCTCGCCGAGGCGGAGCCGCTGCGGTTCTCGCAGTCGACAGACGGGGCGGATCTGCGGGCGGACGTCTCGTCGGCGGCGTCGGCGGAACGACTGCAGAGGTTCCTGCTGAACGAGCGACTGCTGCCCTACGCGGTGCTCTTCGGTCTGGAGCGGTCATGGACGGCTGTGCTGCAGACCGAGTCGCAGGCCCTGCGGGTCGCCGAGGGGATCGAGGGCGCGATGGAGGTCGCGGGAGCCGTGGTCGAGGTGATCGAAGCGGTGGGTGGCGTCGTGCATCTGGTGAGCGCGGTCGGCGAGCTGGTCGACGCGACGGGCGGGGTCGTCGAGGTGGTCGGCGGCGTCTTCGAGGCCGCGTCGTCGTGAGCCTTCGCCGAACCTCGGCCGTCTCAGCGGCGCGTCGCGGATCCCGGGCGCGATCGTCGGCGCTCGTCTGCCTGAACGTCCGTGGCACGCCGTAGGCTGTTCTGGTGACCACAGCCCTCTACCGCCGCTACCGCCCCGAGTCGTTCGGCGAGATGATCGGGCAGTCCCAGGTGACCGAACCGCTGATGACTGCGCTCCGCGGCGACCGTGTCGGCCACGCCTACCTCTTCTCCGGACCCCGTGGATGCGGAAAGACGACGTCTGCGCGCATCCTCGCCCGCTGCCTGAACTGCGCGGAGGGCCCGACCGACGTGCCCTGCGGAAAGTGCCCGAGCTGCGTCGAGCTGTCGCGGGCGGGCGGTGGCTCGCTCGACGTCGTCGAGATCGACGCGGCCAGCCACAACGGCGTCGACGACGCACGTGATCTGCGCGAGCGGGCGACGTTCGCCCCCAGCCGCGATCGCTACAAGATCTTCATCCTCGACGAGGCGCACATGGTGACGCCGCAGGGGTTCAATGCGCTCCTCAAGCTCGTCGAAGAGCCGCCCGAGCACGTCAAGTTCATCTTCGCGACGACCGAGCCCGAGAAGGTGCTCGGCACGATCCGCTCGCGCACGCATCACTACCCGTTCCGACTGGTGCCCCCGGCCGCGATGCTCGAGTACGTCGAGAAGCTGTGCGGCGAAGAGGGCGTGGTCGCCGAGCGCGGTGTCCTTCCTCTGGTGGTCCGCGCCGGGGGAGGCTCGCCGCGAGACACCCTGTCTCTTCTCGACCAGCTGATCGCCGGTTCCGACTCGCCCGCAGGTTCCGAGACCGTGACCGTCGCCTACGAGCGCGCCGTGGCGCTCCTCGGCTACACGCACGCCGCGCTGCTCGACGAGATCGTCGATGCGCTCGCCGGCGCCGACGCCGCAGCGGCGTTCCCGGCGATCGACCGTGTGGTGCAGACCGGCCAGGACCCGCGTCGCTTCGTCGACGATCTGCTCGAGCGTCTGCGCGACCTCATCGTGATCGCGGCTGTGGGTGCGGGAGCGTCGTCGGTGCTCCGTGGAATCGCCGACGACGAGCTCGCGCGCATGCGCACGCAGGCCGATTCCTTCGGGTCGACCCGACTCTCGCGCACGGCCGACATCGTCAGCGCCGCCCTCGACGACATGTCGGGCGCCACCTCGCCCCGACTGCACCTCGAGCTGATGGTCGCTCGCGTGCTCGCTGCGGGAGCGGATGCCGTCGCCGCCGTCCCATCCGCACCGGCCGCTGCCGCCTCCGCCCCGCCGCGGGCGTCCGCGCCTGCACAGGCGGCTCCCGCCGCTCCCGTTGCTTCGTCGGCTGCTCCCGCAGCTGCTGCTCCCGCCGCTCCCGCCGCTGCTCCTCAGGCTGCGGCCGATCGGCCGGCGACCACGACCGAACCGGCCGGCGGGGAGACCGGGGAGTCCGACACGGCCGAAGCGACCCCTGCCGATGCGACGTCGAGCGCTGCACCGGCTGTCGACGCCGCACCGGCCGCCGAGGTCGCAGCGCCCTCCGGGCCGGTCGCCTTCGAGCAGATCACCGCCGCCTGGCCGGCCGTCCTCAAGCGGCTCGAGAGCGTCAGCCGCACGTCGTGGCTGCTGGCCACCGCCGTCCAGCCGCTCGCATACGTCACGGACACCGAGGTGCTGACTCTGGGCTTCACCAGCCAGCACGATGTCGCCAAGTTCAAGGGCACGACGCCGGGTTCGGGTCCCTCCGACCATCTGCGCGGCGCCATCGAGCAGGAGCTCGGCGTGCGCGTCAAGTACCTCCCTGCTCCGATGCCAGCGGGGGGAGCGCCTCGCCAGCCCGCGACGCCTTCATCGGGACGCCCGACCGACGACGCGCCCGCATCGGAGCCTGCGTCAGCGGAGTCACCGCGAGCTCAGTCACCGCGATCGCAGACCCCGCACGCCGAGAAGCCGCGTGGTGAGTCGCCGAAGACGGAGACCGTGGCCGCTCGGTCGTCGGCTCCTCAGACAGGGAGTTCCTCGGCCCCCGTCACCGAGTGGGCGGTGGCGTCGATCCCGGCATCCGAGCTCGCTGAGCCCGCTCCGGTGACCGCTCCGCCGGCGGCGTCTGTGCCTGCTGCCACCTCTGCCGCAGCGGCGCCTCAGACAGCGGCGCCTCAGACGGCGGCGCCTCCGAGCCGCGCGACGAGTGACGTCTCACCGGAGATCCGAGACGACGCACCTCCGCCCATCGACGATGAGCCGCCGTACTTCGACGACGAGCCGCCCTACGACCCGTCGTACGAGCCGGCGCCGATGTCGCAGGCGGCGCCGCCCGCCGGAGGCTCGCCGTCGACCGCTCCCTCCGCGCGGTCGACGACCGCACAGGCATCCCCTGCGCGCAGAGTGGCTTCGGCCGCCGCAGCCCCGGCGATCACCGAGCGCGCCCCCGCCGGGGGAGTCCAGCGCTACGGCGAGGCCGTGATCCGCCAGGTGCTCGGCGCGACGTTCGTTCGCGAAGAGCCCTACGAGCCCCCGACGAGGTTCTCCTGATGTATGACGGCATCGTCCAGGAGCTGATCGACGAGTTCGGTCGACTCCCCGGAATCGGCCCCAAGTCCGCGCAGCGCATCGCTTTCCACATCCTGCAGACGCCGACATTCGACGTCGCGCGTCTCTCCGAGCTGCTGGTGGAAGTGCGGCTGCGGGTGCGCTTCTGCGAGATCTGCGGCAACGTGGCAGAGCAGGAACGCTGTGCGATCTGCCGCGACCCCCGACGCAATCCGGCCGTCATCTGCGTGGTCGAAGACGCGAAGGACGTCGCCGCGATCGAACGTACCCGCGAGTTCCGTGGCCTGTACCACGTGCTCGGGGGCGCGATCAGCCCGATCGCCGGCATCGGCCCCGACGACCTGCGCATCGCCCAGCTGATGTCGCGTCTCGGCGACGCCACGGTGCAGGAGGTCATCCTCGCGACGAACCCCAACCTCGAGGGCGAGGCGACTGCGAGCTACCTCAGCCGCCTGCTCACCACGATGCAGATCACCGTGTCCCGCCTCGCCTCCGGCCTTCCGGTCGGTGGCGACCTCGAATACGCCGACGAGGTCACCCTCGGGCGCGCATTCGAGGGTCGGCGCGTGCTGTGAACGCACAGGGCGGCTTCTCGCGACGCGGGTGGCTGCTCTTCGGGGCCATGGCGCTGCTGTGGGGCGTGCCGTACCTGTTCATCAGCATCGCGGTCGAGTCCCTGTCGCCCCCCGCGATCGTCGCCGGGCGCACCCTCATCGCGGCGCTGCTCCTCCTCCCGTTCGCGCTTCGCGGCGGTGCGCTGAGAGCGGCGTGGAAGCACTGGCCCTGGGTGCTCGCGTTCGGCCTCGTCGAGATGGCGGGTCCGTTCGTGCTGCTCGGCCACGCCGAGATGACCCTGCCCTCGGGCATGACGGGTCTGCTCGTCGCGACCGTGCCGCTGTTCGCGGCGCTCATCGCACTGGGCGGGGGAGACCGGGGAGTCCTGCGCCCGGCGCGGGGGATCGGTCTTCTCGTGGGATTCATCGGCGTCGCGATCGTCGTCGCCGGGCCCGGACTGTTCGGTGGTGAGGTCAGTCTGATCGCGGCCGGCGAGGTGCTGCTGGTCGCCATCCTCTATGCCATCGCCCCCTTCATCGTCGCCCGACAGCTGAACGACGTCCCCTCGCTCGGCACCATCACGCTGTCGCTGCTCATGATCGGCGTGATCTACCTGCCCATCGGGCTGCTCACGCAGCACCAGATGCCGACGCTTCCCTCGATCTTCGCGCTCCTCGCGCTGGCCGTCATCTGCACCGCCGTCGCCTTCCTGGCATTCTTCGCTCTCATCCGCGAGGTCGGCCCCGTCCGCGCGCCGTTGTTCACCTACGTGAACCCGGTCGTGGCGATCATCCTCGGTGCGATCGTGCTCGCCGAGCCGCTGACGCCCGGGCTGCTCATCGGATTCCCGCTGATCATCGCGGGCTGCTGGTTCGCGGCCACCGGCGGACGCCTCCGTCACCAGGCCGCTGCCCGAGCCGACCTGCCTGCAGTGCCCCTGCCGCCCGCGCCCTGACCCACCCGGGCGCGACCGTCACATGCGAAGAAGCGCATATGCGCCAAACGTAGAATGGGGGTGGGCGGATCCGCCCGACATCCCAGGGAGTGAACGTGGCCCTCATCGTGCAGAAGTACGGCGGCTCCTCAGTCGCCGACGCAGAGAGCATCAAGCGCGTCGCCAAGCGCATCGTCGACACGCGTCGCGCCGGCCACGACGTCGTCGTCGCCGTGAGCGCGATGGGCGACACGACCGACGAGCTGCTCGACCTCGCCAACGAGGTCGCGCCGATTCCCGCTCCGCGTGAGCTCGACATGCTGCTCTCGAGCGGTGAGCGCATCTCGATGGCGCTCCTGGCCATGGCCATCCACTCGATGGGCTTCGAGGCGCGGTCGTTCACCGGCAGCCAGGCGGGCATGATCACCGACTCGCAGCATGGCGCCGCCCGCATCGTGGATGTCACCCCGATCCGTCTGCGCGAAGCGCTCGACGAGGGGGCCATCGTCATCGTCGCCGGCTTCCAGGGCTTCAACCGCGACACCCGCGACATCACCACGCTCGGACGCGGAGGCTCGGACACGACGGCCGTCGCTCTCGCCGCGGCCCTCGACGCCGACGTCTGCGAGATCTACAGCGACGTCGACGGCATCTTCACGGCCGACCCCCGCGTCATCCCGAAGGCGCAGAAGCTCGACCACATCGGCAGTGAGGAGATGCTCGAGCTCGCCGCCAACGGCGCGAAGGTGCTCTACATCCGCGCTGTCGAGTACGCACGCCGTCACGGCGTCCTGATCCACGCCCGTTCGACGTTCTCGTCGTCCGAGGGCACATACGTTCTGGGCGAGGGTATGAAGAACCCTCGCGAAGCCGAGGGAGCAGCAGCCATGGAAGAACCGATCGTCGCCGGTGTCGCCACCGATTTCGGCCAGGCCAAGATCACCGTCGCCGGCGTTCCGGACGTGCCGGGCAAGGCGGCGGAGATCTTCAAGATCGTCGCGAAGTCCGGCGCCAACGTCGACATGATCGTGCAGAACGTGTCGGCTACGGGCCGCACCGACATCTCGTTCACGGTTCCCAAGGCCGATTCCTCGGCTGCGCTCAAGGCGCTCGCGGGGGAGCAGACCGAAGTGGGCTTCCAGAACCTGGTGCACGACGATCAGATCGGCAAGCTGTCGGTCGTCGGAGCGGGTATGCGGACGCACTCGGGCGTCTCCGCGACGCTGTTCGAGGCGCTGTCGGCCGGTGGCATCAACATCGAGATGATCTCGACGTCCGAGATCCGCATCTCGGTCGTGCTCCGCGACACCGACCTGGCCGAGGCCGCCCGCACTGTGCACACCGCGTACGGACTCGACGGCGACGCCGAGGCCACGGTCCACGCCGGCACCGGTCGCTGACCCTCCCCGATCGCGCACGATCTGCGGATGACCGCACGATCTGCGGAAGTGTCAGCTGATCCCGTCCGCGAATCGTGACGCGATCCGCAAGAACTGACTCGGGATGCTGACCCGGCCCGCACCCCGCCCGACGGTCGGTCCTCGATCACCGGACGGCACGGTAGACTCACCGAAACCCTGACATCGGCGCCAGGCGCGGCATCCGCATCCCGACGTCGCGCCTGAAGCCTCGCATGCAGCACTGCACGACGCCAAGGAACATCATGACCCGCATCTCCGACTCAGGACTCTCCGTCGCCATCGTCGGCGCCACCGGCCAGGTGGGCACCGTGATGCGCGAGATTCTCGCCGAACGGTCCTTCCCGATCCGTGAGCTGCGCCTGTTCTCCTCGTCGCGTTCCGCAGGCACCGCCATCGAGTTCGGCGGCGCGACCGTCATCGTCGAGGATGTCGAGACTGCGGATGCCGGGGGCATCGACATCGCCCTCTTCTCGGCCGGCGCGACCGCCAGCCGCGCATACGCTCCCCGCTTCGCCGAGGCCGGAGCCGTCGTCGTCGACAACTCCAGCGCCTGGCGCAACGATCCCGAGGTCCCGCTCGTCGTCAGCGAGGTCAACCCGCACGCGATCGACGACCGCCCTCGCGGCATCATCGCCAACCCGAACTGCACGACCATGGCAGCCATGCCGGTTCTGAAGGCGCTGCACGCCGAAGCGGGTCTCGAGCGCCTGATCGTCTCGACCTACCAGGCCGTCTCCGGTTCGGGTCTCGCCGGTGCGCAGGAGCTCCTCGGACAGGTCGAGGGCGTCCTCGCCCAGGGCGACACGCTGCGCCTCGTGCACGACGGCTCGTCGATCGACTTCCCGGAGCCCGAGAAGTATGTCGCTCCGATCGCGTTCGACGTCATCCCGTTCGCGGGCAACCTGGTCGACGACGGTCAGAACGAGACGGACGAGGAGAAGAAGCTCCGCAACGAGAGCCGCAAGATCCTCGAGCTGCCCGACCTCCGTGTCGCCGGCACGTGCGTGCGGGTTCCCGTCTTCACGGGCCACTCGCTCTCGATCAACGTCGAGTTCGCCCGCGACATCACGCCGCAGCGCGCCGCCGAGGTGCTCGCCGCAGCCCCCGGTGTCGTCCTCGACGAGGTGCCCACGCCGCTCCAGGCCGCGGGCAAGGACCCGAGCTTCGTCGGACGAATCCGCGCCGACCAGTCCGCTCCCGAGAACAAGGGCCTCGTGCTGTTCATCAGCAACGACAACCTGCGCAAGGGCGCGGCGCTGAACGCGGTGCAGATCGCCGAGATCCTCGCCGAGCGCCTGGTCGCCATAGCCTGACCGCATCGCGGTCATGCGGATCCGGTCTCGCCGGACGGCCCCGCGTGGTCTGTCGTGCCGTGACCGCGAACTAGACTGTCGTGGTGACCGAAACCGTCGATGTCGTCTTGATCGGTGGTGGCATCATGAGCGCCACCCTGGGTACCCTTCTGCACGAGCTGCAGCCGGATTGGAAGATCGTCGCGTTCGAGCGACTCTCCGATGTGGCTCAGGAATCGTCGAACCCGTGGAACAACGCGGGCACCGGCCACGCGGCGCTCTGCGAGCTGAACTACATGCCGCAGCAGAAGGGCGCTCCGCTCGACCCCGCCAAGGCCGTCTCGATCAACGAGCAGTTCCAGCAGAGTCGTCAGTTCTGGTCGTCTCTGGTCGATCGCGGCGTGCTCGATGCGCCGTCGACCTTCATCAACGCGACGCCGCACATGACGTTCGTGCGCGGTGAGAAGGACGTCAAGTACCTCAAGGACCGCTACGAGGTCCTGAAGAAGCAGCCGCTGTTCGAGGGCATCGAGTACAGCGAGGATTCCCGCGTCATCAACAAGTGGGCGCCGCTGCTCATGCAGCAGCGCCGTAAGGGCGAGCCGTTCGCGGCCACCCGCGTGCCCGCCGGAACCGACGTCGACTTCGGTGCGCTGACGCACCAGCTCTTCGACCACCTCACCGAGTCGGGCGTCGCGCTGCGCACCAACCACGAGGTCAAGAGCCTGAAGAAGCAGAAGGACGGCACCTGGCTCATCAACTACCGCACGACGATCGGTCGCACGCCGAACCAGATCAAGGCGCGTTTCGTGTTCGTCGGCGCCGGCGGCTGGGCGCTCAAGCTGCTGCAGCGCTCGGGCATCCCCGAGATCAAGGGCTACGGTGTCTTCCCGATCGGCGGGCAGTTCCTCAAGACCTCGAACCCGAAGATCGTCGCGCAGCACAAGGCGAAGGTGTACTCGCAGGCCTCGGTGGGCGCCCCGCCCATGTCGGTCCCGCACCTCGACACGCGCGTGGTCGACGGCGAGGCCTCCCTGATGTTCGGTCCGTTCGCGACCTTCAGCCCGAAGTTCCTCAAGAACGGCTCGATGCTCGACATCGTGTCGCAGGTGCGCACGCACAATCTGTGGCCGATGCTGCGCGTCGCGTTCGCGAATCCCGACCTCATCACCTACCTGGTGGGGGAGCTGCTGAAGAACCACGCCAAGAAGGTCGACAGCCTGCGCACGTTCATGCCGACGGCGAAGGACGAGGACTGGACGCTCATCGACGCGGGGCAGCGCGCCCAGGTCATGAAGAAGGACCCCAAGAAGGGCGGCATCCTGCAGTTCGGCACCGAAGTGGTGTCCGCGGCCGACGGTTCGATCGCCGGTCTGCTCGGCGCCTCGCCCGGCGCCTCCACCGCCGTGCCGATCATGCTCGATCTGCTGAAGAAGTGCTTCCCCGACGAGTACCCCGGCTGGGAGTCGGAACTGCGCGAGCTCATCCCGACATTCGGCGAGCAGCTGAACAAGGACCCCGAGCTGGCGGCGAAGTCCACCGCGGCGACGGCGGCCACGCTCGGCATCAACGAGTAGCGCGCCGGTGGCGAAGCTCTACTTCCGCTACGGGGCGATGAACTCGGGCAAGTCCACCTCGCTGCTCCAGGCCGCGTACAACTACGAGGAGCGCGGCCAGCACGTGCTGCTCGCGAAGCCGGCGATCGACACCAAGGGTGCATCCGAGATCGCGAGTCGACTCGGTGTCACGCGGCACGTCGACTATCTCATCGCTCCCGATGCGGACGTCCGCGAGCTCTTCGACGAGCACCGGGATCGCGTGCGCCGTGCGGTCGCCGATGAACCGGTCCGCGGGGGGTCGATCGATGTCGCCTGCCTCCTGATCGACGAGGCGCAGTTCCTCACGGCGGAGCAGGTCGACGACCTCTTCCGCATCGCGATCGAGGACGGCATCCCGGTGATCGCCTACGGCATCCGCAATGACTTCCTCACCCACGCCTTCCCGGGGTCGGCTCGTCTGCTCGCGATCGCGCACTCCCTCGAGGAGCTGAAGACCATCTGCCGCTGCGGGCGGAAGGCCGTCTTCAACGGTCGTGTGATCGGTGGTCGGTTCGTCTTCGACGGCGACCAGGTCGCCATCGATGAGGGCGCTGACGGATCGCTGGCGCCGGAGATCACGACCTACGAGTCGCTGTGCGGCGCGTGCTACCTCGAAGAGTCGGGTGGGCGGCTGGGCTGAACGCCCTCGCGTCCTGCTCCGCCCTCGGGCGCTGTGTCGTCGTACCCCGATTGCGTGGTCTGACCACACACGGTACTGTGGTCAGACCACAGCCGCGTCGAGGATCGATGCCGCCGATGCACACGATGAGGAGAGCGGATGCCGGAGCAGCCAGCCCGCGCCTGGAGGCTCGTGCTCGAACACGTCGAGAGCGACCTGCTCGACGGGCGTCTCGGCCCCGGTGATCGTCTCGCCTCGGAGCGCGAGCTCGCCGCAGACCTGGGTGTCGGGCGCTCGAGCGTCCGAGAGGCGCTGCGCGTGCTCGAGGTCATGGGGCTGATCCGCACCTCGACCGGCTCGGGGCCGCAGTCGGGCGCGATCGTGATCGCGACCCCGTCCGGTGGCATGTCGACGCTTCTGCGCCTCCAGGTCGCCGCACAGGGCTTTCCGCTCGCGGACGTGGTGCAGACCCGACTGCTGCTCGAAGACGCGGTCGTCGCCGCTCTCGCGAGCCAGCACGCGCCCGATCTCACCGCGGCGCACAGCGTGCTCGATGCGATGGACGTCGGCGCCCTGACGCCTGACGAGTTCCTCGCCCTCGATGCCCAGCTCCACCTCGCCCTCGCGGAATCGAGTGGCAACACCGTCGTCGCCGCGATCATGGCGGGCCTGCGCACCTCCATCGAGTCGTACGTGCAGCAGGGCGCCTCATCCATCGCCGACTGGGATGCCATGGCAGACCTGCTGCGCGCCGAGCACCGAGCCATCATCGAGGCCATCGCCGCGGGTGACGCGGCGACCGCCCAGACCCTCGTCCGAGCGCACATCACCGGCTACTACACCGCGGCGGGGCTCACCCGCAGCGTCCGACCCACCGACTGAGAGGACAGCCATGGTCCAGCGCCAGGTTCCCAACCCCGCAGAGCTTCTCGACCTGATGAAGTTCAAGAAGCCCGAGTTCAACGGCAAGAGGCGCCGTCTCGACTCGGCGCTCACGATCGACGACCTGCGCACGATCGCCAAGAGGCGCACGCCGAAGGCCGCGTTCGACTACACCGATGGCGCCGCCGAGGGCGAGCTGTCGCTCACGCGGGCACGCCAGGCATTCCAGGATGTGGAGTTCCACCCCGGCATCCTCCGGCCGGCTCCGGACGTCGACACCGCGGTCGAGATCCTCGGCGGCCCGTCGGCGCTCCCGTTCGCCATCGCGCCGACAGGCTTCACGCGTCTCATGCAGACAGAGGGCGAGGTCGCCGGCGCGGGAGCGGCGGCGGCGGCCGGCATCCCGTTCACCCTCTCGACCCTGGGCACGACGTCGATCGAGGGCGTGAAGGCCGCCAACCCGCACGGCCGCAACTGGTTCCAGCTCTATGTCATGCGCGACCGCGAGATCTCCTACGAACTCACTCGGCGTGCTGCCGCCGCGGGCTTCGACACGCTGCAGTTCACGGTGGACACCCCGGTCGCCGGAGCGCGGCTGCGTGACAAGCGCAACGGCTTCAGCATCCCGCCGCAGCTCACGCTCGGCACCATCATCAATGCCATCCCGCGTCCGTGGTGGTGGTACGACTTCCTGACGACCCCGAAGCTGGAGTTCGCGTCGCTGAGCACCACCGGCGGCACGGTCGGCGAGCTGCTCGACGCGGCGATGGACCCCACGATCAGCTACGACGACCTTGCGGTGATCCGTGACATCTGGCCGGGCAAGATCGTGATCAAGGGGGTGCAGAACGTCGAGGATTCGGTGCGCCTGCGTGACGCCGGCGTCGACGGCATCGTGCTCTCCAACCACGGCGGGCGGCAGCTCGACCGCGCACCCATTCCGTTCCACCTTCTGCCGGAGGTCCGGACCGCCGTGGGCGACGACTTCACGGTCATGGTCGACACGGGGATCATGAACGGCGCGGACATCGTCGCGGCGGTCGCGCTCGGAGCGGACTTCACCCTCATCGGCCGCGCCTACCTCTACGGCCTCATGGCCGGCGGCCGTGCGGGCGTCGACCGCACGATCGAGATCCTGCGGACGGAGATCGAACGCACCATGCGTCTTCTGGGGGTCGCCTCACTCGCGGAGCTCGAGCCGTCGCACGTCACTCAGCTCACGCGCCTCGTGCCGGTCGCACGCGCCGCGTCGGAGGTCGTCGTGCGCTGACCTCGTCCCCGGATTCGAGGGGAGGGGAGGGCTGTCAGAGGGTCGCGAGAAGCTCGTCGAGCTTGTCTGCGGTGTCCTCCCACCCCTCGACCGCGACCGAGGGCACTCCGATCGCCAGGACGGGGTAGTCGTTGCCGCCTTCATCGAGTCGGTCACCGTAGAACAGCATCGAGGTGAGGGGGATGCTGGTGTGCTCGGCGAGCTGCTTCATGCCGAAGGCCTTGTCGATGCCGGCCAGAGTGATGTCGATGGAGGTCGAACCGCCGGATCGCACTTCGAGCTCGGGGAGTCTCGCGGCCACGGCGTCCCGAAGAGCTTCTCGTTTCGCACCGGACGGGTCCCAGTCGTGCTTGGCATCGCGGGGAGCCTTCTGCCCGAGCGCAGAGAAGGTGATCTGGGATCCGCGGTCCTCGAGGATCTCACCCCAGGGCTGAGACTCCCACAGCCCCAGACGCTCCGCCTCCTCGCGCAGGGCGGCGAGAGCGCCGGCCTTCTGCTCCGCGGTGAGGTCGTGGGCGTAGAGCGGCGAGAAATCCGTGCCGTCGTGGCGCAGGTACCGTGTGCCGCAGGTGGGGAGCAGGTGCAGTCGCGCCGCGGCCGCTTCGTCGATGGTTCCGAGCCGCGCGATCACCTGAGCGCGGAACTGCGCCTCGTTGCCGCCCGAGATGATCGCGACCTCGACCCGCTGCAGCAGCGCGTGCAGCAACGAGGCGATGCGAGCATCGATGGGCTCTTTCGACGGGGCGAGGGTGTCGTCGAGATCGAAGGCGACGAGTGCAGGCGAGGTCATGATGCTTCCAGAGTAGACGGGCGGTGCTGAGAGACACGCGGAGCGAAGAGGAGGGTGCACAGGATCGCGAGCGCTACGCCGATCAGCGCGCCGCCGGAGTTCGCGATCACATCGGACACGGTGGCCGTGCGATTCGGCAGGGCGAGGCGCTGGGCGGCCTCGATGGAGAGGGACACTGCCGGGCCCAGGGCGAGCGCCAGCGGCCAGAGGCGGCGGGGGACGAGGATGAACGCCAGGATGCCGATGGGCACGAAGACCAGAACGTTGGCGATGACCTCGAGGTGGGTGAAATCAAGAGACTCCCACCCCAGTCGGTGCGAAACGGACAGCACGAGATCGAGCAGGTTCGGCATGGACTGCTCGATGCGCGTCGGCGTGAGCGTCAGCAGCGCGATGCCGCCGAAGAACGGCAGGGCGAGAGCGAGGGCGATGCCTCGGGTCAGTCGGCGAGGCGGGGGGAGCAAGCGACTCATGCGGTGCCTTTCTCCTCGTTCCGGATACAGAGAAGGCCGCCCGTGAGGACGGCCTTCCGGTGTTACTTGTCGGGGTGACAGGATTTGAACCTGCGACCTCTTCGTCCCGAACGAAGCGCGCTACCAAGCTGCGCCACACCCCGTTTTGCAACCCTCCGAGTCTACAGCGAAATGCTCCCAGCGCCGAATCGAGGCATCAACCGCGCGCCGTCAGGGTCAGCAGCGTCGCCTCGGGGCGGCACGCGAAGCGTATCGGCGCGTAGATCGAGTGTCCGCAGCCCGCGCTGACATTGAGGGGCACGGCGCGATCGCCCTGAGTCCACGTGCTGAGACCCTTCGCCTGCTTCAGCGGGATGTCGCAGTTCGCTACGAGAGCACCGAAACCGGGCAGGCACACCTGACCGCCGTGCGTGTGGCCTCCGAGGATGGCGTCGGCGCCCATCTCCACGAACCCGTTCAGGACGCGCTGATAGGGCGCGTGCGTGACGCCGAGAACGGATGTGCCGGCAGTCCGCGGGCCGAGAGCATCGATGGCGTCCGGCAGGTCCTCGAGCCGGTCCCAGTCGCAGTGCGCATCACTCACGCCGAACAGGTCCAGGGGACTGCCGGCCACCATGAGTCGCGCTGCGGCGTTGTTCAGGCTCGTCCATCCGAGCTCGTCGGTGAAGTATGCGTCCATCGCATCGGTGTCGAGGAAGTTCAGCTCTCGCGGGCGCTGCGACGGGCCGGCGAAGTAGCGGATCGGGTTGCGCGGCGAGGGGCCGATGACGTCGTTGGAACCGTGCACGAAGACACCGGGGATTCCGGCGAACGGCTCGAAGGCACGTCTGATCCCGGCGAGACCGTCGCGGTGCCCGAGATTGTCGCCGGTGTTGACGATGAGATCGGGCTTCAGCTGCGCGAGTGACGCGAGCCAGTCCTGCTTGCGGTGCTGCCACGGAGCCATGTGCGCGTCCGAGATGTGCAGCACGCGCAACGGTGCGGAACCCGGGGCGAGAGCGGATGCGGTCGCCTCACGCACCGTGAAGAGGTAGCGCTCGATGCCGATGCCCCAGACGGCGGCTGCGGCACCAGCGGCCCCCACCGCGCCAAGCGCGATGAGGGCCGGGTGAGCCGCGTGGCGAGACGTCACTTGCAGCGGACCTTGATGGACGTGCTCTTCGTCGTCGGTGTGTTCGCGGCCGGGTCGGTGGACGTGACCGCGGCGTTCTGACCGTTGCATGACCCGTCGAAGTCGATCGACGAGAACCCTGCCCCGAACAGCGCGCTCTGCGCTTCGGCCTTCGATTGTCCGGTGATGTCGGGCACCGTCGCGCCCTGGCCGTTGCTCGGCGAGATCGTGATCGTCGCACCGCTCGGGGCCTGTCCGGACGGGTCCTGCGCCATGACGACATCGCCGGCGGGACCGTCCACGGCGGGTCCGACGGCTGCGGTGAAGCCCGCAGCCTCGATGAGAGAGGTCGCTTCGCCGACGGACTTGCCCACCACGTCGGGAACGTTCGTCAGAACCTGACGAACCAGCTTGTCGTCGGGGCGAGGGAAGTCCTCCGCGGGGTACACGGCATCCGCGGCACCCTGGATCGCCTTGGCGAGGCCGTAGCGGATGTCGCCGAGTCGCGTCCCGTTGCCATTGCGGAAGTCGTTCAGCGGCACGCGGCCGTCGACGTTTCCGACCCACACCGCTGTCGTGACCTTGGTGCTCGACTCGACGAGCATGGTGTGCTCCTTCTCGGCGGTACCGGTCTTGCCGATCAGCTGGGTTCCGTCGTACGGGTTGGCCCTCGTTCCGGTGCCGTTGCCCTCCATGACGCCTCGCAGTGCGTACGCGGCGGTCGCGGCGACCTCGGGGGTGAGCTGCTGGGAGCACTTCTGCGCGGGAGGAGTGATCTCCGCGCCGTCCTCGCCGACGACCCGGTCGATCACGCGAGGCTCGCAGTAGACGCCGTTGTTGGCGACGGTGGCGTAGGCGCCGGCCATCTGCAGAGGAGCCACGCTCTTCGAGCCCAGAACCGTCGGGAACGGATCGTTCGGAGCGGTGTTGGCGTTCGTTCCGCCGACCGTGATGTCGTCGCCGTTGCCGTAGTGGACGCCGAGTCGCTTCGCCACCTCGTTGATGTCGCAGAGATCGAGCTGCTGCGCCATCGCGAGGAAACCGGTGTTCAGGGACTGCGCGGTGAACTGTCGCACGCTGCCCACCGAGCCGCCGGAGTTGCCGAAGTTGTTGATCTTGGAGCTGTTCGTCACCTTGTCCCCGCACCTGGTGAAGGGGCTGAAGGTCTTGAGGCGACCGTCGAGGACCTGGTTCACGGAGTGGCCGGACTCCAGCCAGCTCAGAAGCGTGAACAGCTTGTAGGTCGATCCCGTCTCGAACCCGTAGGTCGAGCCGCCATGCGCCTTGTCGGCCGCGAAGACCTGAGAGGTCTCGCCGGCAGCCAGGTTGGCCTCGGTCGTCTCGTTGAAGACGGTGTTCTGTGCCATGGCGAGGACCCGACCCGTGGACGCCTCGATCGACACTCCGGTGCCACCGACGAGGATCCCGGGCATCGCCTGCGGGACCTGCGCCCTGACCGCGTCGATCGCGGGCTGCTGGACCCGCAGATCGAGGGAGGTGTAGATCTCCATTCCGCCGCGGCGCAGGTTCGAGCGACGCTCCTCTTCCGTGGCGCCGAACGCCTCGTCGTTCTCGATGACGGCCTTCACGTACTGGCAGAAGTACGCGTTGTCTCCCGCGGCCGCACAGCCCTGCTGGGGCTCGCTCAGCAGGGGAGTGACCGGCGAGGCGACGGCCTCGTCGTGCGCGGCCTGCGTGATCTTCGCGTCCGCGAGCATCCGATTGAGGACGTAGTCTCTGCGATCCTTCGTGTCCTTGTAGCCGTCGGCGTCCCCGTTGTGCGCCACGCCGGCGTCATCCGTCCAGATTCCCTCGGGGCGGTCGATGCGGAATCGGTTGGGCTCCTGCACCATGCCGGCGATCGTCGCCGCCTGCGCGAGACTGAGATTCGCCGCGCTGGTGGAGAAGTACCGGTTCGCTGCGGCCTCGATGCCGTAGATGGTGCCGCCGAAGTTGGCGATGTTGAGGTAGCCGAGGAGGATCTCGTTCTTCGAGTAGTCCTTCTCGATCTTCAGCGCGTAGCGCATCTCCTGCAGCTTGCGCTCGACGCCCTCGCCGCCCTTCGCGACTGCCGCATCGAGGAAGCACTGCTCGATCTGCTTCGAGTAGTCCTCGGCCGCGGGGTCGACGTCCTGTTCGCATTCCTGCACCTGGACGTTCTTCACGTACTGCTGGGTGATCGTGGACGCGCCTCGATCGGTCGTGCCGGCGACGTTCCCGACTGCGGCCTTGATCGTCGCGCCGAGGTTGATTCCGCCGTGAGTGTAGAAGTTCTTGTCCTCGCTCGAGAGGATCGCGTCGTACATCACGGGCGCGACCTGGTCGTAGGCGACCGGGATGCGCTTCTGCTCGTAGAACGACGCCATTGCGACGGGGTTGCCGTCGAGACCCGTCGCGTAGATCGTCGACTGCTGCATCGGAGCGCCGACCTGGAGGTTCTCGGGGAGGTCCTCGAAGATGGTGAGGGCCTGCGACCCGGCGATACCGGTCATGGCGAGCACCGGGGTGACGCTGGCCGCGACGAGGAGACCGGCGACGGTGCTCAGCCCGACGAGTCCGAGGACTCCGCCGAGCGCACCTTTCACCGTGCGATTCTTTTGAGGCATACGCTAGATCGTAGGGGAGTTCCCTGAATACCGCCTTTGACGCAGCCGCCGTCGCGGATGCCGCCAGACAGGAGAGCCATGACCACCTGGGAGTACCTGACCACCCCGTTGCTGATCCACAACACCGCAGCGATCCTCAACAACTGGGGCAAGCAGGGCTGGGAGCTCGTGCAGGTCATCCAGGGCCCCGAGGGTGGGCTCGTCGCCTACTTCAAGCGCCCGGTGACGGCGGATGCCTCGGGCAACGCCGGTCTCGCTGCCGCAGCCGAGGCGTCCCGCCAGTTCGAAGGGGGAGCGGCATGAGCGTCTCTGAGCGCCTGACCGAGCTGGGCATCGAGCTCCCCGTCGTCGCGGCGCCGGTCGCAGCCTACGTCCCGGCGATCGTGCACGACGGACTCGTCTACACCTCCGGCCAGCTGCCTTTCGTCGAGGGAGCGCTTCCCGCGACGGGCAAGGTCGGGGCAGAGGTCACCGCCGAGGACGCCAACGCCTATGCGCGCACCTGCGCCCTGAACGCTCTCGCGGCGGCTGCGGCTGCGGCCGGGGGCGTGGACAGGATCGCCGGAGTGCTGCGGCTCGGCGGCTTCGTGGCATCCACCCCCGATTTCACCGGCCAGCCCGGCGTGATCAACGGGGCGAGCCTGGTCCTCGGCGAGATCTTCGGCGACGCCGGGCAGCATGTCCGCGCGGCCGTCGGTGTGCCGGTGCTCCCGCTCGACAGCCCGGTCGAAGTCGAGGCCACGTTCATCCTGGCCTGAGGTCGCCACCCCTCACCACGCGCACACGGCAACGCCCCCTTCCGGATCGGTTCGGAAGGGGGCGTTTGCTGCATCCGCGCTATTTGACCTGCGCCGAGATGATGCTCATCACCGCGGTGTCGGCCAACGTGGTGGTGTCTCCGACCTCGCGCCCCTCAGCCACATCGCGCAGCAGACGCCGCATGATCTTGCCCGAGCGCGTCTTCGGAAGCTCGCCCACGATGTACACGTCGCGGGGCCGTGCGATCGCGCCGATCTGCTCACCCACCCAGAGGCGCAGCTGCTGCGCGAGTCCGGCGGGGTCGTGCGCCGAGAGGTAGCTCTCCTTGATGATCACGAATGCGACGACGGCCTGACCGGTCGTCTCATCTGCCGCGCCGACGACCGCGGCCTCGGCCGTCGCCTCGTGTGCGACGAGCGACGACTCGATCTCGGCCGTCGAGAGGCGGTGTCCGGAGACGTTCATGACGTCGTCTACCCGGCCGAGCAACCAGAGGTCGCCGTCCTGGTCGAGGCGCGCACCGTCACCGGCGAAGTAGTAGCCCTGCTTCTCGAACTTCTCCCAGTACGTCTCCGTGAACCGCTCAGGGTCGCCCCAGATGCCGCGGAGCATGCTCGGCCACGGTTCGGTGACGACGAGGAGGCCGCCGTTGCCGTTGCCCACCTCGGCGCCCGACTCGTCGACGACGTCGATCGAGATTCCGGGCAGCGGCACCTGGGCGGATCCCGGCTTGGTGGCGGTGACACCGGGCAGTGCAGAGACCATGATCGCGCCTGTCTCGGTCTGCCACCAGGTGTCGACGATGGGCGTCTTGCCCGCGCCGATCACGTCGCGGTACCAGATCCACGCCTCGGGGTTGATGGGCTCGCCCACCGAGCCGAGCAGGCGCAGCGACGACAGATCGAACTTCGCGGGCACGCTGCGGCCGATCTTCATGAACGAGCGGATCGCGGTGGGCGCCGTGTAGAAGATCGAGACCTTGTACTTCTCGATGATCTCCCACCAGCGCCCGGGGTGCGGCGCGTCAGGCGTGCCCTCATAGATGACCTGGGTCGCGCCGTTCGCCAGCGGACCGTAGGTGACATAGCTGTGTCCGGTGATCCACCCGATGTCGGCGGTGCACCAGTACACGTCGGTCTCGGGATGCAGGTCGAACACGTACTTGTGCGAGTAGGCGGCCTGAGTGAGGTACCCGCCGGAGGTGTGCAGGATTCCCTTGGGCTTTCCCGTAGTCCCGGAGGTGTAGAGGATGAACAGCGGGTTCTCGGCGGGGAAGGCCACGGCAGTGTGCTCGGGGGAGGCCGCGGGGACGACCTCGTGCCACCAGAGGTCGCGACCGTCCTCCCAGTCGACCTCGTTCTCGCCGCGCTTGACGACGAGCACGTGCTCGACCGTCTGCTGCTCGCCGTCGCCGCGGTCGGCGAGCGCCTGGTCGACGGCCGGCTTGAGCGCGGACACGCGGCCCTTGCGGTAGCCGCCGTCGGCGGTGATGACGAGCTTCGCCCCTGCGTCATCGATGCGCGAGCGGAGGCTGTCGGCGCTGAACCCGCCGAACACGACCGAGTGGATGGCGCCGACGCGGGCGACGGCGAGCATCGATGCGACCGCTTCGGGGATCATCGGCAGGTAGATCGCGACGCGGTCGCCATGGCCGATGCCGAGCCCCTCCAGCACGTTCGCGACGCGCTTGACCTCCTCGGTCAGCTCGGCGTAGGTGATCGACCGGGAGTCGCCCGGTTCGCCCTCCCAGTGGAGAGCGACACGGTCGCCGTTGCCCGCCTCGACGTGGCGGTCGAGGCAGTTGTACGCGACGTTGAGCTCGCCGTCGTCGAACCACTTCGCGAACGGCGGGGTCGACCAGTCGAGCACGCGAGTGAACGGCTTGTGCCACTCCAGCAGTTCGCGTGACTGGTCGGCCCAGAAGGCTTCGCGGTCGGTCGACGCGCTCTCATACAGCCGGGGAGACGAGACCGACTGGGCGACGAACTCCTCGGACGGCGGGAACTGGCGGGTCTCATCGAGAAGGTGATCGATCTGGCTGCTCATCGGCAGGCGCTCCTTTGCGGCGTGGCAGGTCGTGCGGGCATGAACGCATCTCTGACGCGATCAGGTCAGGGCGAATCTAGTCCCGGGCACGGACATCGCATTACTGCCGAAAGTCGGTAGTCCGACGGGTTTTGTCAGGACGGTCGCCTTGCGTACACTCGACGACAGCCGAATTCTCATTCTGGCCTTGGCGTGCCCGATTCCCCCATGAGGGACGCCGTGGGCGGCATCTCATTCCCCCCGTGAGGTGCCGCCCATCTCTATGCCGGGAGCGCTCCCATCCTGTGGCTCGCGATCTGACGCCGTCCACACCCGCTCTGCACGGATGCCATCGTCCAGACGTTGCTCACAGTGGTCGTCGCGGGAGCGCCGCGGCGACCCCGCGGATCCGCCGTGAGCCCTAGCTTCGGGGCATGCCTGATCCCTTCGTCATTCAGCCGCGCGGCTCGGCGGCGCTCGTCGACGGAACCGTCCGGGGTGCTCCTTCGCCGCTGCAGGTCGATCCCGCCTTCGGCCTCCTCGCCGAGCACTGCGCAGACGAGGAGGTCACCGACATCTTCGTCAACGGCGCATCCGGGCTGTTCATCGACCGAGGGCATGGTGCGGAACCCGTGCTCGGGTGGAGCGCGTCCGAGCGGGAGGTCCGCGACCTCGCGGTCGGGCTCGTCGGACTCGGCGGTCGACATCTCGACGACCAGGCTCCGTGCGTCGATGTCAGGCTCGACTCCGGCATCCGCGTTCATGCCGTGCTCGCGCCGATCTCGACGTCGGGGACGGCGCTCTCGATCCGTGTGCCCAGAGTGCGCGCTGCCGATCTCGACGCGCTGGCGGCGCTCGGCTCCTTCGACGCGGCCCAGCACAGCTGGCTTCTCGAGCTCGTCGCCGAGCGCGCCAACATCCTCATCACCGGCGGGACGGGAACGGGCAAGACCACGCTGCTGTCGGCATTGCTGTCAGCCGTCCCGGCCTCTGAGCGCATCGTCACGATCGAGGACGTCGCCGAACTGCGCCCGCAGCATCCCCACCACGTCGCTCTGGAGGCACGGCAGTCGAATCTCGAGGGAGCCGGCGGCATCAGCCTCGCCCGGTTGGTCCGCGAGTCGCTGCGCATGCGCCCCGACCGTCTCGTGGTCGGAGAATGCCGCGGCGAGGAGGTGAGAGAACTCCTGACTGCTCTGAACACCGGACACGACGGGGGAGCGGGAACTCTCCACGCGAGCGGTCTCAGCGACGTGCCAGCCCGGCTCGAAGCGCTCGGCGCCCTCGCGGCGATGGATGCCACGGCGCTCGCGCGCCAGGCTGTGAGCGCCTTCACGATCGTCCTTCATCTCGACAGGGCGCCTGGCGGGCGGAGGCGCATCGCGCACGCCGGCGAGCTCGCGGTGAGCGGGGATCGGCTGAGCATCGAGGAGGTGCGGCCGTGGTGAGGGGATGGCGTCGTCCGGTCGTCGAGACCGGGGGCGACGCCGCGACAT
This sequence comes from Microbacterium sp. 4-7, assembly GCF_014332665.1. Taxonomy (NCBI): domain Bacteria; kingdom Bacillati; phylum Actinomycetota; class Actinomycetes; order Micrococcales; family Microbacteriaceae; genus Microbacterium; species Microbacterium sp. 4-7. The sequence goes on from NZ_MCRH01000006.1 coordinate 411,631, forward strand.
CGGTGCAGACGCTCGCGGTGCTTCTCCAAGCCGGCGCGGTGCCGATGGTCGCATGGCGCCATCTTGCCTCGATCGGCGACCGTCACGCTGCGTCCGTGATCGCCCGTGTGGATGGCGGCGTCCCGCTCATCGCGGCCATCGAAGCGGAGGGTGGCGCGTGGCGTGACCTCGCGGCCGCCTGGGAGATCGCGACGACCGTCGGCGCACCGCTCGCCGAGGTGCTGAGGATGCTCGCTGAGACGCTGCGCGACGCGTCATCCGCCGCGGACGACGTGCGCATCGCGCTCGCCGAGCCCGCGGGAACCGCCAAGCTCCTGCTCTGGATGCCGTTCGCCGGCCTCTTCCTCGGCTTCGCACTCGGCTTCGACACTGTCGGCGTCATCGTCGGGACGCCCGCCGGCGCCGGGTGCGTGGTCGCCGGGCTCCTGCTCGTCGCCGCGGCGCGCGCGTGGACCGGGCGACTCCTCACGCGGGCGCGTCCCGAACCGGGAACACCGGGCATGCGAGCCGAGCTCATGGCGGTCGCCCTCTCAGGAGGCGCGTCGATCCCACGAGCCCTGCGCCTCGTCGCCGAGAGCCCGGCATCGTCTACCGGTGACGACGCTCGCATCGGCGCGGTGCTCGAGCTGTCGCATGCTGCCGGGGTCCCGGCGGGTGAACTGCTTCGGGCTTCCGCCGGCCAGGAGAGACACGCGTCACGGGTGGACGGACGCCTTCGCGCGGCCAAGCTCTCGACGACGCTGCTCATCCCGCTCGGAGTCTGCACTCTCCCGGCCTTCCTGCTGCTCGGCGTCGCACCGCTTCTGCTGAGCGTGCTCGCCTCCACTCCACTGCCGCTGTGACGGCCGAGTTCCACCGGATGCACCGCGTATCCGTCCCATAGAAAGAAGGAACACATGAACACCATCCCCTCGCTCACCCGGCGCAGCGCGGCAACCCTCTTCGGCGACGACAGTGGCGCGGCCACCGCCGAGTACGCCATCACCACGATGGCCACCGTGAACGCCTAGAGACATACTCTGCCAGGATCGACGTATGACTTCTGCTGTTCCTCGAGTGCCCCGGGTCGCGATCTACGCGAGGCAGTCAGTCGAGGAGGACCAGGGCATCGCCCAACAACTCGAAGACTGTCGCACGGAGGTACACCGTCGAGGTTGGCGAGTGGTCGCCGAACACCAGGATAACGACACGTCTGCCTCGAAAGAGCGAGGACCAAAGACCGCGTGGTCAGCGATGCTGAAGTCTTTTGATGCTGGCGAGTTCGACACCGTCATTGTCACCGAAACTTCTCGCATCACCCGCAGCCTCATCGATGTGCTCGACATTCGGCCGCCGCGGCGTGACATCCGAGTGGTCGTCATCCGCGAAGGCATCGACACTGAGCTGGATGACTTCATGCTCAAGCAACTCGTGTTGCTGGCCGAGCGAGAAGTCCGAATCAAGACTGAGAGAGCTGCCCGTTACGCCGTGGGGCGACGTATCGCGGGTCACCCGACACCAGGTAAGCCTCCGCACGGTTACAGCTGGGTGCCGAGCATTGAGCGAGATCCTGCTGGCACGCGTTACAAAGTCGATGAAGCTGAAGCAGAGGACGTTCGGCAGATCTTTCGGGAGTTCCTCGCTGGGGCCCCGCTCGCTCAGATTGCACGTGATCTCAGCGATGCTGGCAGACTGACGCGGCGGGGCGTCCGCTGGCAGTCGACCACTGTTCGACGGGTCCTCCTGAACCCGCTTTACGCAGCGCTTCTGCCCCCCGCGCAGCCGAGTGGCCAGTTTGACGCGACCTCAATCGATCTTGATGCTTGCACGCCGGGCGCCTGGAAGGCGATTGTCGAGCGGGACCAGCTCATCGCGAGCCGTGGTCGACTTATCGGTGTCAAAGCGAATCACAGCGGGACCGCGCGAAAGTGGTTACTCTCCGGTCTCGCCGTATGCGCGATCTGCTCGCATGCCGTCCGCTCCGCCAGCGGCGAGACTCACCCCACTGCCCGAAAGAGCGGAGGCGGAGCAGCACCGTCGCGTCGATATCACGCTTACCGGTGTCCGAAGGGCCATTTCATGCGCAACGGCGACATCATCGACCAGTACGTCTCAAACATCTGTGTCGCGCGCTTGTTGCAAGAAGATGCCATCGACCTGATCACTCCGCGTTCAGATTCGATCGATATCGCTGTGCTGAACTCGACGCGGGAAGCGCTTAGGGGGCGCCGCCAGTCGATCGCAAGCTTTGTCGCTCGCGGCCTGATGACCGACATCGAGGCGGACGACAGCCTCACGGAGATCTCGAGAGAACTCCAGGCAATCAGTGACCAGATCGCTCTCGCTGTTCGCGAAGACCCCTTCGCGGAGTTGGCCGTCGTCGATGATGTCGAAGCTTGGTGGGATGGAGCCACCTTGGCTAGGCGCCGACTCCTCGTCGACGGCCTGATGGTCGTTCGAATCAAGCCTGTAGGGCACGGTAGGCGTGTAACAACATCCGACGCGGTCGCGGCGAGCGTCGACATCGAATGGCGACGTGGCTAGCGGCAGCCGACCAGGCGGGCAAGCGCATGAATTCCGTTGCTCTAGAGTCCGGCGCCACTAGATGTACCCATCGGGCGTCTGGCGACGTGTCTGGCGCCAATAGATGTACCCACTCGGAAAGTGCGGAGGTCCCGCGCCAGTAGACGTAGCTTCCCCAGGGTGGGGACGGGGGGACGCCAGTAGATGTACCCAGCCCCGGGGGAGATGTCGGGCGCCAGTAGATGTACCCACTGTTCCGCGTCCAAGAGGCACAGCTCGTTGAGTATGTTCTCTCAACACTGTTCAAGCCAGTGGACCTCGGCTAGTCTCCCTCCGTGATCGAACGCGCTGAACGCCCAGACGACTGGACCGATTACGAGTACAAGCTTGACGAGGAGGATTGGGAGTACGGCATCGATGATTCGCTCGACGTCTTCCTTCGCATGCGCGGATGGCTATCGTCTCGACGTGACGATGTTCCGACGGGCGACAAGTCCGACCGCTGGTACTTCGGCAAGTCGTATCGAACCCGGGTGTTCGTCTCGCCGGTCGTGGGGGTTTCGCCGGTTGCTGGGCGTGCATACGAGGTAATGACCTTCATTGATGGCGAGCTGCAAGAGCCGCAATGGTTCGCCCCGAACCTTCAAGCGTTCGCGATCTCGATCCCAGAGATCGAACGCAGGGCGGAGTCAAATCTCGCCCCAGTTCGGGCCGACGAATAGTCGAGCCTGAGGTCATACCAGCCAACGCCCTTGCGATCCAGCTCACGTCGGGCCTATCCGACTTCTGAAAGCGGATGCTCGTTCTCAGATACCCCGGGCCAGTGCCTTCAAAGTTCTCAGCGCGCTAGCGCCACTTCTGACCCTCGACGATGTGCTCAAGCGCCTCTATCCCGCCGCCGCTTCGGAACCACTCAACCGGCGTCTGACGGCCTTCAGTCACCATGACCGGCTGAGGCGTCGCCATCAGCCCGGAGACCGAGACCCAGTTCTTCTCCCCCAGTAGAGCGATGATCTGCGCAAGGTGCGGGAGGAGCTTCCCCGGAGAGGACAAGCTGAACTGCCAAGACGGGAATCGTCTCTGCCCGGCGATATCGACGGCGTAAAGCTCACCGTTCTCGACTGCTTGATCCAGCGAAGCTTCATCGAGGTGCAGGAACAACGCCGCGCTCTCTGCAGACATGCTTTGGTGCAGGCTCGTTAGAAGCGTGCTTGCCGCAACTGCGGGGAGACTGCCGCGCGCCACTCGGCTCGAGGTGTCCTGGAAGTCCTCTGGAGTGGTCGCCCCGGAGCTAGCTAGATACCCGGCCTCTTGCGGTGTTGGATCCTCATCGTCGGATACCGGTCGCTGCGCGAGAAGGGCACCGGTCAGGACACTCGCAACGTAATCGCCGTCGGCGTTGAGTCGCGCGATCGCGTCTGCGAGTGCGGCCATCGACGCGGCCGACGGCTCAGCCTGCCGCCGATGACGAACGGACTTCTCTTCGGGAGAGTTCATGGCTGTCATCGTAGGCGGGGAGAGGGACAATGTCGTCGTGGAAGGCCGAGTTGCCTTCAACGAGGTCATTCCGTTCTCCTCGCTTGAGGATCAGGCACCTCGAGTGACCGCGAATGGGGTGCCAGGTGACCATATTGTGGACAGCCTCTCGAGCGAGGGGTGCGGCCACCGCTGGTTGTGGCCGCGAGGTGACCGCCTCGTGGTCACAGTATGGCCAGTTCAGAGTCAGTAAGCGCGGGATTCTGCATCTAGATCGAGCGTGTCCGCGGAGTGACCGCATAGTGGTCACTCCGCGGACACTAGCCGCCCACAAGCCGCGGGTCTGCGTTATCGCTCGCGATCGAACCTCGTGACATCCGGCCGCATGTCTCGCCCCATCATCTCGACCAATGACCTCCGGGTATTGCGTGCTTTCGCCATGTCGGCGTCGAAGAGCTCGCGAAGAGGCTTACCGCCAACCTTCACCTTGTCCAGCCACCGGTCCACGTCCGCGGGGACGCTCTCCAGACGCGCGTTGATGTCTCGCATCCTTTGGCTCTCTGCGTCGGCGTCCTCGCGCGCTTGCGCCGCTGTTCGCTGCGCAAGCTGCGCCTGGCGCCGAGCCTCGTTCGCGTCTCGAACTGCATGCTCCGCGGCCGCCCGGCGAGACGCCAGCTCGCGCTCCTTCTCAACAGCGACGGACTCCCGATCGTCAAGGTCCGAATCCCTGGACGCGAGTCGCCGCCGCACCGAATCGCTCGCCTCCCGTTCCTTCTCCAACTCACCGGTAGCCTCCCGGAGCCAATCTGCCTTTCTCTGAAACTCGCTGCTGCTGAGATGCTCTCTCGAGCGTTCCGTAACTCGGTGCTCCACGTCGTACCCGGCTTCGGCCATCACAGCACGAAGCTCCTTGTGTTGGCGCCTCAGATCGGCCGGCCCCTTGAAGAAGTCCTTCTGGGAGAGCCGTCCGTCGCCCGTTACGGGGACAACTGCCACCTGCAGGCCCGGATGCAATTCATCTAGGTGCACGGAGAACCCCACGATGTTGTCAGCGCCGAACTCGGCGACAGCCCAATCCAGCGCCGCTCCCATGTACGCGTAGGACTCCTTGCTCGGCCCCTTCTCGCGCCAAGAGGCATCGTGCTCGGCGAACCACTTCGGATCGAGCTGGAGGACAACGCCGCGAATTAAGACCGCGTCCTTGCGGAGAGCCCTCCCGACCGACTCAAGGCGCTGCTTGAGGTAGTCATCGAGCTCGTCCGAAGGCGGCCGGCCATCGACGGAAGCAAGACGCCTCACGCTACCCGAACCGTCGTTGACCATCGTCATATTGAGAGCAGTTCTCTCCGGGACGATGTTCGGATTCGACTGGGGGAAGACGAAGCCAGCTTTCTGGTCAGCATCTCGCGCGATGTGCCTGAAGAAGGCCTTCGCATGCCCTCCGCGTCCCACCTTGTGAGAAACGTCGAACGTCATCGTGTAACTCATTCTTCGTTCCTCTCGACGTCGTCCGTGGTCTGTTCCGTCCTCGACGCAACAGACCACGGAGCCTCCGGCGGCTCTCCCGAGGGGCTTCTCCTGTCGCTCATCCGCAACCCACCCCTGTGCTTCCGTTGGAGGGTGGGCTGCTCCTTCTCGTCAGAAGAAGGTGTAGCCCCATACACTTCTGAGCACGCTTCGCTCGTCAGAAGCTCCTGGTGCCCTCCGGGGGCCGCTACGCGGGGTAGACGGCAACTGTGTCGACGAATCGTCACAACGCACCTCCCGACCGCTCGAGAGGCAACCTGCCAGGAGCCGCGGACAGCATGCGTGAGAGCCACGGCTCGAGTTCCGAGAGAGGCAGCATCTGAGACGCTCGTTCGGGACGACGAGCGTTCTTCCAGTCGCCCTCACTGACGGTGCCGAGACCCCACTGGGCGATCCAGTCGAGACGATCGAAAAGACTGAGATCGCGATCTGCCAGCGTCGGAATGGTGACGACTCCCTGGCGGTGACCCATCACGATTGACATCAGCACGGCGCGACGAGGAGTGACGATCCGGTGCCCCTTTCCGTGAGCGAATCGGACGTGCCAGTCTTTCCACTCGTCGACGGTCCTCAGGCACCCGGTTTTCGCGATCTCCCGGGCGATCGCTCGCGCACGCAGACACTCTTCGATGGAGTCCCACGGAGCCGTCTGAAAGGTCGCCATCTCGTGCTTCGATCCGTCTGGGACCGGAACGCTTTCGCCCGACATTGATGCCATCAGTGGGCGGCGCTTGAGGTCGAAGTCCATGCTGACTGCGCGTTCGACAACCGACGGGATGAAGTCCTTACGCCCTTCCCGCCTGGAAAGCTCTTGGAAGCTAGGGAATCGACGGTAGGCGTTCTCGACTCGACCCTCACGAGTAACCACGTTGACCAAGAGCTCTTCCCGATCCTCGGGGCTGTCGGCCTCGATCCCTTCGGAGGGCTTCAAACCGTTGTGAGCGCACACGCCGTCGGAGCGGAGTGACACATTCCCGCGGGTCGTGAAGTTCACCAGATCGTCTTGTACATGCTTGGCTTCCCAGATGGTTGCGTCCCCGGTGAGCGCCTTGCGAGCTTCGCGCAGATGTGTCGCTAGACCGTAGAGATCAAGATTCTCAACGTCGGTCGACGACCAGTCTGTGATGAATCCGTCAGTCGTGACCGAGAAGACCTGACCGCCTCGTTCGGCGATCTGATTCATCGTCGCCAGGAGCTGAGCGCGCACGAGGCTTGTCGTGGTTGCCGCGTGCGAGGGGCTGGAAATCGCGGAGCCACCGACGTTGTCCATCTCCTGCTTATGGGCATCCCACGAGCGCTGCTCAGCTACGTCTTGAGCGGTCTTCCCATAGATCGTGCATACGCCCGTCTTCAACGTCTCTTCCTCAAGCGATCCCTTTCCGAAGAGTCGTTTCGCGGTCGCGCGGTCCTCGATCAGTTGTTTCACGCCATGACGAAGCGACAGGCTGATCGAGCCATCAACACGGTGAGCAGGTCGCCCCGCGAAACCGATCTGACAGAACACCTTCGCGCCAAGCCGGAGCGCGAGCCAGAGTTCGGGCCCGCAAACCCATGTCCCCGCAGTTCCCTCGCTCGACCGCGGATAGATGAGCGTGCCGTCGGCCACGATGGGGAGAGTCGGATAGGAGACGTGACCGGGAAACTCGAACGAGACGAATGCCACGAAGGACGTGGTCGGCTCCGGCACATCTGAGGTACTCAAGTTCCGTTCGTGGATGACGTCGCGGATAGCACCGGTTTCCCAATCCAGATCAGGCACGAGTGCCATGGCCGTCGGGTACGCGTTCTTTGCATCGATGTCGATCGTTCGCGTCGGGTAGTACCCCGGCGCAGGACACGCGTTCAACCCGCCGTGGTAGGCGGACGCAAAAGCCTTGCTCAGCTGTGCTGCGGCACCGTCCACCGGCGTGCGACCGCGTTTAGCGTAGAACGTCAACTCGTCACCCTCTTCCACCACATCGACGGCGTCATCCTCGACAAGGCCGGAGAACGCGAGCCTGAACTCTTTCGGGGACGCCACCCCGAAGTACTCGGATCCCGACGCCACGAGCGACGCCGCCGCACCACCACCGAGAGTCACAGGCGGGAGCATGCCCTCGCCCCAGATGCGGGCGAGGAATTCGACGACGATCTCTGCGTCGTTGACGCCATAGTTGAGAAAGTCGTTTAAGTGCTCGCGACGATATTCCGTCATTCGCGAGATGCGGTCTCCCGGTACCTCGAGTTTCTCGATGCCAGCGGCCGCGCCGATTGCGGCGAGCGTCCGCTTGCCCGCAGGAGCGTGCGTCATCGTGTCGCGGACCGTAACACTCAACGACCGCCACCAACCGAAGTCATCGCCCCGCTGGTCGCCGCTCTGGAGGCGGAACGGAAGCAGCGTGACAAGGCCGCCGGCAGCGGACGTGAGGCGCGTCAGATGATCGGTCACTCTCGCGCCACCGCGAAACGACGTCAGATCGGCAGCACCGTAGTGACAGGCCAAGACGATTGGGACGCGCCAGGGCGCAAGGGCTGCAGCCCTGGCCTGCCAATCGCCGGGGTTCGTTGCCCAGCTTCGAGCGGCGTCACCAGCGGAACCCGCGCCGGCGTGCTCGATGACCGTGCTACGCCGCACTCCCCGGTCATCCACCTCTGCCCTCACTTGAGGTGACCGCCACAATGACGCAGCGCGGACGACTTCCCACAGAGCGGTGTGCATCCCGATTCGTCGCCCGTCGAGCGGAAGGATGACGACTTGGACCATCATCGACGAATCGTCCAAATCGGGCGTTGCGAACTGCCAACTGTCGATCGTCCGAACACCATCCACTGTCGTGAACTCGGAGTCGAACCCGACGACGATCGCGCGCCGACCAGTTCCCATCGATCGCACAGAGGCAAGTTCTCCGAATGCGACTTCACGTCCCGCGAGCGGGGCGGCGGAGCCCACCGCGGGCAATAGGGGGTCGGGGTCATAAACACGGGGACCCATAGGCGCCTTATGACCCCGCGGCGAGAACCCCGGAAAATCAAGGGACCGCTGCGCTCCCGACGGCTCGATTGCTGGGGCACTTCTCTGGAGACCCCCAGCAATCGAGCTCAAGTGAGCGGGCGGTGCGTGCCGCTGCATCCGCCGGATCAATACTTGAAACGTGCCGCCGGCGTCACTAATTTCGTGCGCTTTCCAGCCGGAGTGGAACGGTGTATTCACGCCGCACCTCCGATGATCACTGCAAGGCGCTCGCGCTGCTCAGCTGTAAGGCGCGGTGCTGCTGCGACGACACGGGCAACGGCTGAGTCGATCTCCGCCCCTGCTCGGGGTCGGCCGATGACGGGAGCCGCCATCGCGTCAAGATGAGCAGGGTCAACGTAAATGCGGCGACCGATGCGCTCCGCAGGCAAGCTTCCATCAGCTACACGCTTCCGAAGCGTCGAATAGCCGATGCGCCGGGCGTCAGCGGCTTCCTGAAGAGTGAGTCGAGCCGGGGTCTGGGATGTGACGTGAGTAGGCAAGCCCACTCCTCTCAAAAAGAAAGGAGCACCTGCATGTCTCACGGGCCACCTGCCGGTGCCTTCCCGCCAGGACCTCGTCGTTGCGATCCGTTGTTCACCAGAACGTCGACCCCGGGGGCTCATTACGCGCTGGTGATCACCTGCGCCCGGGGCTTGGCCTCAAATGTGCGACGGGCGAGGGGCCATCCACGTGGTTCCCGTCGGGTGCAATCCGACATCGCCGGATTGATTCAAACCTAGCAGTCACTGGCGCTCGGAATCAAGTTTCTTGCTCGTTTACGCGGGAAAACGAGCGCAGTTACATCTGGATCGGTCGACGAACGTTCAGATTCGCGAACACCCGGCAGTCATTCCTACCCCGCTCTCCATCAGCGCATGAAGGATGAGGTGAATCGTCTACCGGCCGTCTGGGGACCTGGGTACATACGGCGTAGCGCAGTCACCACGAAGCGTCCGAGCGTGGAGATCACGACAGGCAATGGCGCGAGGGAGCGGTGGCCATGTGGCGGGCCCCGCCCCTAGCGAGCAGATCGGTATTCTCTCGCGCCACGCCAGTACGATCCACCTATGGGATCGCATCTCCTCCGCCTGGACGCCGACCGCGATCCGCGCATGGGCCAGCGCGTTATCGACGCCCTCAACGGCGACTGGGGTTCAGCCCTCCTCAAAGGGCTCATCGATTCGAACGATCGTGGTCGTGTCACGTCGTTCCTCGAAATCGCCCGCCGTGAACTCGGTGGCTCGGCAAAGGGCACTGACTACGAGGCGGATGTTGATTGGGCTGTCGGAGTGCTGGAATCGGTGCTCAAGGAAGTTGCTGAACGCCTGCCGCGCGATCGTGCGTTCCGCAGCGAACTGCTCGTGGGTGCCGCGCGTGGGCCGCATACTGTAGCCGTCTTCCTGCGTAGCACGGAGGCAGTCCGTCGATTCGATCGCGATCACACCCGCAGCACCTCGATCGGCGAACGCGGATGGGGATACCTGGAACGATCGCTTGACGCTGTCTCTGGCGCTATCTGCGACTGGGTCATCGAGGCAGGGCCATCTGTGTACGGATCTATCGAAGTCGAGGCGCTAGGCGCCTCGCTTCGCGCATCTGACGAGATCATCAAGAAGCTGGATGCGATCTCCGCCCATCAAGTTCAGAGCGGAACAGGCGGTATCACTGCGAACAAGATCGTGCAGGAGTACGGACGGTTCATCGCTGATCGTGCACCCGCCTCCCTCGCTGATCGGGAGACCGAGGTAGATTCCCTCCGGATCCTGCGAGGCAACTCCCTGCGCCTGGTCGCATGGCGCGGCAAGGAGAAAGCAGGCAAGAGCGGTCTGATGTATACGGTCGCTCGCGATGGACTGGATGACCTTGAGATCGTCCCGTACTTCGTCCGCGCACGTGAGATCGGCCAAAGCAGTCGACGTTCTTTCGTGCATGTCACCGGTGCTTATCTCGCTTGTTTGGCCGGCGTGCTTTTCGGTCCCTCAGAGGGGGGCGGTTTCGAGGACGAGATCCTATGGCGTGAGCTGCTGGAACGGGCCGCATTCCAGACCCGTCTTCATGGACGCACCCTCGTCCTCCTCGTTGACGGGCTCGACGAGGATGAAGCACTCCACATCGAAGCCGCCTCGATCGCCGGAATCCTCCCGGACGTGGCGGCCATGAGCGCACTCGGTATTGGCGTCATCGTATCCACGAGGCCCAATCCTCCTGTTCCGGACGACGTGCCGGCTGGACACTGGTTGCGGGACGACGACCGCTGGACTGACCTCGCACCCAGCCCCGAGGCCGAGATGGCCGTGGACCCGTCTGAGATAGATGAGTTGATGCGCACGGATGCAGGGGCTCGCGTAGCGGGCTATTTCGCGGCAGCGAGGACGCCGTTGTCAATCGCCGATCTATCTCACCTGACGGGGGAATCGACGGTGCGCGTCCGAGATCTGATCCACCGTCGGCGCGGTCGAAATCTCGTCCCGGTCCGCTCTGACCGAATCGGTCGCGGATACGAACTCGGGCACGAGCAAACCCTCGAGCAAATAGTCCGCAATCTCGTCCCTGCCTTCCATGACGTGCGGGACCTGCGCGACAGCGACTTATGGGTTCGCGCCTACGCGACGGCGACGGCCCCCTTTCGCGCGAGCCTACATGCGGGCGCGCGAGCGATCGCTGGAGACAACTGGGCTCTCGCTTCGCCGTATTTCCTCGATGCGGCGTACATCGCCATGGCAATTGAAGATGGCGAGCAGAGTCTCGCCGCACAGATTTCGACTGATCCGGGTCGAATCAAGTCGCTCGTCGCGCGGGGAAGCGGATACTCCGAGGCACTTGATCAAATACACCAGGTTCTGCGGTCGTTCGCTTCCGCCACGCACGATGACTTGACGCTGTTGGCCCGCCTCCTCATTGCTAAAGAGCACCTCGAGAGCATCATCGTCCAGCAGTCGTATGAGCGGAGAGTCGTGGACACGATCGCCGGGGCAGATCGACGGGCGAGCGCCCTACGGTCGACCTGGAACGCGACGGAATCGTTAGGCGAAGTAAGAGAGGAGTGGGCAGCTCGGGTGATTCTGTCCCAGTCGCACTCCATCACGATTGTGCGTCCGCTGGAGTCTTTGCTCGACTCGATCGGAAGTGGAGGCGACGTCCCGGTTTTGCATGACACAGCGGCCGCTATACGACTGCAGGGCCCCGTCGGAAGTCACCGATCCGAGCGTTCGTGGGAGGTGACCGTCTTGCAGGTGGGGTCGAACTTCTACCGTCGAAGAGGGCCTGGGATTACCGCGCGGTTCTTCCGCGCCCTCGGTCGACCCTGGGCAGAGGCGCGTGCGCACCACGCACTGGCTAAGCATGCGATGACCGCCGGCGATCGTAAAGCGGCCGTTGGCCTTTGCAGTGCGGCCATCACTGCGGTGTCCGACGAGGCCAGCGCCCGATGCAGCTTCGTCGCACTCGATGTCGCCGGTATGTCACTCACTCTTGGAGCGCCGGCCCTCGCCGAGAGGGCGTTGACGATTGCCAAGGAGATCGCGCTGCGGATTCCTCGCCACCCTGAGCGCGACGACGCGCTGGTCAGGCTCGCCGAGCACGAGACGATGCATCGACGTTACGCATGTGCCATCGAAACCGTGGATCAGATTGAAACACCCTGGTCGCAATCGAGTGCATGGGCACGAGTAGCATCCGCTAGTGCGCTGGTCTGCGCCGACGACCTCACCGATCATGCTCTGGCACGTGCAGCGAGCAAGCCGAGCCACGTCAAGGTCGAGACTATACGCGCCGTGCAGCTATTCCTTTCGGGGCGAAAGTCAGAGGCAACCACGCGACTAGCCGAAGCGACGCGGGAAGTATCGCTTCCGCGCGTCCTTCTCGGTTTCGCGCGAGAACGCGGATACGCCGGCGACTGGCAGCGGGCGCACGGCGCGCTGGCCATGCTTGTCGCCGCCCTTCCCGCTATGTCGGCGGCTCGGAGACGCGAGGTTCGGCTGCAGATCGCCGACACAGCAGCGGACATCGGGCAGAGCTCGCAAGATTCCTCAGCGCCGTGGCAACTGGTCGGAGCGGGGTGGGCGGATGCCGCACGCGCGTTGGCCGAGGTTTCGCCGGACCTCCACCGTGAACTGGTCGCGCGGCTCGCGCGTGCTTCACGCCTAGCCGCCATGAGCGTGGAGCCGATGCCTACCGCGGGGCGCCGGAGTGATCGGGAGCGGAGCGTCACATCTCTAGCGCAATCCTGGATCATTACAGGCGGATGCGAGTCTGGTTGGGGCGAGATCATCATGTACGCGACCGACAGCGTCGAGGATCATTTGCAATGGATGGCACAGTTCTTTGATGCTCTCGCATAGCAATGTGCCATGTTGAGCCGAGTCGAGCAGCGCTCTGAATTTCGAGGGGGTCCGGCGAAGCACTCGGCTGTGATCTTGCAGTGCGGGCCCCCTCCCAGCAGGTGCGCATTCTGGCACGAACGTGGCACGCGCTCGTGGGAGTCAACTGAGGCGGTGCCGCTGGTATTCTCGATGCGGTCATTTTGCATATGCCCGCAGTCGCTAGAGCGATGCTCAGACGATGTCCAATCTTCTCGGGTGCCCCCCAACTTCAGCCTTAGCCCATCGACCCCGATGCGACCCGACTATCCGCGCCGCGCTTTGAAGCCCTCCCCGATGCTCGCTTCATCAGCATTAACTCGTAGCGGCCGCCACCGAGGATGCGTAGGGTCGCTCGTATGTGCGGCCGATTCGCGAACGACGCCAAGACCGATGAACTGATCCGAGAATATGTCGCCGATGGCGGCAAGCCTGAGGACTGGTGGAAGTCGTGGGCCGGCGCCTACTCGGTGGCTCCAACTCAGAACGCCCCGATCATCCGCGACCGCGGCGAGGGCCGGATCCTCGAGCTCGTGCGATGGGACTGGCAGAAGCCGGCGAACCGCCCCAAGGGTGGTCCGGTCATAAATGCTCGCATGGAGAAGCTCGCCCAGGGGTTCTGGGCACCCGCTTTCTCTGCAGCGAGGTGCATCGTCCCGATGCGCGGCTACTTCGAGTGGACCGGTGAGAAGACCCCGAAGACCCCGCACTTCCTGCACGGCGACGGGCTGCTCTCTGCTGCCGGTCTCACCTGGTCGATGGAGCTGCCGAACGGCGTGAAGTCGCGCTGCTTCGTCGTCATCACCCGCGAAGCGCGCGATGCCAGCGGCGAGGTGCACGACCGGATGCCCGCGTTCCTGATGCCCGACACCTGGGATGCCTGGCTCACACCGGAGAAGCTCACCGGTGACCGGAAGACGGAGACGTTGGCGATGCTGGAGCACACCTCGAGCCACGTCGCCTCCACCATCCGCGAACACATCGTCGACCGAAAGGTCAGCAATAGCCGCACCCTCGACCCCACTGACCCGACTCTGCTGGAGCCGGTCGCCTGAACGGAGACACCGTGACCGACCCACAAGAGCAGGCGCGTCTCGCACGTCTCCAGGAGATCCGAGAGGGCATGGAGGAGCTTCGGATCAAAGCTCTCGCCGAACGCGGAGGCAAGACCTTCACGACCGAAGAGACGCTCGAGTTCATCCGGCGACATGATCTCGTCGACGACACCGTGGCGAGCTGGGCCCTTGAGGGGCTGGAACCGGATCCTTCACTCGTGGGGCGAGTCCAGTCTTACGTCGACGGAGACATGGCGATCGAGGAGCTGACCGAGCAGGCGAAGCGACGCGCGAGCGCGGGGTCATAAGCCTGGGCATCCCTCGGGTCGCCAGACCCCTCAGGATGCCGCGCCACTGCGTCGGTCCCGCTCAGCCTCGAAACCCGATAGAATATGGCTCTGAAAACATTTCTGAGAGGGGACGACATGACGAACGCATCAGTTCTCTTGCGCGCCGCTCGAAAGAGCCGCGGCCTCACACAGAAGGATCTCGCCCAACGGACCAACGTCGACCAGGGCCGAGTCTCGCGATTCGAAAGCGGTCGCGAGGCCGAGTTCAGCACCGTCGAGCGCTTCCTCAGCGGCACCGGCCACCGACTGTATTCCGCACCCACGCGGCGGGACGACGCGGCGACCATCGCCGCAGCGATCCGTAGGTACCTGCGTGCGGGCGACAAGTACAGTGCTCTTCGCGAGCTCATCCAGTTGAGTGACAACCTCGACTCCGAACACGGCCTTGTACGCGGGGTCCTCGGCCTCGCCGAGCCGGAGCCGACTGGCGACCGCGCGTGGGATGCGGCCCTTGCAGCACTCGTGGATCTTCGCCTCGGCGAGGAGGGACTCCCCTCTCCCGCATGGGTTGACGCTCCGAACAGACAGCTCCGGGCGCCTCGAACCCTGGACGTCGATCCTGCGGACCCGATCCCAGCCCCCGAGGACGTCCCCGCCGAGTTCCTCGAGCGTGGCGTCCTTGTCTGGCGAGACACTCTGGCGAGCGTCTGATGGGCGACTCGCTCGATCGCGACGACATCATCTCCGGCCTCCGTGACCTCGTCGGTGAGCTCCACACGGCCGGTGAAGTCGCGGGCATACGCCTCGTCGGCGGTGCCGCGCTCGTCATCAGGTACTTCGACCGGCGCACCACTGGAGACCTCGATTCTCTTCACATTCACCCCGGAAGCGATGACGCCGTCCTCGCCGCAGCCGAGCGTGTGGCGGATCGACGAGGATGGAGCGCCGGCTGGTTCAACTTCGCGGTGGAGAACGCAGACTCGGTGCCCACGTTCGGGCGGCGACCCGTCGAGTGGGAGACGATCTACGACCGCGACAGCGTTGTCGTCCAAGTCGCCTCGAAAGAGGCGCTCCTCGCCATGAAGCTCCGCGCCAATCGCCCGGGGCGCGACGTGGACGACATCCGCCAACTGCTCGCCCTGTGCAGCCTCACCACGCTGGCGGACGTCGAGGAGCACTACGAGGACTTCTATCCCGGTGACGGCCTCACCGACCGCGCTATCGGCATGGTCGAGCG